>JANTFL010000144.1 GCA_024763455.1 Sediminispirochaeta sp. | reverse complement strand
TACGATGGATCGGATGAGCAGGGTATATCCGGATTGAAAGCCGATTTACAAAAAGCAGCCGGGACCAGGTATTCAGTACAGGATAATCCTTTTTATGCAGGAGATATGGAATCGGACTTTACAAAAGGTGAATACACCGAAATCATTGCCGGAATAATTGAGTATATCAAAGCTGGAGATATATATCAGGTAAATATGTCTCAGCGGTTTTCAGCCCCCTTTGCAGGGAATGTTTACAGCCTCTATTACGAACTGTTTGAAGAAAATCCAGCTTCCTTTTTTTCTTTTCTGAACTGCGGAGATCACTCCATCGTTTCGACATCTCCTGAGAGGTTTATTAAGCAGGAAGGAAGCCGGATTGAAGCTCGACCGATAAAGGGGACCAGACCAAGAGGCAAGACGCCAAAAGAGGACCGAAAGTTACAAGAGGAACTGTTGGAAAGTGAAAAGGATGAGGCTGAACTTTCCATGATAGTTGACCTTTTGAGAAACGATATAGGGAAAGTGAGTGATGCAGGGAGTGTGAGGGTCACTGCACATAAAACTCTTGAAAGCTACCGGAACGTACATCATCTGGTTTCCTATGTCGAAGGAACCCTGGCAGGGGATAAGGATAGTATTGATCTGCTAAAAGCAGCTTTTCCCGGAGGATCAATAACCGGCTGCCCGAAAATCCGTTCTATGGAGATAATTGAAGAGCTGGAGCCTGTTAAAAGACATATATACACAGGATCGATTGGTTATATTGGTTTTAATGGGAATATGGATCTATCAATAGCGATCAGGACAGCTGCTATCTATAACGGGAGGATCTATTTTTCAGCCGGAGGTGGTATAGTTTATGATTCCCGTCCAGAGGAGGAATACTTTGAAACGCTGCACAAAGCTGAAAGTTTTAGAAAGATTCTGTCCCTGCATAAATCTGAATCTTTAAGATTGGACAATAGATTTGTGTGGCAGAATGGGAAAATTATCCATGAAAATGCTGCTGCAATTCCAGTTTCAAGCCCCATGGTTCAGTATGGGAGGAGTGTCTTTGAAACAATTCTGGTTCAAAATGGAGAAGTCAGGAATCTTGAAAAACATATTGAACGCCTTAAAAGGAGCTCTTCTGATGTTTTGAACGTCCTGCTTCCTGGGATTTCTTTTAAAAAAATAATCAGGGATCTGATTACGAAAAACCGGCTTGAAACTGCTGATGCCAGGGTAAAGATTATCGCTGCTGAATCTCATGGGTTTATCAGTCTAACGGTTACTGCGAAGGCATACATTCACAGACTTAAAAAAACGGGGAGAAATGGTTTCCTTCTTGGGGTCTTTCCCCTGCCCCGGGGCAATTTTCTTTTTAACCATAAGAGCGGAAACTATTTGTATAATTTTATTGCAGGACAGTGGGCAGGGGAGAATGGTTATGATGAAGCGGTCATCCTTAACCCTGACGGATCTGTTTCTGAGACCAACACTGGAAATATTCTTATTATAAAAGAGCATGAGATTATCCGTCCTGTTTCGGATTATGTCCTTCCGGGAATTAAAGAACAGGAGATTTTGGAAGAATACAAAGGGAAAGGATTCCGTATTGTTGAAAAAGCTGTTTACCCGGAAGAACTGGTGCAAGGATCTGTTTATGTTACCAATTCCCTTATTGGACTGGTTCCTGTTCTTTCAGTATCTTTAAAAGGAGAGGTGAGCTGATGGGTGATTATATTCTTACACAACTGTCAAACCATACATATTATTTTGCTGCCAGATCCAATATCGGTGTCTACGAGGAAAATGGTGAGGTACTCCTCATTGACAGCGGTTCGGACAAAGAAGCCGGAAGGCAGGTTATGAAGTTTGTAAAGCAGCAGAAGTGGGAGATAAAACTGATAATTAATACCCACTCCAATGCGGATCATATCGGCGGAAACGCGTTTATTCAGAAGAGAACAGGGTGCAGAATTGCGGCAACTGAACTCGAAACGCCGTTTATAAACCATCCCTTCTTTGAACCATCATTTTTAAATGGCGGATACCCTCACAAGAGACTACAGAATAAATTTTTGCTTGCTGCCCCTTCACAGGTAACTGATATCATTCCGGACAGCGGTCCCATTCTGGATACCCCCTTGGAGGCACTTTCCCTCCCCGGTCATTTTTTACAGATGATAGGGGTTCAAACCCCTGACAGTGTTCTTTTCACTGCCGATGCACTGATCCCTGAGGAAATTGTTAACAAGTATCATATCTTTTACCTGTACGATATCAGGAGTCATCTTGCTACACTTTCAATGCTCAAAGAGCGGGAAAACATTCAATTTGTTCCTTCCCATGGTGTGCCGGTCAGGAGTATAACCGAAATGGCTGATGTAAACATTGCAAAAATAATGGAGATAGCAGAGCAGATCAGGGATATCTGCAGAGTCCCAAAAACTGCAGAAGAACTCCTTGAACTCCTGTGCAGCCGCTACGGTCTGGAACTGAACGGGAATCAGTATGTACTTCTTTTAAGTACAATCAGAGCGTATCTCGCTTATATGCTTGAGGAGAAGATTGTAGAAATCATATACAATAAAGGAAGAATGGAATGGAAAACACGGTAACCACATCCTCTTTTTTGAAACTTGCTGAAAAAAGGTACAGTGCGCGTAAGTATCTCGATAAACCTGTGGACCGCTCTCTTGTTGAGAGGGCAGTTGAAGCAGCCAGACTTGCCCCTTCCGCCTGCAATTCCCAGCCCTGGCATTTTGTCATAGTCGATGAGCCGCCGAGGGTGAGAAAGCTGGCAGATGCAACCTTTCTTCCGTTGACCAGACTGAACAAATTTGTCACTCATGCCCCTGTCATTGCAGCCGTTGTAGCGGAACCTCCCAATGCCAGTGCAGCTGTCGGGGGATACGTAAAAAAGAAACCATACTATCTTATGGATATCGGAATGGCTGTGGAACATTTCTGCCTCCAGGCAGCTGAGGATAATCTGGGAACCTGTATTATTGGCTGGTTTAACGAAAGGAAGGTAAAAGGGTTCCTGAATGTTCCGGGAAGTAAGAGCATTCCCCTGCTCATTACCCTGGGGTATCCGGAACCGGGCAGCGCACCTGTAAAACACCGAAGGGATTTGGAGTCCATTCTCAGTTATAATTCCTACTGAGAAAAAATTTTATTTTTCCCGTTATAATCTGTATATTGTAAGAATGGGAAGGATTTTTTCTTTGTTATTTCTTTTCCTTTTTACCGTTACGCTGTTTCCGGAGGATGGAACTGTCCCCGGAGGAATGGCGGAGATTCCTGGAACGGTATATCAAATGGGTACAGATAAATCTGAGCTTCAGAAACTTGCAGAGCTGGGAAAGAATGTTCCCGAGATGAATAGATCCACTGCAGAAGGCTGGTTCGGAGATGAGGTCCCTGTTCATCCTGTTACAATACAAGCGTTCTATATGGATATCCATGAGGTTTCCAATGCCCGGTTCAGAGAGTTTGTGAATGCAACCGGCTATAAAGCTCAGGGAAGCTGGGAGAAGTATGCCGAAAGGGGACGTGAGGATCATCCTGTGGTAAACGTAACCTGGAATGATGCAGCAGCTTATGCAGAGTGGGCAGGAAAACGTCTGCCCACAGAAGCAGAGTGGGAGTATGCAGCTTCAGGCGGTGCAGAAAACTGGTGGTTCCCCTGGGGTAACGAACCTGATCCTTCAAAAGCGAACTACCGCTTTAAGGGAGAATCCTTCCTGGCCGGTCTTTGGCGGATCCTTGGATTACGCAAGATGGGAACCAAACCGGTGGGCACATATCCTCCCAATGGATTTGGTCTCTACGATATGGCGGGGAATGCCGCTGAATGGACTGCAGATTATTACCGCCCGTATCCCGGTGCTCTAAAGAAAGATTTCGATGATACAAAAAAAGTTGTCCGCGGCGGCAGCTGGGGAACTCCCAATGCTGTATTCCTCCGCATTACCTACCGCTCAGGATTTAACCCTTCTTCCTTTAGCAGAACCCGGGGGTTCCGGTGTGTCAAATCCAAAGATTGAGTTTAATTGAAATTTACCCTGTTTTTCAGGCAGGGAATTTTACCTCTGATCTCAGCAAGGTAATCCCAGTCCACGTCTGCTGTAATATAGCCGACCCTGTCGGAGGCTCGTGCAATAACCTTTCCCCAGGGATCTATAATCATACTGTTGCCGTAGCATGACTTGTTGTCGGGATGTTTTCCGATCTGATCCGCTGCTGCGATGTATACCTGATTTTCAATAGCCCTGGCCCGCAAAAGCGGCTCCCAGTGATCTTTGCCGGTGTGCATGGTAAAGGCTGCGGGTATGAATATCAGTTTGGCTCCCTTTTCGGTTAGGCTTCTGTAGAGTTCAGGAAACCGCAGGTCATAACAGATTGAGAATCCGAAATCTCCCATTTCTGTCTTGCTTACTACTACAGAACTGCCCCTGTTGTACCGGTCCGATTCCCTGTATGAGAGTCCTCCTGAAAGATCAATATCAAAAAGATGGATCTTCCGATAGAATGCTTCCACTTCTCCTTTAGGATTAATAAGAACAGAGGTATTAAAAACTTTGCCGTTATCTGCCTTTTCTACAAAACTGCCGTTGTTCAGATATATGCTGTATTTTTTTGCAATATCCCTGAACCTGCGGATTATATCTCCACCCAGTGTTTCGGCGATAGAGAGCACATCATTTTCTGAAAGATAGGTGGAAAGTTCAGGAAGCAGAACCAGACCGGCGTCCTCTTCGGCACACTCTGCAACAAGTCGTTCTATTTCTGAAAAGGATTCTTCAATGTTATCCCTTGTGTTTAACTGTACTATTCCCAACCGTAATTTTTTCATCAATTTCGTCCTTCTACTGTAGTTTATCTATCCAGTCGGCTTAGATCTCTTAAAATAACTTTGCTTTCCGGATCCTTTAATAGCCCCTCTTCCAGGGTTTTCCGGGCCAGGTCAAAATATTTTTTATTATAGTAGTCCACAAATGTGTTATGAACGCCGACCTCCCAGTTGTAGTGCATCTGTTGTGTAAGAGTCATGATGGCAGGTATACCTTTTTCATCCTCCGGCAGTTTTTCAAGATAACGGTAAGCCTCCCAGTACCCAGTCGTTTTGGATAATTCAGCAGCTGTGCTGCTTCGGACATAGTAAACATAGTTATTCCATTCACTAACAGAGATAATCCCTTTTGAAAATGCTTCTTTAGCTTGAGCTGCTCCCTCTTCCAGGTTACCCTTGGAAAGGGTAAAGCTGATCTCCCCTTCAGTCACTAACTTCTTAAGATTGCCGGTCTCCCG
>JANTFL010000143.1 GCA_024763455.1 Sediminispirochaeta sp. | reverse complement strand
AAGGTCAACAGCGCATTTTTTCGGAAGGAAGGTAGTGTATGAAACGGTATACAGCGCCGATTTTGTCAGCGATAGGTGTTGCAGTGATTATTGCTGTTTTCGGAGGTTTCTATTTTGTAATTTTCAAAGCTATTCCCGGGGCTTCATGTATACGTTTTCTTATTTTGGGATTAGTACTTGTAGCGTTGGGGGTACTCCTGGCAGTACTTATTCAGAGGATAAAAGAAATAAAAAGAGGAGAGGAAGATGATCTTGGTAAATACTGATTACATTTCAGGGAAAGAATTGGAAACCCTTGGACTGGTTAAGGGTGCAGTTATTCAGTCAAAGAATATTGGAAAAGATATTATGGCTGGATTTAAAACTATTGTCGGGGGAGAGTTAAAGGGCTATTCAGACATGATAAACGAAGCCCGGGCAAAAGCTACCAAAAGGATGGTGGAAGAAGCTGAAAAGCTTGGAGCTGATGGTGTAATAAACATCCGTTATGCTTCTTCTGCAGTAATGCAGGGTGCGGCAGAAGTTATGGTATACGGTACAGCAGTAAAGTTTTTGTAGGACTTGATCTGCTCGATACAGATTAAACGGTACAGTAACCGGGGGATGTATGAGGAGAAGAGACAAGGAACTGAGAGACAAAGACGTAATAGAAAAGATTCTTGATAAAGCGAACGTCTGCCGTTTGGGATTGTTTGACGGAGTAAAGCCATACATCGTCCCCATGAGCTACGGATATAAATCGGGCACCCTTTATTTTCATTCTGCACAGGACGGAAGAAAGGTTGAAATTCTTAAAAAAAATCCTGTTGTATGCTTTGAGATTGATATCCCCGGGAGTGTTGTTTCTTCAGAAGAAGCCTGCAGCTGGTCCATGAACTACCTGTCGGTTATGGGAGAGGGAAAGGTCTCCTTTGTTAGTGATGAAAATAAAAAAAAAGAAGCCCTCAACTGCATAATGGACCATTATTCCGGGAAAAAAGAGTGGAGCTTCAGCACCGGAATGCTGCAGAAGACCCTTGTTTTTACGGTGGAAGCTGAAAATATGAGCGCAAAAGAATCGAGTTCGTAGTATCATGGGAAAGAGACAGTCGTTGATAATTTTTTACAACAGTATATCTTTCCGGAGCAAAGATGACAGAGATAACCGGTAGTACCAACAAACTCCTTACCATCAATGTTTCGCAGCAGAGCTGGGAAGTAAAAAGAATTGAGGAGAAGAACCGTACGAGCTATCTCGGAGGGAAGGGACTGGGACTCAAAATCTATTACGATACGCTCAGAGACCATCTTGCCGATATCGATCCTCTGGGAAAAGAGAATCCGCTCATCTTCATGGCGGGTGTTTTCACCGGAACCGGTGCCGTCTGCTCTGCACGGTTTGCAGGTGTAACAAAATCTCCCCTGACAGGTATCATGATAACATCCTCCTGCGGTGGACCCTTCGGCGGAGCGCTCAGGACGGCAGGGTATGACGGCCTTCTTATTTCCGGGAAATCAGATTCACCGCTATACGTTGAAATAACATCCGGTAATGTTATGTTCCATGATGCTCAAAAAATCTGGGGTATGGATACAGAGGAGACCCAAAAAGCAGCAGGTCTTTCAAAGTGGGATGGGGAACTTGTCATCGGCCCTGCCGGAGAAAACGGTGTTTTGTACGCCAATATCAAATCCGGCCACCGGTTCCTGGGCAGAGGGGGAATGGGTGCCGTAATGGGATCCAAAAACCTGAAAGCTGTAGTCGTACGGGGGCATGCCTATAAAGTAAGACCGGCTGCGAAACAGATGTTTCATAAAGTAAGGAGCAGAGCCTCCCGTTTCATTGCTAAAAATGAGTTCTCAGATAAATACAGGAGTTTCGGTACGGCATATAACGTACTTCCCGGTATAAAGGCCGGCTATGTCCCGGTAAGAAATTTCAAATACCGTACCGATGACCGGTTCAAACTCCTTTCCGGTGAAGCAATGGCTGAAAAGTATGGGACATCCAGCAGTTCCTGTATTCCATGCTCCATCCAATGCGGACACAAAGGGACCTTTCCGGACGGTACAGTTAAGCAGATTCCCGAGTATGAGACCACAGGGCTGTGGGGTCCGAACATCGATAATTATGACTCTGATAAAATAGGCGAGTGGAACCTTCTTATGAACCGTCTTGGGCTGGATACAATATCTACAGGGGGGACAGTAAGCTGGGCGATGGAAGCCGGGGAACGAGGACTTCGTAAAACAGAATTAAGATTCGGCAGAACCGACAACATAGCCGGGATTATTGATGATATCGCTTACCGCAGGGGAGAGGGGGCAGAACTTGCCCTGGGTTCAAGAACCTTAAGCAGCAGATACGGCGGCAAGGATTTCGCAATTCAGGTGAAGGGTTTGGAGATGGCGGCATACGACCCCCGTGGAGCCTGGGGGCAGGGGCTGAGTTATGCTGTAGCGAACAGGGGGGCATGCCATTTAAGTGCGTTCCCTGTAGCGCTGGAAGTGTTGTTCAGGTTTCTTGATCCTTACACAACAAAAGCAAAGGCTTTCTGGGTAGACTTTTTCGAAAACTTCTATGCAGCGCTGAATTCTTTGCAGACCTGCCAATTCACTTCTTTCGCTTATCTTCTGGAGCCTTTTCCGGTACGTATTTTCCCCGGCTTTTTGCTAAAACGTGCCATGCAGTATCTCCCCTCTATCGCAGTCCGGTTTTTAAACTTTGGAGTGCTGAATAAAACATGGGAATCAATAACCGGGATAAAATTGTCCCAAAAAGATTTCCTGCGGGCCGGCAGAAGAATTCACCTCCTCGAACGGTACATGAATACGCAGATGGGGATATCCCAAAAAGACGATACCCTCCCGGGACGATTTTTAACCGAAAAAGATACAAATCATCCGGTTAATAAAACAGTAAGCCTAAAGCCCATGCTGGAAACATATTATAAGCGTAAAGGCTATGATGAACATGGCCGCCCAGGGAAGAAAGACCTTAAGGCCCTGGGCATTGACGATGCCTACTGTGACAGAAAAGAGTGAAAAATAATGATGGAAACGGTTGCCACTGCACCCGTTGCAAGGGTTGCTATGGTTCCTGATTTAAACCACTTTATAAAAGTAATCGGTTCATCAGTTTCTTCACTTTTACTGACAACAACAACGTTCGCGGTTGACCCAATGGGGGTTCCGTTTCCTCCGAAACCGACTCCAAGGGCTAGAGCCCACCAGAGTAGATGAACGTTAAGCCCGGTCATTTTCTGGAACTCCAGGATTACCGGGATCATGGCAACGGTAAAAGGAATGTTATCGATTATAGCCGAGGCAAACGCTGATATCCAGAAAAGCATGATAGCCATGGTCAGTAAATTAGTATTTTGTCCGCCTGAAAAGAGCAGTGTGGTTAGCTGTTTGATAGCACCGGAATGCTCAAGAGCCCCTACAAGAACAAAGAGCGCAGCAAAAAATCCAAGGACACTCCACTCAAGTTTCTGCAGAATCGGTTGGGGGTCTTTATCGATTGAGACAAGGAGAAGCACACTGATTGCACCAAAAAGAGCCACGAAGGAAGGCTCTATGCCAAGCCTGTCGTGAACCATAAATAAAGCTACAACGATAGCGAGAACCGACAAAGTTTTAACGATATTTGATTTATGCTTTATGGACTTTTTTGCATCCCAGTTCATTAAATCATCAATATTTGCCGGCTTTTTGGCAAGTTCTTTTGAGTAAACAAGTTTAAGGGTAAGCAATGTAGCAACCCAGGCAACCACGACGATGGGAGCTACATGGGTAATAAAATCATTAAAAGAAAATCCTGCCGCACTCCCAATCATTACATTAGGAGGATCCCCGACAAGGGTTGCCACTCCCCCGGTATCGGAAAGAAGAGCCTCTGCCATCAGTAATGGAGTCGCACTGATCTTTGTTATTTTAGCTATAAGAATGGTGATGGGAACAATGATAATAACCGTTGTTACATTGTCAAGAATAAAGGATACCAAAGTTGTCACAGTACCGAGAATAACCACGAGAAGCCAGGGGTTCCCTCTGGCTTTCTTAGCAGAGACAATAGCCAGAAATTCTAGGAAACCTGTTTCTTCCAGGACAACGACAATTGTCATCATTCCCATTAAAAGACCTATGGTATTAAAATCTATCGCATCAAAAGCCTGTTCAGGAGAGTAAAAGTGAAAAATTGATCCGAGAATGATAATGGTTATGGCACCGAAAAGTGCAGTGACCGTTCTATGTGTTCGTTCAGTTATTATAAGGGCAAAAACAATTATGAATATAGTAGAACTAAGAATAATGGGTAGTGTTAAATGCATTGTATTTCCTTTTCAAAAAGAGAGTTAAAGATTAAAAACCTTGTCCAGAACAGTTATCCGGTCAATAACACCGAGCAGTTTTCTATCTTGGCAAACATAGATTAATGAATTTTTCTTTACCGAAAGGAGAAATATTACCTCCAATAAGGAGCCCTCAGGGTCTATCTTTGCAAAATCGGGGTTCATGATGTTCTCGACGAATACTTTCGCATCGGAGCTAAAATATCTGGAAAAGGGATTAAAGTCATGAACATGAGGGACACTATGCATCTTTTGTATATAATCGGGAAGATCTTTTTGGAGTAGATAGATACTATCCAGCTGCCCGATAATGTTTTGATTTTCATCCAGAACCGCTGCTGCATCAACCCCTTTTCTTCCCATTAATGCCGTTGCATTGTGAAGAGTAATGCGTGGAGATAACGTTACCTTGGGTTTCCGCATGAGATCTTCCGCGACAATGGGGGAGTTTATGTTTATTTGCTGCTCCTCCAGGAAGGATAGAATATTCTCTGCTGTTTGGGCTTTTAGCAACGTTACAATATTTGCAGGGTTGGATAGTAATTTAGCAAAAGCAGCTTGTGTTTTTACTGCAAAATCGTATTTTTCAGCGGGAAATAAAAACATAAAAACAAGATGTACCGGCTTTCGGTCTGCAGCTTCAAAATCTATCCCCTTTTTAATAATGGAAAGGGAAATAATCGGTTTATGCAGTCCCTTAATTCGTGCATGGGGCAGAGCGATGCCGCTTCCAATTCCTGTACTGCTGTCCTGTTCTCTTTCTATTATAGCAGGGGAAAAAAGCGCCTTTATTTCTTCTGCTTCCTCCGGGTATTCTGATATAATCTGTTGAACCATCGTATCAATGAGCTGCCATTTATCATAAGGTTCAGAAACAAAAAGGATATTCCCCGGTTTAAGTAAACTATCAATTTTCATAATTTGTCCTATATTAAACATGCTTTATATTACATATATAATTCGCAGGACACTATGTACTCCTATTTTAAATAAAAGTCAAGAGTTTGCACTCTAAGTACCGAAGTACAGGTCTCCGAAATCACCGAGTCCCGGAATTATGTAGGCTTTTTCGTTTAACTCCGGATCAATATACCCGGTAATTATCGTTG
>JANTFL010000142.1 GCA_024763455.1 Sediminispirochaeta sp. | reverse complement strand
AGAGAATCTGTCAGATACCGGCTCCTTTCAACAACTCCCACACTCACCAGCATTCCTTTAATCTCGGGAATTTCAGTTATCCACCCGGGAGCAGTTTTGCCTAATGGAGCCATACCCTCTCCTACGGTTATGTTAAGAGTAAATTCAGGATATTCAACCAGCATGTAGGTGCCTTCGTTATCCCTGAAATGGTACAGTACGGTTAAATCCTTTATAATCTTCGCAGCAAGATCCCTGTCAAACCCGGTCTTTACAGATTCTTTTAAACCCAGGTCCTTGTTGTTGGATTTTACGGCAAGTTTTGTCTCTACCCTGGCAGCATAGTACAAAGATACCTGCCGTGCTGCATCGTACAGGCAGTACTCTGCCTCATCCTCCCTGAACTCCCGCCTCGGCGTACTGGCAAAAAACACCGGAGTACCTTTTTCAGGCATAGTAGACCAGAGAAAATTATACTCTGGCGAGAGAAAATCAATGACCCCTGAAACCTCAACCGGTTCAGGGATACTGCCCCCGGCTGCATCCGGAGAATCTGAGAGAGTCTCCTTTTCAATCTCACGAAATGAAGCAGCAGAGGTATCAGAACCTGCAGTATCCACTGCTCCCCGCTGCGTACTACAGGAAATCAACCCTGAAGCTGCTAATAAAACAATTACAAAAATAACGGCTGTCCTCATTGGTTCAGTTTATCCGCTTTTTCTTCATTTGAATAGTAAAATTTAAAAAGGACGGCTTATGTAAAAAAGCCGCCCGTGGTATTCAATTTTCAACTTATTTTTGAGGAGTAGACTGGGTTGGATTATTGTTAAGCTGATAATCAAGTTTCTGGAGTGCCTGATCTGCTTTAAACTCGGCAAAGGCTGCATCCTCGTTTCTCTCGAATTCCTTGGCAGTATCTTCAAAGGACTGTTTCAAAGCATCCTTGCTGTATACCATAAGAACCCAAACACCGCCGTCTTTCATGGGAACACGGCTCTTTACGATAGCCCCGTTCAAGGTTGTATTGGTAATCTGACGGGTAATTGTCTCTGCAAACTTGATCGTCTGGGTGTTGTCGTCCACACCTGCTTCCTGGGCATAGGAAGTTACAGCTGCCTGGATCGTTGTTTCAATTTGATTTGCGATATCAGCCCGTGCGTTTGTTTCAGCAACCTTTATAGACATTGCCGTTGTAGACTGCTTGGCATAACCAACTCCGTAAATTGCATCTGTTGCCATTGGTGGATTGAGTACAAAATCAGGAAGTCCCGAATCTGTATTTTCAGCTCCATTTGAAGGCTGGGGAGCTGGTTCCGGCTTTGAGGCACAGGAAACAACAAACAGACCAGCAACAATGATCATGAGAATAATTGCAATTCTTTTCATCTAACTGCTCCTTTTATATATCATTACTGTTGTAGTTTATCCCTCAAAGAGTAACTTTTCAACAATCTAAAATATTTTTTTACATTTTTTTCACTCTATGGTACACTTCTCTCCATGGCTAGAGTTAAGACGTATACTTATATTATTGACAAACTTACCCCTGAAAAAGGGGAAAAGATAAAAAAAGCCCTGCGGCAGATAGATGAGATTAAGAGTATTACTGTTAGTTCTCAAGAGGGTATGGTCTCACTGGTTGCAGAGAAGGACTTCGAAACAGAGTTGAAAATTGCATGTGATATTGCAGGAGCTGTATTCAGGGTAAAGATTAAAAAAGGGTTGTTCTCTTAGTTGCCTGAAGAGACACTGTCAAGATACTTCTGGAGTACCTCGTACCCCTTTATTGAATCGTTTTTCTTAATGACCACTGTCAGCTCAGTCATGGTTGAAACAATTTCGTATAGGTTGATGTTTTCCCAGGCAAAACGGTGAATGACCTGAAAGACAATCCCCGGGGTATGCAGAAAATCTCCGGAGAAGACAAGGGTTAGAGAAACCAGCCCCTTCTGTTTGTTGAGAACTACCTCATCAGAAAGAAATGCTTCTATACCGGAGTAGTATTTTTCACTCACCGAAATACTTATCTCGTTGCTCCCTATGGTTATATTAAGGAAATCTCCCCGTTCTATGCTGACCATATCATAGAGCAGCTTGAGTTTACTCATCAGTGCCGGGGTTTTTTGTACGTTGAAATCACAGATATTGGTTTTCATTATTATTTCCCCGGACAGCGAATCTGCGGGAACGATATGATTTTGAATTTCCTCGCTGTACCTGCGCAGAGCCATCACAATGGCAGACTCTTTTACTTCTTTCTCCAGCCGTAACTCTATTTCCGGTTTCATGTCCTCAGCCAAATTCCCGAGGCTTATAATTCCTTTTGCCAGGGCATCCAGTAAAAACGGTTTATTTCCAAGTAGAACTTTAACTTCGCTGCTTACAGAACTCATTACAACATCCTTTTTATATTGTTCTTATAAAAACTTTATGTTATTATATAGACATTATAAACCATTTTGTGATATTTTGTAAATAGCAGAGGAGATGATACGATGAATATAGCCATTTCAGGTTACGGAAGGATGGGAAAACTGATTCGAACGATCGCTGAACAGAGGGGACATACCATCTGTGCGGTAATCGACCCCGTTTCAGAGGAAGCTTCCTTTAAAGAATTGAGTAACGAATCCCTGTCAGAAGCAGATGTTGTTATCGATTTTTCAGTACCCTCTTCAGCGGTGGAGAACATAAAAAAAGCCGCCAAGGCCGGTGTCAGCATGGTGATGGGAACTACAGGCTGGTACGGGGAGATGGAAGAGGTACAGAAAATTATAGAAGATTCAGGAATCGGGTTTATCTGGTCCGGAAACTTCTCAACCGGGGTCAATCTGTTCTTCAGCATTATCAGGAATGCAGCGTCAATCATTAATTACTTCGACAGCTACGATCCCCTTGTTCATGAGTACCACCATAGAAACAAAGCAGATTCCCCCTCGGGTACAGCTGCAATGATAGGTGAAATACTTCTCGAAGAGATTGAAAGGAAAGAGAGGATTGTTACTGAATCCCTGAAGCGGAAGATTGAAGCCGATGAGATCCATATATCCTCCACCAGAGGAGGGAGCATTCCTGGAACCCATAGTGTGATCTTTGACTCCGACGTTGATACAATTGAGCTGAAACACACGGCACGTGGAAGAGAGGGATTTGCCGCAGGAGCAGTTGCCGCAGCGGCATGGATCAAGCATAGAAGCGGATTTTACGGAATAGAGAACATGATGAAAGAGATCATAAAAGGAGAATAAAAATGACAAATTTAAAAGGTGTGTATACAGCATTAATTACCCCCTTCACAAAAAGCGGCGAGGTTGATGAAGATGCATTAAGAAAGATTATTGAGTATCAGATTGCAAGCGGTGTAAGCGGTCTTGTTCCCTGCGGGACAACAGGAGAAAGCCCCACCCTTTCCCATGAGGAACACGACAGGGTTATCAAATTAACAGTAGAAGCAGCAGCAGGCAGGGTCCCGGTAATTGCAGGCACCGGGAGTAATGCTACCAGTGAAGCTGTCAGGCTTACAAAGCACGCAGAGGAATCGGGGGTTGATGCGGTACTTCTGGTAAACCCCTACTACAACAAACCTACCCAGAAAGGATTGTATCTTCACTTCAAGGCCATTGCAGATTCGGTAAAGATTCCCTGTGTACTGTACAACATAAAGGGAAGAACCGGTGTAAACCTTGAAACAGAAACCCTTGCACAGCTTGCCAGGGACTGCAGCAATATCTCCACTGTTAAGGAAGCATCCGGAGACCTGCAGCAGATGAAGGATGTTATCGGAGCCACTGACAGCACCTTTCACGTAGTATCCGGCGACGACAATATGACACTGGATCTTATCGAAGCAGGCGGCAAAGGGGTAATTTCCGTAGCTTCCAACCTTATCCCCGGAAGAATGGTTGAGATGGTAACTCTTGCTCTTGAAGGAAACATATCCGCTGCCAGGAAAAAGGAAAGAACACTTTCGGAATTTTTTAAAACCATGTTTATTGAGACAAACCCCATCCCCATAAAAACAGCAATGGCTATGCGGGGATGGTGTGAAGAGGAATTCAGACTGCCCATATGCCCTCTTTCCACCGAAGAGAACAGAAAGAAAGTCGCACAGGTTGTTGACAGTCTTAATATTCCTATGGCCAAATAGCAGTACACTATTTAAGGAGCTTTATCAATTGGCACATATAAACACCCATTACAATAAACTTGCTGCAGGATACCTGTTTCCCGAGATTGCAAGAAGAACGAACCGCTTTCTGGAAAAGAATCCCGGTGTAAAGGTTAAAAAACTGGGAATTGGGAATACAACAGAACCTCTGACTCCCACCGTTATTAAAGGATTAAAGGCAGGAGTTGATAAACTTGCATCTCCTGAAACCTACACTGGATACGGTGATGAACAGGGAAACAAGCTCTTAAGAGAAAAGCTTTCTGCTTATTATTCCTTAAGAGGGGTGGATCTTTCCCCGGATGAGTTTTTCATAAGTGACGGAGCAAAATCAGACTCCGGAAATATCCAGTCGATCTTTTCGTCAGACAGCGTTGTGGCTTTCCAGGACCCTGCCTATCCCGTCTACGTTGACTCCAACGTAATTGCAGGCAGAAGCAGCGGTTTTAATCCCGACAAGGGGGAGTATAATAATTTTGTCTACATGCCCTGCAGGGAAGAAAACAACTTCGTCCCGGAAGTTCCGGCAGAGAAAGTAGACCTTGTGTACCTGTGCAGCCCGAACAATCCCACCGGCGCTGTTGCAACCAGAGATCAGCTGAAAAGTTTTGTTGATTATGCCAGAAAAAACAAGGCGGTTATTATTTACGATGCCGCTTATGCGGAATACATATCAGATCCTGCTCTTCCCAAAACGATCTTCGAGATTGAAGGGGCAAAGGAATGCGCCATAGAGATCAACAGTCTGTCCAAATTTGCAGGGTTTACCGGAGTACGGATGGGCTGGAGTATTGTTCCTCATGATCTGATTGCCGAAGGAACAGAACCCGGGGAGATCAAAAATTTATGGTACCGCAGACAGTGCACCTTTTTTAACGGAGCATCCAATATTGTTCAGGAAGGCGGCCTTGCCGTATTCTCTGATGAAGGGCTTGCAGAATCAAGGTCCCTTGTTAACTACTACATGGAGAATGCCGGGATTATACGGGAGGGGCTCAGCTCAATCGGCCTGAAAACCTTCGGCGGAACAAATGCTCCGTACATCTGGCTGAAAACTCCCTCCGGTATGAGTTCCTGGGATTTTTTCGACAAGCTTCTGTCCGAAACAGGAGTTATCGGAACCCCCGGATCCGGATTCGGACCGGCAGGGGAAGGTTATTTCCGCCTGAGCGCTTTCGGCCATCGGGAAGATATTAAAGATGCTGTTGAAAGCATTAAAGCAAATTTAATACTGTAAAAAGAGAAGGATTTATAAAATGAAAGAAGTACCCTTTTCACTGGAAAAGATACAAGAGATTACTGAACAATACCCC
>JANTFL010000141.1 GCA_024763455.1 Sediminispirochaeta sp. | reverse complement strand
ATTGCCTCCTGAACCCTCCTGCGCGTTGCAGGCCTGATACCTTCTTCATTGTTTATTACCCGGGAAACCGTTGCAGTGGATACACCTGCAATGGCTGCCACATCCTTTACCGTTACTGCCATACTTGACCCTCAAACGTCAGTATATCGTAAAAACGGAAAGGATTGGATGGAAAATAATTTTTTTTTGCTAAAAAAGCTTGACAAAAGATAACTATATAGTTAGTTTAGTAGTGTACTATTTTAGTGGTACACAAGGAGTAAAAATGATTACCATTGAAAAACTGAATTTCGGTTACAAAAAAAAGAAACTTTTTAAAGACCTGTCCCTTGATCTAAACCACGGCTCAATATATGGCTTATTGGGAAAAAACGGTGCCGGGAAAACAACGTTCCTGAAAATACTTGCAGGGCTTATTTTCCCGGAATCAGGAGCAGTCTCAGTCCTGGGATTTACCCCGGCTGAAAGAAATCCCGATTTTTTAAAGGAACTGTTCTTTCTTCCGGAAGAGTACACACTTCCCGGAATAAAATTAGGTGAGTATAAAAAAATCTATGCACCCTTTTATCCTGATTTTGATGATGAACGATTTTGGGAACTCACTTCCGGATTTGAACTGCCCGAAGAATCCAAACTATCCTCTTTTTCATACGGGCAAAAAAAGAAGTTTCTCCTAAGTTTCGGGATTGCTTCCAACAGCAAAATACTTCTTCTTGATGAACCTACCAACGGACTGGATATCCCTACAAAAACCAGGTTCAGGAAGATTGTTGCTTCCTCACAATCAAAAGAGAGAATTATTATTATCTCTACACACCAGGTCAGAGATGTAGAGCATCTTATCGATCCTGTAATCATTCTTGATGACGGAAGGGTAATTTTTAATGAAACTATGGAACGTGTCGCAGATGTACTATCGGTTAAAAAGGTTTCATCCCTGTCTGATGAACCAGACATACTCTATTCGGAAAGTGAAATTGACGGTTACAAGGTTGTTGTAACAAACAGAGACAAGGACCAGAGTGCTATTGATTTTGAAACTCTTTTTAATACGGTCATTTCAAATCCTGACGGAATACAATCTGCTTTCAACGGAGGTTCCCTTAATGAAACAAAATAGTTATCTCTCAATGAACCGGATATTCTTGCTTGTTAAAAGAGATATCCTCAGTAAAAAACTGGCACTTTTGGTTGTTACCGGTGCAATTTTCGCCGGTGTTTATCTTAGCTCACTTATAAATATCTACAGCTCAGCTCCATCTGCAACACTTTATTTTTCTCTTTTTACTAATATTCTCTTTATTTCAGGGTTTATAATTACCAGCATACAATTCAAAGAATTACATAAAAAAGAAACGGCTCAGAACTATCTGCTTATTCCCGCATCAACCTTTGAAAAGTTTTTAAGCCGACTTATGTTAAGTACGATTGGTTTTGCTGTTTTGGTACTTGTCGGACTCACCCTGATCTCGTTTACGGTAGAAGGATTAAACTCGTTAATTTTCGGCAGACACTCGATTCTGTTTTCTCCATTTTCCAAAGAGGTTTTCCTGGTAATTGCCCATTACTTTGTTGCTCAAAGTATCTTCTTTCTCGGAGCGATCTATTTCCGCAAGTATAATTTTATAAAAACAATAAATAGTATCTTTATTTTTCTCTTCGCTCTAGCCATCCTTGGTGTTGTTTTTGCAAGAATCGTCTACCATGATATTTTTAACGGTTTTATCAGTGTAGACAGCAGAAACGTCCCGCTGTACTTGCACAGTTTACCTATTGGATCTGATAAAATCAGTGTTTTCGTACAGGCGGTAAAAACTATTTACTGGATTATTCCTGCACCCCTTTTCTGGACGATTTCTTATTTCCGGTTAAAAGAAACCGAGGTTAAAAATGCACTTTAAAGAAAAACAGGCTATCTATATCCAGATTGCCGAAATGATTACTGATAACATTTTATCCGGCAGATGGGCGGAAGAAGAGAAAATACCCTCGGTAAGAGAGATGGCTGTAGATATGGAAGTAAATCCCAATACTATCGCCCGCACTTACAGCTACCTGCAGGATAGAGGTATTATACAAAACAAACGGGGGATCGGTTATTTCGTTTCCCCAGACGGCTGTAACCTTGCAAAAGAATCACGGAGGAAAAAATTTTTAAAAACTGAACTCCCTGTTTTTTTCAAATCCCTGAAACTTCTGGATATTGATTTTAAAACAGTAGCAGATCTTTACAGAGAATACAGTCATGAAGGAGCAAACAATGAAAACGAGTAACAAACTTCTCCTTATAACAGGAATTGCCGCTGCGGTACTGCTGTTATTGCTTATTATCGGTACCCGTCTTTTTATTTACACAGGTTAAGACAGGTTACACAAAAGACCCGCCGTTTGCCGGCGGGTCTTTTTAATGAGCTAAAAAGAGATGGATCTCTTAGTCATAAAGAAGATCTACCATGTCTGCATCATCCATGTTGGTTGAATCATAAAACTTTGCACCGGTATCCATATCCGAAACTGGTTCACCCTTTACCGCTTTGTAGGCCATCTCCATGGCATCGTAACCAATCATATAGGGATCCTGGGTAATAGCACCAAAGAAATATTTACTTCGAACTGCTGCTTTTTGAGCTTTACCGGCATCAAAACCGATAACAACAAGGCCCGGATACTCTGTCGGCAGTGAACTTCCATCGTTGGAAGAAGTAAGAACCGCACGGGCTGTTCCTTCATTGGAACAGAAAATACCAACTATATTATCGGAGGAAACTCTGTTAAGAATAGCTTGAGCTGTGTTTGTTGCATCTGTATCCTTTGGTGAAGCAGGTACCTGCATATCAAGAATAATAGCACTTCCCTTGGTGGGAGAATCAGAAGCAATATATGCAGGATTACCAACAACCTTGATATCACTTGCAGAACGGTTAGCCTCTGTTTCAATAAGTTTGATCATCATGTCGCGAAAACCTTTTCCACGATCGGTGACTGACTGGCTGGTAGCATCCTGATTAAAATCAACAATTGTTACAGGATTTGAAGCAGTTGCCGCTACAATCTTGTCTTTTATAACAGGAAACATTTTCTGTGCAGCAAGTCCAGCTGCTACATAACTGTTAGTAGCTGCGGTAGCATAGATAGCTCCCTTGGGTGCATTCGGAACACCTGAGTCAAATCCGATAATAGGAATATGTCTCCTTACAGCTTCATTAAGCTGATCCATTACCGAGTTTGTGTCCAATGCGGCAAGGCAGATAGCAGAAGGATTCTTTGCCATAGCATTTACAAGCATCTGTACCTGGGGCTGAATGTCGGCTTCTGTAGGGGGTCCTTCAAAAGTCATCTCAACATTGTACTTGGCAGCCGCATCCTTGGCACCTTTCATAACTGTCTGCCAGAACTGATGCTGGAAACCCTTTGAAATCATGGGGATAAAGATCTTTTCGCTTTTAGCAGCTGAACTGTCTTTAGTACCATTGGCAAACAGCGGAGCTGCCAATGCAATAAAAAGAACAGCTACTATCAGAACCATTCCCATCCTTTTGATACTACTCATATCATTCCTCCAAAATAGAATATTTACGGGTTAAACTAACCCGCGGTAAAACAATCAGACTGAAGTTCCTTCAATCTGTGCAGCAATGAATACTGCTGCAGATATTTCCAACTATCTTCATACACGTAAACTTACGTGTAATCATTCCTGATTTTTTTTATTCAGCATCTCTGCAAAATCCCGCTCCGCTTTCCTCTCTTCCTCTCTTATTCTTGCTTTGGCTGCCTTTTCCTCAGCTTTCATTCTGGAATACTCCGCTTTAAGCTCCTTCTGCAAAGAAGAGAGCTCCTTTCTCAACTCCGCAGTCCTGGAACTATTCCCGGATGATTTCTCTTTTACCAGCTCTCTTTTCAATTCGGCAATGTGTTCACTTTCCTTTTTCTTGTATTTATCTGCCGGAGTTTCAATATGAACTTCAGATGCCTTTTTGTTCCGGTACATATCAAGGAGAACTGCACCGATTACAATGACCCCTGTAAAAAACGTCTGCCAATGCGCCTGCAAATTCAAAGAAGGCAGACCGGTGGCCAAAACAGACATAATAAATACGCCTATAACCGTCCCCCAGATTGTTCCAATACCACCTGCCAGGGAGGTACCGCCGATTACCGCCGCAGCAATCGCATATAACTCAAACCCCTGCCCCTGTGCAGGCAGTACCGTAGTGTAAATAGCTGCATAAGATATTCCGCCGATACCGGCGAGTACTCCGGAAATGATGTAGACCATCATCTGCCATTTCCTTACATTTACACCTGATAACCGGGCAGCTTCTATATTACTCCCGATTGCATAGGTATACCGGCCGAGTTTTGTGCTAGAAAGCATCAGATGACAGATCACCCCCACCACTAACAGAAGCAAGGCTCCGGTTGGGATCATTCCTCCAGAAGGGCTCAGGTAGAGAAAAATGCTCTTGAACCATCCCCCTTCGTGCCCCCGTATCGGAAAGGTTGCGCTTTGAACATTGGAAACTATGGATCCAACCCCCATAGATATCATCATTGTACCTAAGGTAGCAATAAATGGAGGCATCTTAATCAATGCTACCATAAGCCCGTTTAACGTACCAAAAGCAGTTCCAACGAGAATAATCAGAATCAGAGAAGGGACCATTGGAAAACCATGCTTTAGAGCGACACCGCCGATAAGAGTAGAAGCCATCATTACAGTCCCCACGGAAAGATCTATCCCTCCCGTAATAATAATGAAAGTTTCTCCCATTGCAATAAATCCGATATAAAATGCTGCGTTAATTATATTGACCAGTGTGGGATAGGAGAAATAATTTCTGCCGAATATTCCAAAGAAAACATAGAGGATTATTAATGCGGCAGGAGCCAGAATATATTTCAATCCCCGTTCTTTGAACTGCTGCATACGGTTTATGCTTATAGTACTGTTTCCCATATTCCTTAACTCCCTGCAAGGGCAGCCTGTCTGCCGATGGTAGCACGCTCCATTATGGCCTCCTGGGTTGCCTCTTCTATATTAAATTCACCTGTAATACGTCCTTCACACATGACAATAATTCGATCACTCATCCGAAGCACCTCAGGCAGCTCGGAAGAAATCATGATTATTGATTTACCCTGCCGGGTCAGTTCGTTCATCAAGGTGTAAATTTCACTTTTTGCCCCTACATCAATTCCCCTGGTAGGTTCATCAAAAATAAGGATGTCACTGTTTTTAATCAGCCATTTAGCGATAACCACTTTTTGCTGATTCCCGCCGGAAAGGTTAAAAAGAAGCTGATCCAGTGAAGGTGTTTTAATATTCAACATATCAACATACTTACCGGTTACACTTCTTATCGTTTTTGAATCAATAAAGAGGGCTTTTTGGAACTGATCGTAACTTGCCATGACACAATTATTTTTTACATCAAGATTAACAGCAAGGCCGTACCGCTTACGGTCTTCCGAGAGATAGCCAA
>JANTFL010000140.1 GCA_024763455.1 Sediminispirochaeta sp. | reverse complement strand
AGGTTAAGGGTACTTCCCTCCAAAAGAGGCGGGACAGGCAACATCGTAACTCTCTTTCCGCCGTCACTTTCTCCCGATGCAGCGAGTGATGATCCAATAAAAAGAACAGCAAAAATCATAAAAATAATCTTCTTCATACATACCTCTGATCACTGGTCTTATAAGTTTCATTCATACTGTTATACCGGTACGTAGCCAGCCTGGGTAACCGCTGTTTTTACCCGGTCAATTGCCCCTGCTGTTTCATCCATCACAAGTGAGAGTTCACCTTTTTTAAGATTTACCTTTGCTTTCTTAACAAAGGAAAGCTCTAAAACTGCTTTCTCTACATTCATTTTGCAGTGGTTACACGTCATCCCGTCCACTTTTATTTTCGTTTTCATAGCTCCCCCAACAATACAAAATACAATACCCCCCTAAGGTATATACAATTAAATATAGTAATCCTTAGTCATTATGTCAAGTTTAATATCTCCAAAATTGAAAATTTGCAGCAGTTGTGATACATTCCCTGCACACCCAAACCTAAGAACGGGAGTAGATTTGGAATATAATTTTTTTATTTCGCCTGAACAAAACTATGTCCATATTAAAGCAGAAGGGAAGTACAGTATTGGTGATATCAAGACACTGATCGAAGTAGTAACACATGACGAGCGTTACAACCCTTCGTTTAATTCTCTTGTTGATATACGGAATATCAGCTATACCCCGGTTGTAAGCGAAATAATGGATTTTGCTGACTTTATAAAGGCCACAAAACAATTCTTCAAAGCAAAAGTTGCTCTCGTTGTAAAAGGTGATGTCATTTACAACCTCTTTAAACTATCAAGTCATTTATCCCGGAAAAACGGCATCATGGTTTCTATTTTCAACGATATAACCGAGGCAGAAGCCTGGATAGCGGATCATTCCGGGTAAAGCTCTCCTCCTCGACTATCCAAGACAATACTATATATCTGCAGTTATACGGTATTCATCCTCAACCATGGCTCCGGTGAGCAGTGTAACAAGATCCTTTTCAAATTGCTTTAGTGAATGTTCTTTTGAGTGTCATCAAATCTGTCTGCTATAGAATCCTTTTTACCTGCTTTCTGCAATGTATATGCTGCAGTATACCCGCTTGTATCTGTTCTAGTAATCAATACTTTGGTAGTATTAAGTATGGGTTATAGTATAGTATTTAGTTTCCATGCAGCTGTTTCTCTTCTTATCCCCCTGATTCCAATTATATTTCCAGGATTGGTATCCACAACGACACTTGTTTTAGCCGTCTATGCTCCGGTATTTTTTACTTACTTTTATTTTGGAAACCAGATAAAACCTTACAAACCTGCAGATGGGATTACAGCTGGCCGCTTGTTTCTGGCTCTATTTATCCTTTTTGGCACATCCTCAAATTATTTCTCTTATTCAACTATATTTTTACTCATAGTATTTGTCGAAGCTTTAGATGGACTGGATGGATATGTAGCACGAAAAACAGGAACAACACCATTTGGAGCTGTTTGGGATATGGAAACAGATGCTTTTGTTATACTCATTCTGTCATATATTTCTGTGTTTTATCTGAACTACCCCTGGTGGATTCTTGGGTTTGGGATGATACGATATCTGTTTTATTTTCTGTACTATAATTTAAAACCGGATAAAACAGTATTCCCCAAAAATCTATCAAGGTTCAGTAAGACTATTTGTGTCAGTACTGTTTTGGTTATGGCACTCCTTTGGGTTATTCCGATGAAGACAGGAATATTCCTGGGTTTAATTAATTTGCTGCTTTTGATCGTTTCCTTTTTATGGGAAGGAAGCTACTACCTTGAGCTCCGTTCCCACACCAGAAACCTGTAAGAAAGCCAACCGTTTGTTAAGCCTTTTCTTAAAGCATTACCTCCTAATAAATTCTGCCACCATGAATTTTTTAACTTTAACACACGAAGCAGAGGAACCAAACCGGCAATCAGGTAATCCCTTGGACGGTTAATAGCAAGCCATTGAGTTAATTCAATATTTTCTTGTATGGTAAATCCTTTGGATTTGGATAGAGTTAAGACTTCCTTTAAACTTTGAAGTTCGGCAGCATGCCAGCCAAGGACAAAATCCTTTATATCACGCAAATCTCTCTTACCTATAGAATCTTCTCTTACTTTAAAATCATCAACTATTACAAGAATATCTCCCTGCTTTGTCTGTGAACTCAAAATGTCAAAAAATTTTTCTCTGTCTTGACAATGGAGATAGGATTCTATTGCAAAAAACAGCCTTTTCCCGGTTTTATCTTGAATATCAGAGTATGATTTTTGATCCAGGTAGCTTCCACAGATCACGGTAATATTTGGTTTTTCAGTTAAGTACTCAGCAATTTCAGCCTGCACGGAAGATATTGTAATCCCATGATATGTTGATGGATATAATGAATTTAAATAAGAGATACTTCCGCCTGTGCCGCATCCGAGGTCAACAACTAAAGATATTTCTTCTCTCTGAATAATTTTTAGAATTTTATTTTCATGAAATCTAAAAGCTTCCCAGCTGCGAGTGCTATCTGTTGCGAACACAGCACGGTGAATTGATGATGTCTTTCCCCCTTGGCCGTATTTCAAAAAACGTTTTGTATTATTATTATAATAAGATTCAACGGAGTGTTCCAAATCCATAATAAGTATCCTGTTATATCACTTGATATCTTCAACTACTCTAATTATAGTATCGTTGTGGCCTCTATGATAAAACAGTTCAAACTATTAATATATTCATTTTTTTTACTTGTTTTGTACATTCCCATTCTTATTTTCCCCGAAGGGCAACTTCATTTCCTGAGATTATTTATTATTCTTTTTTCCGGGTCTGCTGTTCTTGGTCTCTACATCGAAATACGGAAATTGTCAGGAAGATGGATTATGGCACTACCTCTAAGTATTGCCTATACATGGTTTCTGTTGTTTACAATTTCAGATAGTTTAATGAGGAACTTCATGGGCAGAGGTTTTTCTTTTCTAGATACCGTCTATATAAATGATCTTTACCATCTGTTAAAAGATTCTTATGGTACTATGCCTGCTTTTATTGCATTGATACTACTTATTACTGTCCCTGCAGGACTTCTTATCATTAACTACCTGGTTTACAGGGAACTTGGCAAGTTGTGGATTCATTCCAAACTAAGCAAATATACTTTACTTCTTGTAATGGTATCACTTATTGCTGCTGGTTCCCTTTCGTTTTTAAATACAGAGGCACTATGGTCTCCAGCTCTCAAGGATCTTAAGAATATAGTCACATTACAAAATCGAAAAAAGGAAATATCTTTAAATCTCGACGATGAGGCATCCCGCCGTATTGAAACTATTACCAACCAAATTGAAATTACCACTCCGCTGGATAAGCTTAATAATGCCAATGTATTCGTGTTTATAGTTGAATCATACGGAAGAACTTTTTTTGATAACCCTGAAAACTGGAAAGTTGCAGAACCTGAATATAGAATTTTAGAAAAGAAATTGATGGATTCCGGTTATTCAATAGCTTCGTCCTCGCTCGTTTCTCCTGCTATCGGAGGGAATTCGTGGCTTGCAGATTCTACATTTAATTCCGGTGTGTGGGTAAAAAATCAAACAGTTTATAATGAACTGATAGGATCGAAAATTCCTGTATTAGGGACTTTTTTTAAAGATGCCGGCTATAAAACGATTGTTGCACAAGCAGGAATGCGAAACTCCGGAGATGAAAAACATTTCTACAACTTTGATAAAACCTACAATTTCAGTGATTTTGGATACAAGGGGCCATCTTTTGTTTGGGCTACAATGCCGGACCAATATATTCTGAATTTTATAAACCAGAATGAAGTAAAGGGAAAGAATTATCCTGTATTTATTGAATATATTTTAATCAGCAGCCATTTCCCCTTCCAGAAAATACCAGCTTATATTAAAGATTGGAATAAACTTGGCAATGGTACTCTATATAACGAAAATGGGATGGTAAAAACTCTCCCCATTCCTGAAGGGCGAAAAACAGCAGGTCCTTTCGGATTTACTAAATCGATACTCTATGTCATGAAGGTCCTAACTGATTATATTAGTACTCAGTTAAAAGATCCTTCTCTAATAATAATATTAGGCGATCATCAGCCTTATTCAAAAGTCACCGGACCTTATGGAGGCAGGCAGGTTGCACTTCACATTATTTCTAAAGATTCATCCCTCATAGAACCATTTCTAAACCGTGGTTATACTAAAGGGCTGGTCGCTCCTTCTACTGATTCAGCTCCTGGAATGGATACTTTTTTATCCACATTTATTAACATCTTCAGTTCTGCCCCGGTCTTTTAACTCTTCTTTAATAGAGAGTAAAAGACCTAATCCGACCTGAATAATATCACGGCTCCTTCTGTACAGAATAAATCCCATCCCATAGAGTAAAGGAAGATCCAGTATAGTACTACCAAACAGTATGCCTGCTTCAAAGAACCCGACAGCACCGGGTACCGGAATATAATTTGTAAGTTTAATAATGATAAGAATTACCAGGGCATCAAGGATATTTATGGAATAGCCTGTTATATTGAAAAACAGCAGAATTTCCAGGACAGCAATAACAGGAGTAACAAAAATAGATAGTAATAGAATAGTTCGTGAAATATATGAGTCTGGCCAGGACACCCTGGGTATTTTTAGTTTTTTTATTCCTTTAAAAAAGGAATACCGCTTATTTTTATTTTGCACAAAAAGTAAAACGAATCTCACTGCTGCTTGTTCAATATTAAACCCCTGAAATCCTGAGAAGAAAATAAAATATACCACTATACCAAAGAAAGGTATTGTACTTAACAAGACCCCGATAAGATGAAAATAATAGAAAGAGAAAACTGTCACGATAATTAATAAATTCCCTGCAATTTCCAGCACTCTATCCTGCAGCAGTGTTACCGATGAGATCCCTAGAGACAAATCTGCAGTCAAAGAATATCTTACCTGCAATATTTCTCCCCCAAATTGGGTCCCAGGAGTAATATAACTCCAGGCAAATCCAATTAATCTCAAAATAGTCAGTCTCACAAACGGGATTCTGACCCCTTCCAGGTATAATAAATAAAACCACCGGATACCCATTATTCCAAATGCTGCAACATTAAAAAGTATTAAAACCACTATAGTGAAGGTGCTTAAATGAGTAACCCACAACAGTAAAGTCTTAAATTGTATATTTTTAAGGCTAAACCATAAAAGAAAAGGAATTGCGAGATATATCACCCACAGTAGGATCTTTTTAATCAATAAACCAAACCCTCAATATAACTAACTGCACTACTCATTGTTTGGTCCCACGTAGCAAACTGATTTTCCGCATTTTTCAAGCGCTTAGACATTGCCCGTACTCTATCCGGGTTATTCAGAAGTTTTTCCAATAATAATTTAAGATCAGCTGCACTTGAAACAAGGAACCCATTTACACCGTCATCGATAATCTCCACAGCACCGCCATAGTGTGTAGCAATAGGAATTACCCCGGCTCTTAGAGCTTCCAGATAAATAATACCGAACCCTTCCCACAATGAAGGAGCAAGTAGA
>JANTFL010000139.1 GCA_024763455.1 Sediminispirochaeta sp. | reverse complement strand
CTGTATTGAACAGTTCCATGAAGCAGACATTGCTTGAAACAGCAAGCAGTGTAATTGGAGATAAAGCAGAGCTTATTGTTGGAGCTCATTCAGTTGGATTTAACGGGATACTGGAAAATATTGAAACCTATTCAAAGTACAGTTGTTCTTCTTTTGCAGTGCAGCTTCCGGGGGGCTGGGCAAAGCCTGTAGATCCTGTTGATTATATGTATAAGATAGCGGATTTTTCACCAAAACCTGTATATTTATATTATTTGCCTCAGGTTAACGGAGTTTCTTTTACAAAAGAGCAGTTTAAGGATCTTTTTAGTCATCCCAATATTACTGGAGTAAAGAACTCCTCTGATAGTTTGAGGACCCGTAAAGAACTGCTTATTCTGAAAAAAAGTATTGATTTTACCCTGTTTGAAGGACAGGAGTGGGTTGTTGACGAATCTCTTGCCCTCGGCTGTGATGGAGCACTGGTTGGAATGGCTCCGCTTGGTGCAAAACTTTTTAAGAATATTGCGGATGCTGTTGATTCAGGTAATCTTGAGAAGGCCTCTGAGTATCAGCGGATAATGATAGAAATTTTTGATGGAATTTACGGCAGCGATCTAAGCACTGTCTGGGTGGGGCAGAAGTATGCTCTTAAGCTTTTAGATATTTTTTCAACAGAAATATCTCTGGTTCCTTCCCAAAAAGATGTTCTGGATAATGAAGCTAAAAAAAGAATCGAAAAATGTTTGGAAGACTACAGGGACTATCTCGTTTAATTTAATTAAGGGGAGAGAATTGGAAGTTGTTCTTGGTATCGATTTAGGTACGAGTTATTTTAAAGCGGTAATAATGAACAGGGAGGGAACACTCCTTGGACTAGGAAGAACTGCTGTCCCTGTTGCAGAAAGAGGCGGGAGTTCCTGGGAAGTACCTGCGGATAGCTTTTTAAAGGCCCTGAAAACCACTATTGACGAGGCCTGTGAAGCCGGAGGTACAGCTCCCGGGGATATTTGTGCAGTTTCCTATGCTTCCCAGGCAAATTCTTTTCTTCTTCTGGACAGGAATAACATTCCTCTTACCCCGCTGGTCCTCTGGCCCGATACCAGGGGACTGGAGGATGACCCTGCTCTTGAAGAGCTGTGGAGCAGTCTGGAATATATGGAGAAAACGGGAATGAGCTTTACCGGCCGGGGATTTGCCATATCAAAAATCCGCTGGTTTCAGAAAACCAGGCCGTCTTTGTGGGCAGAAACAAGGCGGATTATGACTATTTCCGATTATCTATCCTTTATTCTTACCGGAGAGCATGTTGGGGATGCCGGTACTGCTTCGCTTCTTGGGATTTACAATTTACGGGAAATGAGATGGTGGTCTGAGGCTCTTTCTTCTCTGGGTATCCCGGAGGAGTTTCTCTCAGTACCTTTAAGGCCCGGTTCGTTTATGGGTTATACAGCATCTTCCGCTTCTGAATATCTCGGGTTGAGGTCAGGAATTCCATGCTCCTCGGGGGGCCTGGATCATCATGTTGCTGCCATAGGTGCCGGTGCCGGTCGGATTGCCGAAATCAGTGAATCTACCGGTACGGTACTAGCCGTCTACCACTCTCCTGTTACATATAATCCGGATTTAACCTCCTGCCTCGGGCCTTCGGTGAAAGAAGAAGAGTATTACCGCTTAAGGTTTAGTAATAATGGAGCCCGGGGAATCGAATGGTATAGAAATACTTTTGCAAAAGAATACAGTCTTTCGGAACTGAATAAACTTGCTGCTGCTGTTCCCGCCGGTTCTGAAGGACTAATTGCGCTTCCCGAGGTTTTTGAAGAAAAGGACTTTTCCCGTTTTATAAAAGGGAAAAACCATTACACCCACGGTCACTATGTAAGGGCGATAATGGAATCAACTTCGGTATCCCTTCTGGATCTTCTTGCGGAGATCTTTGCTGCAAAGGAAGATGTAACTATTCTGGCAACAGGAGGAGGAGCACAAAGCAATCTGTGGCTTGATATTAAAGCTGCTTTAACGGGGACCAGTTTTGTTACTACCAAAAACCCTGAGCCCGCTGCTTTCGGTGCCGGAATGCTGGCAGCTTTAGCTGCTGGATGGTTTGACAACTTGGATGATATTTCACGGCAATGGATCAGTGTAAAGGAAGTACATTATCCTGATGATCGTTTGTCCCGTGAATATGGTGAGTGGCTAAAGAGGTATAGGCGGGGTTTGGAGGATTTTCAGAAATAATCCTTGATATACAATAGTATGCAGTATACAATAATTGCATGCAAATTGTTATTAACAAAAGGGTCTCCTGTGATAACTACCAAGACTCTCAGTGAACAGGCTTATCTGGCTCTCAGTAAAATGATTATGACCAATGAATTTTCTCCAGGTCAAAAAATCACCGAAGAGAAGATTGCAACTGCCCTCGGTGTAAGCCGGACAACGGTAAAGAAAGCTTTTACAGCACTTGTCCAGGAAGGTATTCTGGAGGACATTCCCCGCAAGGGTGTATATATAAAAGTATATACAAAAGAGGAAAAACTTGAAGTCCTTGATTTACGTGAAGTTACCGCAGGATTAAGTGCACGGTATGCTGCACTTAATATTACAAAAAGAGATATAAACTATCTGGAATCCATATACGCAAGAATGGAAAAGGCCTCAGAAAGCTCCGATTCTGAAGCCTATGCACAATGCGATTTTGAATTGCATGAGGCGATTGTTAAGTTCAGCGGATCAACAATATTGTCTGGAATTATTTCAAATCTCAATCTTAGGCTGAAGTCATTTCCCTACAGAGGTGTTCGGGATCCTAAGGAAACAATAGAGGAGCACAAGGCTATTATCGATTCCCTTGCCAAAGGAGATCCCGAAGAAGCAGAAAACAGCATGAGGTCCCATATTAGAAAAGCAAAAGCTTTCTTGAATTAAATAGATAATGGGTCGATGGAAACCTGATAAGAGGAAGATTGCACAGAGGAGAATAAATGGATTTTTCAATGAGAAAGAGCAGAGTATTACGAAAATTAAGAGCTGGAGAAGTTGTAAACTGCTTTAAAATGAACTTTACAGATACCAGAGCCTTTGAAATTGCTGCCATGCACGGCTTTGATGTCTTGTGGACAGGAATGGAGCATGTTCCCAATGATTGGTCGACAATAGAGAAACAGATATTGGCAGCCAAAGTATATGATGTAGATGTTGTGTGCCGAATTGCAAGAGGAAGCTATAGTGACTATATAAGACCGCTTGAAATGGATGCAACTGGCATTATGGTCCCCCACGTTATGAGTAAGGCTGACGCTGAAAAAGTAGTTTCCATGACAAAGTTTGCACCCTTAGGCAGTCGTGCTGTTGATGGCGGCAATGCAGACGGAGCTTTTACAAATGTACCCTTCCTTGAATATCTTGAAACGTCCAACAGGGAACGATTTACAATCCTGCAGATAGAAGACCCCCAGGCCTTGGATGAAATTGAAGCTATAGCTGCTGCCCCAGGTTACGAAATGCTGCTTTTTGGTCCCGGGGATTACAGTTGTGCTTTGGGCATACCAGGGCAGACTAATCACCCGGATGTACAGCGTGCACGCAAGATTGTGGCAGAAGTTGCCCGGAAGCATGGGAAATTCGCAGGTACAGTAGGCTCCCCTGATAATTATAATGAATTGGTGGATATGGGTTACAACTTCATTAATTTAGGTGCCGATGTAGTGGCCTTAAGTAATTATTGTAAGGATATTGCAGGTGCAGTTGGGATTCCCAGGAGCAATGATCCAGTTTCATTTTACGGAGGCGAAAACTAATATATTTTTTTGTTGCTGTGTAAAAAGACCTGTGTTATAATCTTTGGTTATAACCTTATTACAACTTTCGCATGGTTTTAGTGCTGTTTGTTAAACAGCTTAATATTACGAGGAGGAGTTTATATGAAAAGAATCACAAAATTACTGGTAGTTCTTGGATTGGTACTACTGGTAGCACTTCCGGTTTTCGCCGGTGGTCAGAAAGATGCAGCATCTGCACCTGCAGTAAAGAGTGCGGCTGCGGATGAAGGTGTTGGGCCGACCAATAGTAATCCCTTATCGGATCTTCGGGTTCGCCAGGCAATTGCTTACGCCATTGATATGGACACCATTGCTGATACTCTTTTTGAAGGAATGGTAGTGGTTGCTACGAGCAGAGTCCCGGATGGTCCATGGAAAGCTCCCGGAATGAACCGGTATGAGTATAATCCAGAAAAATCAAAAGAACTGCTTAAGGCTGCAAATTGGGATCCAAACTATGTGCTGGATCTTGGTTACTACTATGGTGATCAGCAGACTGTTGATCTAATGACAGCCATTCAGGCGTATCTTGCAGATGTAGGGATCAAAATGACATTCCGCAAATTGGAAGGAGATGTCGGTGCACAGCTAAATGCAGTTCCCGCGGATCCGGTTAACGGACCTTCTGCTGTTAAGATTGACCTTGGTTATGGTGGTCATGCCGCCCTTGCTCTTCAGGAATATTACAATGTGTATAAAACAGGTAAAAGTGCCCAGTATCCTAGTGATCCCAAAATGGATAAGCTCATTGACGCTATCAATGCAACTGCAGACCCTGCGGTATTGAAAAAAAGTCTTTTTGAGATAGAGCGTTATGAAAATGAAACCTTGGCCTGTTATCCTCTTTATTATCAGCCGCTTTATATTTTTGAAAGTAAAAGGATTAACCGCAACGGCGGTATGTATGGAAATGCTCAGTATAACTACGATTGGGGAATTCTTGACTGGACTGTACCAAAAGACGAGAATGGAGAAATGGTTCTTAAAACGAATGGTGGACCAATTGAATTTTTCCAGAATCCCTGGGAAAACCCGGGAATATGGATATCCAATAAAGTACTTTACGACCGATTAATTGCCTGTGACGGTGCTTTGACTCCTACTCATGGACAGATGGCTGATTATGAATTAAGTTCTGACGGTATGACCTTGAAATTCACGCTGAAGGACGGTATTAAATGGCATGATGGGAATCCTGTTACTGTTGAGGATATACGTTTTAGTGTTGAAAAAATGATTCTTGTAACGACCGGTCATAAAATTCTGTTAAATACTTTTAACTCGATAGAAGGTGCTGACGCCTATGTAGCTGGAACAGCAGATCATATCTCAGGTATTACCACCAGCGGGAATACAATAACTTTTAAGATGGCCAAGCTTGATCCTAATATTTTGCTTACATTTACACAGTTTGCCATTCTTCCCAAGAAATACCTTGCGGATGCCGATCCTCTTAAGATGCTCCAGTCTCCTTTCTTTCAGCATCCAATTGGATGTGGACCCTACAAGGTTGAAAAAGTCAACATGAATGATTATCTGGTTATGGTTCCCTTTAAGGATTACTACGGCGGTGTTGCAAAGATTGATAAAATTACCTGCTACCCGAGTTTTGACAGTGATCCCAATGTTGTGAAGAATGCAGCTGCAGGGATACTGGATTATGGTTTTTCGAAAAATACTGCTGAGGTAAAGGCCCTGCAGGCAATGGATAATATGAAAGTAACCCCTGTGAATATACCTTACACAAGGATTCTCTGGTTCTATCAGTATCCAAAACCATAAGTATGGATTTATTAAAATTGTAATTATTTTACATAGGGAGCCGCAGTTTGCCGCAGCTCCCTTTTTTCAAACCCAAGGAGGTTTTAATGCTGTCGTATATCATTAGGAGGTTGCTCATTTTAATTCCCATGATTATAGTGTTGAGCTTTCTCATTTACCTTGGACTGGAGCTCACTCCAGGGGATGCAGTTTCATATATGATAAGTCCGGATAGAATTGCAACCATGAATCCGG
>JANTFL010000138.1 GCA_024763455.1 Sediminispirochaeta sp. | reverse complement strand
AAATCCTGCAGCTGTTCTCCCATGTAAAAACGGGTTAGCGGATTATTACTGTTCGAAATCTGTTTTTTCACTTCTGCATAACCATCTGTATCACCCCTGGCCATAAAAGACCGGGCAAGGAGCAGGTATGATTTCTCTTTAATATCTTGATCTTCGGTATTCCTGATTATGGAAAGCAGTTTAAGTTCGGAACGGCTGTATTCGCCCATATAGTGCAGCATGAGAGCGGAGCGGTATAGCATACTGTAGTCAGAATCTGTTAAATCCGCTGCCTGGCTGTATGCTTTTTGAGCACTCTTGTAGTTACCTCTCAGTTCCTCATATTCACCCAGCAGCTGGAGGCTATGTTTTTTTTCTGAACTCATTTTCAACTGGGGAATATGTGTTCTCAGTAAAGATATCGCCTCATCAATATTTTCAGCAGCTTTTACCGAGTTAATCAATGAGTTAAAAATTTCTTCACCGCTGTCAGTTTGGGCATAGATATGAACTGAAGCCAAAAGAAATAACACTACCCTGAATCTCAAACCAGTGCTCCTCTATAGGTATTTCCCTGAAGCTCTTTTAAAAGAACTTCTGCAAAGCTGCCAATAAGTACCTTGTCGGCTGGGAAAACAACCATTTCATTGCGGGAAGTACGTCCGAGAAGTTCCTTACTGTTATTTCTGGAAATACCCTCTACAAGGACCTTCTCCAGTGTACCTACTCGTTTAAGTTTAATGTTTCTGCTTATCTTCCGCTGGACTTCGATAACTTCTGCAAGCCGTTCGCGCTTCAATTCTTCAGGCAGCGCATCGGTAAATGAATACGCCTTGGTTCCCTCCCTCGGGTTATAGTAATAGGTGAAGGCATCGTCGAATTGCACCTCTTCCATCAGTTGTATGGTAGATGCAAGGTCTTCTGGAGATTCTCCGGGGAATCCTATCAGGAGGTCTGTGGTCAGAGAAAGGTCAGGAATCTTGATTTTCATTGTATCAACAAGTTTCAGAAATCCGGATCTGGTGTATCCTCTATTCATTCTTTTTAAAACAGCATCAGATCCATGCTGAACTGCCAGATGAATATGGCTGCAGACCCTTTCTTCATCTGCGATAATTTTAATGAGATCTACGGGAACATCCTTGGGGTGGGAACTGATAAATCTGAACCATTGAATCCCTTTTATCGTATCAAGAACTATTCTTAAAAGACCGGTAAAAGAAACCTTTCTGCCATCAGCATACGTGTAGTTGTAGGAGTTGACATTCTGACCGAGAAAAGTAACTTCTTTAATACCCTTTTTTTCGAGAGTGTGCAGTTCTTTTAGGACTGATTCAGGAGACCTGGAAACTTCCCGCCCCCTCACATAAGGAACGATACAGTAGGAGCAGAAGTTGTTACACCCATGCATTATCGGAACCAGTGCTTTAAAATCATTTTCCTCAATATGAATATCCTTGAAAGCATATTCACGGTCTTCAACCAGATCATCGTTCCAGAACCCTCTATCGTGGCTTTCCAGGTAGGAAAGAAGACGATCCTTGTTGAAGTTTCCAATGACCATATCCACTGCAGGAGCTTTCGTTTTTATATCTTTTTTTAGTCTTTCAGCCATGCATCCTGTTACACCAAGGACAAGGTCTTTTTTTTCCTTAAGATGTTTATAGAAGCCGATTCGTCCCCAAATACGGTTTTCTGCAGTCTGACGGACCGAGCATGTGTTTAATAGAACCAGATCAGCTTCTTCGGGTGACCCGGCTTTTTCCCACCCCCTGGATTCAAAATCATAATCCAGCGCTTTTGATTCTGCAAAATTCATCTGGCAGCCGTATGTTTCTATCCAGTATTTTTTATTCATTAAGCAATCCGTTTATATACCATTTTATCACATTCCAATCATCGTTTTTCGGCAGAAGAATCCATGCTCCCCTGTTAAAGCCTTCTTCGTACTGCAGGTTTTTATCTTTCAGACTGTGTATATTACTGTAGGTATTGTACAGAACATTAAAAACACTCAGCCCGTCCTTCTTTTCAATTTCGGCATTTTTATACTTCAGGAATATGGAAATCATCTCCATGGAGGGTATATTAGTATCCAGATACCCATCCAGAGTCTTGAATATTGAATACACCTTGTTTATATCAGTAACGTTTAATTCGTTGAGTTTGTCTTTTACCCCTCTCAGGATTAATTGCTGTCTGTCGGATCTGCCGAAATCGGAAGATGTGTGTCTGGAACGTGCAATTCTCAAAGCTTCCAGTCCGTTTAGATGATGGTTTCCCTTCGAGTAATACAGCGTTGTCCATACCCCATTATCCCTGATTTTGTAGGTTGGGTCGGCAAGATCACTTTCCAGCTCAACATCGATCCCCCCGAGAATATTTATTATGTCTATAAATGCATACATATCGACACCGATGTACCCTGATATTTCAACTCCGGTAATTTTCGATACAATTTCTGTGAAGAGATCACCTCCTCCAGTACGGTAGTAATCGTTTATCTTGCGGTTCTGATAGTAAAGATCCCGGGGGATGGATATAAGTTTTATTGTATCGGTACTGCTGTTGAAGTTGGCAAGGATAATGGTATCTGCGTTCTTCTCATGAGAGCCAATAAGTAAAAGTGTTAAAGAACCGTTGTTCAGATATTTATCACTAAAATCTGCGATATTGTCGGGAATTACAAATGAACTTCCATCAACCGTTTCAGGTTCGCTGCTTATAGAGAGGGATTTTAAGGATGAAATAACAATATCCTCTTTGTCAAAGAGATAAATTTCTCCTATTTTTTTCTGAACTCCCAGGGCTCCCTGTTTTTCACCGTTGCTGTTTAAAAAATCAAAATAGTAATAATCGCTGTCATCTCTTACTTCAGTACGTAAGGTCAGGTGCTTATCTTTAAGGTATTTCACAAATGCAGGATCTTTAGCAACAGTAATAATTTTATTTTTAGCCTGGTCTACTATCACTTCCTCAGCATCCCGCTTGTCTGAAGACTCAAGCACCTCAATCAAACGGGAATGAAACCGGTTGAAATCAACATAGGATTGACCGTTCAACGTAAAATCAAGTTTATTCTTGTCCATTTCTGCAGAGAGAACCGTTCTGCCGTCTTTTGTGCTGATTCTCACTATGCTTTTATCGGCTGCATTTATGGATTTAATTGCAAGGCTGTATTGATCCACAGTATTAAGGACACTTCGTTCTTTTATTATGCTGTTAAATTTTTCCCCCAGAATGTTCTGTTCAGTGCGATAATCTGTGATTTCTTTAATGGAGGAGTCAATAAAATCTTCGATACTGTTATACGCATCTTCGCTGACTGGATTAAACTTTATTTCTTTAGATTCATTTTGTCCGTAAGCTATTGCAGCTTCAAAGGGAGAATCGTTGATGATGCGTATTGTGTATGCAGTAATTCCATCAAGAGCCAGCAGATACCCTGAATCCCCGTCATTTCTCAACTCCAACCTGTTTTTTGACATAATAGTCTTTAACGTATCACTTTCAGCAAATTTTTTGAGTAACCTGAGGTTATTAAGACGTAGAGTAAAAGAGATAAGCTTGTCGGCAGCCAGAAAAAAGGGAAGATCCTCATTTTCTCTGGCTTCTCCCCCATCCATACTGCTTTTATCCACAGAGGTGTTACGGAAGGTATCCGGCAGATAATTCTTCTCCGGCAGGTAGAGTTTTTTCCTTATTTCGTTTAAATCCTTACTGTACTCTTCGACAATCGAATACAGCTGATTGATCTCGATATCTTTGCTGTTTAAATTGTTTTGCAGACTGCTGTTTTCGGTTTTTAGGCTTAGAGCCGAAAAGAGAACCACTCCAAGTAGTAGTAGTATTCCTGCAGCAAGTATTAGTTTCTTTCTCATTATCCTCACCCGAATTGTTCTTCGAGTGAGGATAATACTATATACCTTTCTTTATCAAGACTAGAATGTATTTATTTTTTTTCTTTTCTCTGTTTTGCTGATTGCACGGTATTGTACATAAGCATTGTTATGGTCATCGGGCCGACCCCGCCGGGTACCGGAGTTATGGCAGAAGCTTTTTCTTTTACAGGTTCAAAATCTACATCTCCTACCAGTCTGAACCCTTTCTTTTTAGTACTGTCCTCAACCCGGTTTACTCCTACATCGATGATTACAGCACCATCTTTTACCATATCTGCGGTAATAAACTGGGCTTTCCCGATTGCAGCAATAAGAATATCAGCCTGAAGGGTCATTTCCCTGATGTTTTTTGTACGGGAATGACAAACGGTAACTGTTGCATTTCCGTTCTTTGATTTGTCAAGAAGCAGATTCGCTACCGGTTTCCCAACGATATTACTCCTCCCGACAACAACAACGTGGGCTCCTTCAATCTGGACACCTGCATAGTTGAGAAGTTTTACAACACCATGGGGGGTGCAGGGAAGAAAAGTTTCCTTTCCCATAATCATTTTACCGATACTCTGCGGATGAAACCCGTCCACATCCTTGTCGGGAGAAATCCTCATGATTACTTTGTCGGGATCGATATGTTTCGGCAGCGGAAGCTGAACAAGTATCCCATCAATCTTCGGATCATTATTCATAGCGTCAATTAGGGAAAGCAGCTCTTCTTCAGAAGTTTCCTTTGGAATGTGGCGGTTATCCGAGTAAATACCAAGACTTTCACAGGCTCTTTCTTTCGCAGTAACGTACGATTTACTGGCAGGATCTTCACCAACGAGAATTACCCCTAAACCCGGCGTTATCCCATCTTTTTTAAGGTTTTCAACTTCGTGTTTTAATTCTTCACGAATTTCTGTTGAGATCAATTTTCCGTCAATAATTTTAGCAGACATGCAATATTCCTCCTCACTATAGTGTATTATATATAAAAAGATTATTATATGTCACTCTCTATTTACTAAATCTTTTCATTTACATTGAAAAAAAGAAACCTGAATGATACTATAGTACAAGTTACACGAACAAAGAGGTACTATCTTGAAGAGAATATTATTTATACTGCTTCTTCTGACAATACTTTCCCTGCCTGTTTTTGCTCAAATAGACAGCAGCGGTGAATATGTTTCACCCTACAGCAAGGGAAGTCAGACTTTTACCATGAACAGTGGATTATTTATTCCGCTTTTCTTCTATTTCCCCGCTCTCAGCCCTTCTTTTGAATCCGCAGCGGGTCATTTGAGCCTGGGAGGAACAGGGAGTCTTGAATGGTCAATGTTTATTTCAGACCGTATTTCGCTGGGACTTGAACTTGCAGGAACCTTTGCTTTTACGCCGAATATGAATACCCATGTCCTTATCCCCTTAACAGGAAAGATTTCTTACGTTTTCCCCGTGGGATCCTTCGAGATCCCGGTTTTTTTCGGTACCGGGCTTGCAGTAAACAAGGTTTCAAACCAGGTTTACTTCGGCACAATACTGAAACCGGGTGCTTCAGCTTACTGGAATATGAACCTGCGGTGGGGCTTTGGGTTAACCGCACAATACTGGATTGTTCCTGAAATATATTTTGGAGATAATTCCGATCATACATCTATCGGTAACTTCATGGATGTAAGTTTATCAGCACGCTATCATTTTTAAGAGGTATTAAAACGATGAAAATTAAGCATATTTTTCCCTCCCCGGTCTTTGTAACTTTACTGCTGGCTGTTACTATATTAACCGCCTGCAATGTCAACGGACCCGGTATATTCTATACAGTATACAACGAAGTAAAGATTTCCGAATCACTGATCAGCGACAAGCCTGTTTATAAGGTTTTGTCCGCCGGGGGCACCATATACACCCTTGCAGGTGCTGCAGTGTATAAACAGGAGGGAGCTACCTGGACCAAAATTG
>JANTFL010000137.1 GCA_024763455.1 Sediminispirochaeta sp. | reverse complement strand
TCGGTATTTTTAATGGCAAAGTACGGCTACCGGCTGGATCTTGGGTTTAAGCTGTTCGGAATAAGTCTTGGGGCAGAGGCCGGGATCGGAGCCAGGATAGCCTCGGGGTTCTTTACCCTCTACGGTTCGGATGGCACGGATTCTGGTGAAATTGATATGGGATATGAAGCGAGCTACATGAGCATGATCCTGGATGCAGCGGTGGAAGCTGCCATAAGGCTGGGGCCGAACTTCCGCCTTGTGGGAAAGATCGGGGGCATAATAACTCCTCCTTACTTGAGCACGGATTATGCTGATACAACCACCCCATTCCCAGCACCGCTGACTGGATTTGATTTCGAATCTGATCCCTTCCTCCTCTCTGTCCGTCTCGGCTTTATAATGAGCTACTAGATTTTAATACCCGGGGTTACTGCCCCGGGTCCATACAGGATGCTCTGTGAAGTGAACTTTTCATAGATATTCTATACATTCTTCACACTTTGTTCATACTTTGGCTGTATATTCTGATTATCATTATTAAAGAGGAGAAACAAAATGATTGGAATGAATAAAAAGAGTGTGATTTTCGCAGTAGTGCTTATAGTTTTAACAGCTTTTACAGTATCCGCTTCAGGATCCAACGAAACCGGAGGGACTGGAAGAGGAAACGGAGACGGTTCCGGTAACGGGATTGTAGCTGATGAAGGATTTGCCGGGGGTATTGAGACAGCTTTGGCCTCAGTTGAAAAAGAACCGTTGTCAGACGCTGAGACTCAGGGGATCCTCCTTATGAGGGAAGAAGAGAAACTAGCAAGGGATGTTTACATAACATTGTATGAAAAATGGGATATACGGACTTTTACCAATATTTCAAAAGCGGAACAGACCCATATGGATGCGATGAAACTTCTTGTGGACAGGTATGAGCTTACCGACCCCATGACAACTGACGAAGTGGGTGTATTTACCAACCCTGAGCTGCAGAAATTGTACGATGATCTTGTTGAAGAGGGAAGCAGTTCTTTAGAGAATGCTCTAAAAATCGGCTCAACGATTGAGGACCTTGATATCTATGATCTTGAAAGACTGATGAAAACAGCAGACAACAGCGATGTAAAGATTGTATACCAAAATCTTTTGAAAGGATCCAGAAATCATCTGCGGGCTTTCGACAGACAGCTTCAGAGAAACGGTTATTCCTATGAAGCTCAGTATCTTACCCAGAAGGCATATGATGCGATTGCTCAATCCGAACAGGAAAGGGGAACCGTAATAACCGATCCGGACTTTAAGTACTAAATCCACATAGTGGTTAGAGCAGAGACAGGTTTCGACTTGTCTCTGCTGCTTTTAGAGAAACCGCCCAACTTCTTGTCTAATATCTGTTTCTTTCGTAAGATGAATACCTTTTATTCCCGCTTCACGGGCACCGGCTATATTTTCTTCTCTGTCATCGATAAACAGGGTTTTTTCTGGGATTAGATTGAAGTTCGAGATCAGGGTTTCGTATATCTCCCTTTCCGGTTTTAACATTTTGACCTGATATGAAATAATTTCTCCATCGAATATATTAAAAAATGAGTGCTTTTCCCGGACTTTTTTATAGGCATACTCCGGAAAGTTGGAAAGAAGAAGAATGGTCAGTCCTTTCTTCTTACACTCTTTTGCACATTCGATCCCTGCCGGATAGGGTTCAATGTGGTCTGGAACTGCTTCGATAAACTCTGCTATTGTTTTACTGTCCCGGGGAAAAGATTTACTGAAAAGGGTAATAGCTTCCTCTTTGGATAGTGTCCCCCGGTCCATACCCAGCCAGATTTCGTTGCCTATCACGCTTTTAAGGGGATGATTTTTAAAGTCATCTCTTCCAAAGAGCCGGCCAAAAATTTTTTCCGGATCCCATTTCAAAAGGACATTTCCTATATCGAACACGACAGTAGTTATTTTTTCTCTATTCATGCCGGACATAGTACGGGGAAAGTTGTGTATATTCAAGAGTGAAAATCATTTACCGCTGTAGGATTGGAGTTCGAGTATTACTTTCGATTTTCCCGGCATACCAGCTTCTTCAGATTTAACAAGGAAGTGTGGCGGTGTAACCGTATACCAGTAGTAGGATTTGGGAAAGATTGTTCCAATAAAGCCGTTCATTCCTATCTGTATTTTCCAACACTCGTAGCTTTTCCCCTGTACGGAAAGTTTTTCCTTCCCTTTGACCTTAAGCTCCATGGAAAAACCACCCCGGTTTCTTAAGAATACAAGCTTTGCAGAATTCTGCTGTTCCCAGGGAAATCCCCGCAAGGTGACGGTAAACCCATACATATCCGTTATAAGAAGCTCATCTCCCTCGGGATGAGCATTGTTTTTTAGCAGCTCATTTTTGCTATGAACGAGATTCCCGCCCCGTCTGTCCCAGCTTTCGGAGTAAAACGCTTCAAGAGTTGTTGCATTGAACGTAACGAAGATATCCTGGTCTGAAGAATAAGACCGGTATTCCAGAAGATTTGTATTATTTTCACCTTTTTTATACTCAAGCACTGTCGATATGGTAGTGGCTGCGCCCCCATCAGTTCTTATGTATACACTCCGTTCTATTTGGGGCAATCCTGGATTCCGTACTAGTACCTGTGCCGAAACAGATAAAGGGTAAAAAAGAAAAATGAGCGTAATCAGCGATAAACCGGGAGTTTTTTTGTGAGATAGCTGTGCTCCTACCATCATTTCCTCTTATGGTGAGTATATAGCAAAGGATAGTACATAACAACGGTATTATTATCATCCTGTCTTGACAAGAAATCCTTTCAGATTTATCTTTAAGGGAGAAAAAGAAACTTCAGGGCAGGGTGAAAATCCCGACCGGCGGTAAAAGTCCGCGAGCGAAAGCTGATCCGGTGTAATTCCGGTACCGACAGTACAGTCTGGATGGAAGAAGTTTGGTTTCCGCCAAACAAAAATCTGCGGAAACTGCCGAACCTGAAGGCTTTCGATGAGTCTTCGGTTTTTTTTTGCTCTGGGTTTCCTTAAGATTTAAGGAGGCTGTTATGAAACACCAATCACGGAAAAAAGTAGTATTCACGGTTCTTGTCATTGCTCTTGCGGCAACAGGAGTGCTGTTGTCCGGATGTAAGGGGAAATCTTCTAACGGAGATGATCAAAAAAGCACGCAAGCTTATTTCAACGTTGCCGTTTTTGTCCCCGGAGTTACCGAAGGAAGCCCGCTCTATGAACAGATGGTAGAGGGGGTGGAGAAAGCAGCCGCAGAAAAGGAGGACATTACTGTCAAAGTCCTTGAGGCCGGATTTAATCAGGGAGAATGGGAGGAAAAACTCACTGCCCTTGCTGCCGAAAAAAAGTATGATCTAATAGTTTCTGAAAACGGTGCAATGCCCTACATAGCCGTGCCGGTAGCAAAAGCATTTCCGGATCAGAAATTCCTTTTTGTAGATTCCATAATCAAACCGAATAAACAGATGTATACGCTTCTCTATAACCAGATGGAGGAGGCATACCTGGTTGGATACCTCGGAGGACTCATTACAAAGAGTTCGATGAAAGGGGTAAACAGTGACCTGAAGATAGGAATTATTGCTGGACAGGAGTTTCCTGCCATGACTGAAATGATCGTTCCGGGTTACCGCATGGGGGCTTCTGCTGTAGACAGCGGGATTGAAGTCGACTTTAGGGTCCTGGGAAACTGGTATGATGCCAACAAAGCCGGAGAACTTGCAAAAAGTATGATAGACGCAGGGGTTGATGTAATCCTGCCAATCTGCGGAGGAGCGAACCAGGGAGTCATTGCCGCAGCCAAAGAAGCAGGTATATATGTCCTGTACTTTGACAGCGAAGCCTATAGCATGGCCCCGGGGGTAATAGCCGGATGTGTTGTTCTTGACCAGGCGAGAGCGGTACAGGAGCTTGTGATCAAAGCTTATAATGGAACCCTTGAATATGGGAAATCCGGGATAGTCGGAGTAAAGGAAGGATATGTGAAATTTGCTGAGAATTCCGATCTTTACCGTAAAACAGTTCCTGCGGATATACGGGAAAAATTGTCTCTGGTAGTAAAGTCCATGGAGCGCGGTGAGGTATCCCTGACAATTCCTGAATACTGGAACAATTAATGTCTCTGCTTTCCCTGAAGGGGATAACCCGTTTCTACTCCGAAAGCGGTGTCCTTGCGAACGATAATGCAACGTTTGGACTTAAAAAGGGGGAGATTCATGCTCTTGTCGGCGAAAACGGCGCCGGCAAGACAACCCTCATGAAAATTCTTTACGGTTTAGAAAAAAAAGATAAGGGGAAAGTATACCTTAAAGGGAAAGAAATAGAGATTCATTCACCCCAGGACGCAAATAGGTTTGGGATCGGGATGGTTAGGCAGCATTTCAGGCTTATTGATGACTTCACTGTTGCTCAAAACTGTGTCCTTGGTATGGAACCGGTTAAGAACGGTGTTTTGTTTGATACTGTCAAAGCTCTCTCTTTTGTAAACAGCGTGATAGATGAAAACGGTTTTGATCTCGATGGTTCTGAGAAGGTGGGTACGCTTCCTGTGGGAAAACAGCAGCAGGCTGCAATCGTCAGAATGTTATGCAGGAACGATGAAATCCTGATTCTTGATGAACCTACAGCTGTTCTTACAGACAGCCAGCGGGACAACCTTTACAGGACTCTAAAAAAGCTGGCAGAAGGGGGAAAATCGGTAATTCTGATAACCCATAAAATTTCCGAAATTAAGCAGGTCGCTGACCGGGTTACTGTAATGAGAAAGGGAAGATGCGAAGGTGTTTACAATAACAATGAGATAGATGAGAGCATCCTTTCCAGGCTCATACTGGGGCATAATGTAAACCGGAGAACAACTCCGGCACCGGAGAGTACTATCACCAAACAGCGGGGGGGAGTGAATGAAAACCTGCCGGTTCTGGAACTGGAAAAAGTGGTCCTCTTTCCACCCGGGGCCCATAAACCGCTGCTTGAGAATGTAAATCTTGAAGTAAAAAAAGGGGAGATAGTCGGTATTGCCGGAGTCTCCGGTAATGGACTTGCTGAGCTTGAAGATGTTGTCAGTGGTTTGATCCCGTTGACTTCAGGAACGATTACGTTAAATGGGAAAGATGTTACCTCTCTTTCCACAGCGGAGAGGAGGTCTGCAGGAGCCGCCTATGTCCCTGCAGATAGAATGCGGAGAGGCGTTTCTCTGGATGCCTCTGTTACAGAAAATATGATTATTGTAAGAAGATCCGAGTTTTTTAAAAGAGGGATTTTTCTAAAGAAAAAGGCACAGTACTACAGTAAAAAGCTCCTTTCCAGGTATCAGATTGCGGGAGGGCCTGATACCCCCGTGAGAAATCTTTCAGGGGGGAACATTCAAAAAGTTATTCTTTCGAGAGAACTGTCTGTAAATTCCAGCTTTATTATATTCTCCCAGCCTGCCTGGGGACTGGATGTTTCAGCTTCGAAATTTGTCCATGACAGAATATCCCTTTTGAGAGAGAGGGGGAAGGGCGTTCTCCTTATCTCCACCGATCTTGATGAGGTCCTTGAGCTGTCAACGAAAATTGTTGTTTTGTATCAGGGAAGGGTGACCGGCACTTTTAGTAACGATGGAACATTGACAAAAGAGTTCATCGGCGACTATATGCTGGGGGTGGCGGGCAATGAAAACTAAACCGTTAGCAGGCCGTATTGCCACCGTTGTGATCTCACTTCTCTTTGTAGTGGTTTTTATTCTATTGTTCAGCAAAACTCCCTTTGATGCTGTTACGTATTTCTTTGCGGGTCCATTTTTAAACAGGTACTTTTTGGGGAACATGATCAACTCCTCTGTCCCTCTGATTTTTACCGGTCTGGGGATCTCAATAGCCTTCAGGGCCTCACTTTTTAATCTTGGCGGTGAGGGGCAGATATACGCCGGAGCAGTTAC
>JANTFL010000136.1 GCA_024763455.1 Sediminispirochaeta sp. | reverse complement strand
TGCCCGGTGCCTGTAAAGGCATTTATATCTTTGAGCACCGCTTCGGTTATTTTCGCAGCGGAAAGCCGGACATTTTTCTTGATGACGCCTTTCATCCTTTCAACTGTATAGCTTTCCCCCTTTTCATTCCTGCCTTCTGAAACTCCATCGGTATACAGGATAAAGAGATCATTCTTTGACGGCTTTAGAGCCTTTCTTGCATACTTTTCGTCCGGTTCGACCCCTATCGGCAGTCCGGGGGTATCAATCTGCAGAAATTCATCAGATGCTGAATTGTAGTAAAGAAGAGGAGAATGCGCTGCATTCGAATATCCAACAGTCCTGCTCTCTTCATCAATAAGAAGAACACTCATGGTTGCATACTGCTCAACACCTATTTTTTTCCTTAAACCTTTGTTGATTATTCTGAGCATGTGATCAGAACTCTTGGCAGAGGGGGCAACCATCCTGATCATGGTCCTGATCATAACCATCAAAAGAGACGCAGGAACCCCCTTCCCGACGACATCACAAAGTACCACCGCAGTCTTCTTTTTCCCAAGTTTAAAAACATCGTAGTAGTCGCTGCTTACTGTCTCCGCTGCCCTTGAAAATACTCCGAATGAAAAATTGGAGACCTCCGGTATACGTTCAGGGAGCATATTTTTCTGAATCCCCGCCGCAATCTGCAGTTCCCGGTCCATCTCTGTTTTCTGAACAATTTCCGTAAAATTATAAAGGTTATCGATAGTCAAGGCTGCATAATCCCCGAATGTGCGCATATTGTTATAACCAACATCGGTAAAACTCTCTCCGGGCTTTGTTTTAACAAGAACAATCGTACCCAGAACCCTTCTGGAAATAATGAGCGGAATAACTCCGATGGAACTTATAAACTGAGGACTCTCAGGAGAACTGTTGGCAGCTAAGCGGGAATCTGTTGCTGAGTCCTTAATAAATATTTCCTGCCCACTGCTCACCGCCTGCCCGATTATAGTCTTTCCTACCGGAATCCCGTAACTTTTCAGAAAATCCAGCTGCCTTTCAATCGTTTCACCAACTCCCTCGGGAACTTCAAAGGGGCAGGGAAAATCTCCATACACTGCTTTTAAATGAAGGTGCAATTGATCCTCATCCAGCATAAACACAGCACCGGCATCGGCACTTGAGTTTTTTACTACAGCTTGAAGAATCTTTTCAGACGCGCGATCTATATCAAGCCCCTCCGACAGAGAAACACTGATATCGATCATAAAGTCTAAAACAGAGTCGAGTTTTTTCCAGAGCTCGGTTTTAAAGGCATTGTAGTGTGTGGAGAGCTCTTCAAACTCATCACCCGATTTAATAACAAGGTCCCTGGAAAAGTCTCCCTTGGCAACTGTCTTTATTGCATCTTCTACAAGTTTAATCCGCAGAGTAATCCGTATGGCCAGAAGGTTGATAAGCAGCAGGGAGATAACAATGGTAAAAATGACAATTCCTACAACCAGATAAAGATTAAATTTGATTGTATTCTCTGTTTGAACATTGAGCTCATTGAGAAAACTGTTCAGTTTCTCCGTAAAAACTTCCGAATTTTCCAAAACATTATCCTGATAGTTTTTAAGAGAAGTAATAGCACCAAATACTGCAGGATTATCATCCTTCAATTCCATAAAAGCCTGGAGAAGTCCCTGACTGCCGATAATCCTTGAAAATCCCCGGTCGATCATTCCGTCCAGACTCTTAAACTCCGGATCCAGATACCAGTCTTTCAACTGCTTCCACCATCCCCGGACTTCCCCGTAGTTCTTTACTGATTTTTCTCCGAGGTGCCGTATCCCTTTCAGTTCGGCAAGGTTATTAAGCTGTATATCGAAATCGTCAACCCTGCGCTGAAGATCAGCCCTCAGATCGGTGATGTTCTTTGCTGTGGATAGAAGCGTTCTGCTGCTATAACTGAGCTTCTCCATACTGGATAAAACTTCACCCGCCTGGTATTCAATATCCTTTAGTTCAATGGTGGAATTTGTAAATACTATTGAAACAAATATGGAGACAACGAAACCAACTGCAATGATAGCCTCAACAATGGTAAGTTTTGATTGTATTCTCATGATGAATGCAGTATATCATACTCTTTGATTATTTCAACTCTATCTCCGACAGATACCTTCCCGGTACGTAGTACCTTCAGAAACCGTACATCCGTAGCGAGAGAACATACCCTCCCTGATTGAACAATAGTGCACTCAGGGTAGCACTTCTTTCGATATTCTGTGACTTCAAAGAGAGCCCTGCCAGCAACCAGCACTGCCCCAGGTTTGAGAGCATCAGCATCAATTCCGGAAATTCTTACCGTCTCAAGAAATCTTTCAAAGCATAGCCCGTTCATACCCTCTTGCTCTACAGCTGCTCTCCCTTTTGAAGATAAGATTGTAACCTGACGTTTTGCACCGGGAGAAGAGTAGGCATCTCCTTCCAGACCGAAATTCTTTATAAAATGACCCTCGTTTATTTCCTCACGCTCTGTTTTCTTTTGTCTGCTTATAAATATTGCTTCAACCCTGCCCATTATGTATCCTCCGGTGATCCAGCCTTCCCCTTTTCACCTCTGTTCTTCAACTTTTCAAAATAATTTGTTACATTATCTTTTAAATCGAAGGTATGTAAAAACATAAAAGGATTAAAAAACCGTACCAGAGTCTGCCTGTTATTCACAGCTCCCCGGCTGCGGACCTGCTGTTTAAAGAGTCTGAAGTCAACAGTTTTCCGTTCAAGAGCAAGCTCCTTTAGTTTTATCTTTAACCGTAAGCGTTCTTTTTCTGCAGATTCTTTAATTAAACTGTGCATTCTTGATGCAAGATTAAAGGAAACGATAATATCCTGAAAAACTACCCCATAATAAAATCCCAGCCCCCAATAGGGAGCTACCCCTTGTCTTAGTACAGTCGTAAGTGAAACCAGCTTCGGGAAAAGTAAATAGTAGAAGAGAAGAGCAAGGAGTGTCCAATAGAAGGAAAAAAGAGGACAGACCAGCCCTTTATAGTTGAATTTCCGGTCTGAATAATCCCATAGCCTCAGTCGGAAAATCCGTAGAAACAGTTCGCCGGTAACAAGTTCAAGAATGGTGGTACCCGCAAAAAAAAGAAGTATTCTGCTGTAGAGCGGGATCTCCGGAAGAGAAAAAAGATACAGGTACACAATGCCGAACCCGTAAATAGGAAGATATGGTCCGGAGAGAAATCCAGGATTAACCAGTTTTTTCTGACTAAAAAAAGTTCTATACACAAGTTCAATAAACCACCCGGCAACTGTCCCTACCGCGAATACAAGCATTACATCAAAAACAGTCAAAAATACCTCCACATATGTATATCTTAGTTACACAAGATATAGCCGGAAATGTCAACAGCTGCAGAATATCTGCTTCCATACGGTACATTAATTAAAAGAAACGGGAATACAAAATGTCTTCTTTTCAAACAGCTTGACAAACAAGCATCCATACAGTTAAATCAACTATACACTATGCATAACTCCGAGCTTACCGTGCTAAGGATGTTTGATCTAAGAGCTGTAAGCCGGGAAAGTTCCGAAACAGGAATTTTCCAGAGGGTTGTACCGGAAACAGTGCAGCCTCCCGTGTTTGGAAAGGAGAACCCATGAGTCAATCACATAAATTTATTATTATTGCCGCTGCAGCACTTCTTCTATCACAAACCTTTCTTTTTTCGGCAGGCAAAGCTGAAAACCCCCGGCATTTGAAACTCGCGACAACGACAAGTACGGATAACAGCGGGCTTCTTGACGTTATTTTACCTGTTTTTGAAAAGAACACAGGGATCAAAGTGGATGTTATTGCTGTAGGAACGGGAAAAGCAATCGCCCTTGGAGAAAACGGCGATGTAGATATTATTATGGTTCATGCCAGGGCACAGGAAGAGAAGTTTGTCAATCAGGGATTCGGTGTAGATCGGCATGATCTCATGCACAACGATTTTGTTATTCTCGGACCGGAAAGTGACCCTGCAGAAATAAAGGGCCTGAAAGATGCAGCAAAAGCCTTTAGAAGGATTAGCGGCAGCAAATCTTCCTTTATATCCCGTGCAGATAACTCCGGAACAAATATAAAAGAGAAGTTTTTGTGGGAAGAAGCAGGAATTTCACCTTCAGGAATCTGGTATAAAGAAGCAGGACAGGGGATGGGGGCTGTTATTACCATGGCCGATGACATGGATGCCTATACCCTTTCAGACAGGGGAACATACCTTTCCATGAAAGATAAAACAGATCTTAGAATCCTGGTAGAGGGCGACAAAAGGCTCTTCAATCCCTACGGCATAATAGCCGTTAATCCTGAAAAACATAAAGGGATAAACTTCAAAGATGCGGAAAAACTGATCGGTTTTCTTACCTCCCCGGAGGGTCAGAGGATTATAAAAAATTATAAAAAGGACGGGGAGCAGCTTTTTTACCCCGACTTGATTGAGTAGCGGATGAACAGTGTATTTGTCAAGGCACTTGAACTGATCGTAACAGGGGACAAGGAAGTACTCTTTATTGCATCCACTTCGCTAAGGTTTGCAGTGAGTTCCACAGTCTTGGCAACGGTTCTGGCACTCCCCCTGGGGCTTTTGCTCAGCCTCTCTTCCTTCAGAGGGAAAAAACTCATTATCGTATTTCTGAACAGCCTTATGGCGCTTCCAACAGTGGTCATCGGCCTTCTGGTTTACTCCTTTATTTCCAAGAATGCACCGTTTGGAAACCTGGGGCTTTTATTTACCCCGGGCGCCATAATCATAGGGCAGATAATACTGGCCTTTCCAATCATTGCCTCCCTTATCTACAGTGCACTGTCGAATAGAGACCCCTCATTGCCGGAAACCCTTGATACCCTGGGAATACGGGGAATCAGGAAATATGTAATTCTCATTCTGGAAGCAAAAACAGCAGTTCTTTCGGCGCTTTTATCCGGATTCGGCAGGATTATAGGAGAAGTCGGTGTATCAATGATGCTTGGGGGTAATATCCGCTGGTATACACGGACAATTACCACAACAATCGCTTTGGAAACCAGTAAGGGGAACTTCGAACTTGCTCTTGCACTGGGAATAATCCTTATTGTTATCTCCCTCACCATCAATGTTCTGCTTCACATGGGGATCCGGGATGTATAATTCTGTAATCTTTAGAAACATTACGTTTTCCTATACCGGAGAATGTGTTCTGGATATTGATACGCTCACCATAGAGGAACACAGGGTAACAGCAATCACCGGTCCCAACGGGTCAGGGAAGACAACCCTTTTAAAGATCCTGTCCGGACTGCTCCTGCCCGACCATGGAGAAATTATCTTTAAAGGAACGATTCTTTTAAACGGAAAGAGAAGAAAGATTCTGATGGAGAACAGTACCTTTGTTCATCAGACTCCCTACATTTTTTCAGGTTCTGTAAAGAGAAATCTGACAATGGGAATAAAAAGTGAGCATACATGTAAAGAGCTGCTTGAGATCTTTGATCTTGAAAAATACAGAAACTCCCGGGCTTCGGGGCTTTCAGGCGGAGAAAAACAAAAGATTGCTCTGGCACGGGCAGCCGGAATGGAGCGAGATATTCTTATTCTCGATGAACCGCTGGCCCATATCGACTCAGAATCAAAACTTATAATAGAAAATGTTCTCAAAGAGATGGCAGCAAAGGGGAAAACACTGATTATAGCAACCCACGACCACACCTTTGCATCGCGCATCGCAGACAAGATTATACACATGGATAACGGAAAAATAGTAAGGAGCGTACAATGATACAACTAGACCGGGCAATGGAGATTATCAACAAACAAACCCCGTCTGTTAAACTTGAAACAGTTAAAACAGAAGACTCCCTGGGAAGACTACTGCCAAAGGCACTGACAAGCACCATTGAGTCTCCCCCCTTTTCAAAGGCAGCCATGGACGGATACGC
>JANTFL010000135.1 GCA_024763455.1 Sediminispirochaeta sp. | reverse complement strand
TAGAATTTTGTCATGGAGCGGACAAGAATAATATTTTCCCCCAGTTTGTTAACGGGAAAACTGTATTCAGGGGCAAACTCGGCGAAGGACTCATCAACACAGAAGAAGGCTTGAGGGAATTTAGCAGCAAGGGATATGATTTTTTCAGGATTCGTTAGTGTCCCGGTAGGGTTATTGGGCTGTCCAATGAAAACAAGCTGTCGCTTCCCCTTCATTTCCGATAACATTTCTTCCAATAAGGATATGTTCAGGGTAAACGCTTCAGACTCCGGAAGGGGAAGGTATTCCTTTTGAAAATTCCTGCAGCTTCTTTCGTATTCACCGTATGAGGGGACCGGGATGATGACTCTTTCAGGATTCAATACTCCGGGAATAAGATGTATGAGCTCTCCTGCACCGTTTCCCGGTAGTATCATATTATTTCCTACACCACTGTACTCAGCAGCCGCTTTTATAAATTCTTTCTGGCCGATATCCGGATAAACGGCAAGAAGGCTTACGTTTCTGCTGATCTCCTCCCTCAGCCAGGGGGGGAATCCTAAGGGGTTTATATTGGCACTGAAATCGGTAAGGTCAAGGGGGTCAATGGAAAGGTGGTCTGCAATCCTGAAAATATCTCCGCCGTGGCTGATCATCTCACATGACCCCGGGCAGTACTGCCAAAACGGAAAGATATGCCAGCTCTCCAAGTTCAACAGCCATTCCGATGGCATCACCGGTATAGCCTCCGGCTGCTTTTTTGAAAGCAGCGGCAGAAAATACCCCCGTCAGCAAGGCTGCAGAAAAAGCGGTCCCTGAAATCTGTAGAATATTCGGCCTGATCCCTTCAGTACAGCTGAACGCTGCACCGTTGTTAAGGCAGAAAAATCCAAGCACAAAAATCAGGGACAGGAACAGGCCGGCGGCAAGCTTGATCCGGCTGTAATCTTTTAAAAGGAACCCAAGGCCGCTGTCCCTTGCTGGGACTGAAAAAGCCGGAACAAGGGATCCGGCACTCCGTCCTGCAAATATGTATAAAAAGAGAAGGGCCGATTCCTGCAGGCCCTGTGCTGACGGGATCAGGTCTTTTAACAGCGTAAACTTCGTAATAATGTACAGGGTTCCAGCAAACACTGCAAAGGAGCCTGAGCTCTTGTCTTTGAGAATTTTCAGCCTTGTTTCTTTATCAGTATGGTATAAAAGGGCATCTGCCGAATCAAGAAGTCCGTCAAAGTGAAACAGGTTAAACAGAAGATACTGAATAAGAAGAATCAGAGCTGCCAGAATTGCCGGACTGTGTATCACAGCAGCCGCCCCTGTGTATATCAGTACTATCAGTACCGCAAATATAATTCCTGCTCCGGGGAAAAAGAAGGGGAAAAGGGTAAAGTCAGGGGTGTAACGGAAAGGGAGGGGTATGCGGGTCAGGAGGCCTAAAGTTGTCAGGAACGACGAAACTGTTTTTTTTGAAGTGATCATTCCCCGTTGTCCTTTAAAATCAAAGGCAGCCCTGCTACCATCATAATAACCCGGTCTACCTTCTCTGCGGTTAATTTGTTCGCCGCAGCGAGGTACTCATTATACTTTCTTGAAACTCTGTCCGGAGGAATATTCCCAAGGCCCACTTCGTTAGTGACAATTACCGTATTATCCGGCATAGAGTCCAGAAAGGAGGTGAGAATACCCTTCCACTGATCCTCTATTCCGTTAAAGAACAGGTTATTCATCCACATGGTAAGACAGTCGAGGACCATGTTCTCTCCCGCTGCTTTTTGAATGTACACGGGTTCCTCAAGGGTTTTATAGCCAGGATCCCGTTCCTTTTTATGAATCTCGATCCTGTGCTTCATCTCTTCGTCAAATGCTGTAGCAGTTGCGACAAAGGTCTTCTGCCCTTGAAATTCACCGGCAATCTTTAGGGCATAAGAACTTTTCCCTGACTTTATTCCTCCGGTAATCAGTACCTTCATACTTATTCCTTAAACGTATTCGTTTATTATGTATGGTTTCCCTGTAAAGGGATTCTTTTCAATGCTGGTAGTAAGGCCGTAAATTTTTTTCATTCTCTCCGGGGTAATGACCGCTTCGGGATTACCGAAAGCCTCTATCGTTCCCTTGTTCATTAGGACAAGAGATGTACAGTACTCCAAAGCATGATTAAAGTCATGGAGAACTGCAATTACCGTAATCCCTTTCTTCTTACTCAAAGAGCGGACCAGGGAGAGTATCCGTATCTGATGGTTCAGGTCCAGATGACTTGTTGGTTCATCCAGAGCAAGAATATCCGGCTCCTGGGCAAGGGCCCGTGCAATTATCACCCGTTGAAGTTCCCCTCCGCTTATGCTCCCAATATCCTTTTTTTTAAGAGCTTCAACCTCGGTTTCCCGCATAGCTTTGTTTACAATCTCTGTGTCTCTGGCAGGATCTCCGCTAAAAAGCCCCAAATGGGGGTTTCTGCCCATTGAAACGATCTGCTGAACCGAAAAACCAAAGTCAACGTTGATCGTCTGGGGAACGTAGCTTATTTTTTTTGCAAGATCCTTCCGGGAGTAATTGTTGATATCCCGGTCAAATATAAACACCCTGTCTTTCTCCGGAGAAAGGAGCTTTAGAATAAGTTTAAGAAGGGTCGTTTTTCCTGCGCCGTTGGGCCCTACAATTCCGGTAAATGAGCCTTTTTCTATCTTCAGGTCAATAGTATTGACAACACTGCGGCCGTTGTAGCTCCAGCTGAGGTCCTTTAACGTTACAGCACTGCCGGTCATGGGATAAGGTTCCTTTTTCTGAAAAGAAGGTATATAAAAAACGGTGCACCAAAGATTGAGGTAATAATTCCCACGGGTATCTCGGTGGGGGAAAGCAGCGTCCTTGCCAGAGTGTCGGAAAGAAGAAGAAATATCCCTCCGCTTACCATGCTTAAAGGGATGAGAGAACGATGATCCGGGCCGGTTAAAATCCTTAAAACGTGGGGCACGACAAGGCCTACAAATCCGATTACTCCGCTTACCGAAACTGCTCCGGCGGTAATAAAGGTTGATACAAGAAGGAAGAAAAGCCTTCGGGACTGTACCTCTATTCCAAGACTCTTTGCGCTGTCATCGCCGGTTACCATTATATTGAGATCTTTGGAGAAAAACATAAGAAGCACCGCTCCGATAATAATAACGGGAGCACTGACTGCAACCTTTGTCCAGGTAGAAGCGTTAAAACTTCCCATTGTCCAGTAAACGATATTTTCTATCTGATTCCTGTTCAGGTACATAACGAGGGACATAAGTGCGGAGAGAAAAAAACCTATTGCGATGCCAGAAAGCAAGAGCGAGAATACAGACTTTCCACCCCCTGAAATAAAGTACACAACCAGGGAGGTAAGAAATCCTCCTAAAAATGCGGAGATCGAAATCGCCCCCATTCCCAGGACTGTTGCCTGAAGTCCCAGAGCCATCCCCATGGCTACAGCAAAAGCAGCCCCTGAAGAGATCCCCAGTATGTAGGGGTTCGCCATAGGGTTTCTGAATATTCCCTGAAAAACGGCACCGCTCACTGCAAGCCCCATTCCGGTAATCACCGCAAGAAAAATTCTCGGCAGACGAATTTTGAGGATAATAACCTTGAAAACATTATGAGAAACCGCCCCTCCCTTTGAAAGGAAGGGGAACAGAATCTTCATTACATCAGAAAAGGGAACCTTTGCACTTCCTACCGTTGCAGCGGTAAAAACAGCAGCTGCAAGAACAATCAGAAGCAGGATAAAAACTATTTTCTGATGCTTTCTAAAGAACATCCTTTAAAAGCTGTCGGGATGAATTATTTCTGCCAGAGCTTTAAGCCCTTCTGCCAGTCTTGGACCCTGTCTGTCCAGAAGATTGGCATCTATTTCGTGCACCCTTCCTTCTTTTACGGCTGTCAGCTCTTTGTATCCATCAGCTTTGATAAAGTTTTGTTTCATATTCCAGTATTTTGACACCACAACTATATCCGGATCCGCCTCAATGAGACTTTCAAGACTGAAGGACCAGCCGTTGACATTCTTTGCTATATTATCTCCGCCGGCCATCTCTATCATCTGTCCTATAAAGGTATCTCCTCCGGCAGTGTAGTCACCGTACTCACCGAATCCTATCATGTAGTAAACGGTTGGTTTGTCCTTCCCTGCAACAGCCTTTTTTACTTCATCAACAGTTTTCTGCATTCCTGCTATGATCTCTTCTGCCTTATCTTCCGCACCTGTTATTCTTGCAATATCCCGGATGGTTTCATAGGCGCCTTTAAAGGTTTTGTTTTCGTTTAAGATAAGAACCTTTATAGACAGATTTTCGAGTTTTTCTGCAGATTCCTTTTTAAAGTGATTCGAAGCAATAACAATATCGGGATTGATCTCTGCAATTTTTTCTATGTTCGGTTCCATAAGTGAACCAATACTTTGAACTGAAGCTGCCTCTGCCGGATAGTCGCAGTAATCGGTCCGTCCTGCAAGGAGAGCTCCCTTACCCAATGCAAATACTGTTTCAGTAACGCTTGGAGCGACGGAGACAATGGTTTTTGCCGGTGAGTCCAGGGTTATTGTCCTGCCGTAGGAGTCTGTAACTGAAATAACCTGATTCTGCGGCTGTCCGGCTGTTTTTTCCGGCACCGGTGCATTTTCCTCTACCCTGCCGTTTCCAAAAAGAAATGCAGCTGCAAAGATTAAGATAACGATACTGGTGATTTTTTTCATTTCCCACACCTCTTAAAAAAAGATTTTTTGGATATGGGTCTACTAAAAAGAAGTGAGCCATACCCTGAGTCTGTTCCCACGCAGACTTTGTTACGGGTACTTCATACAGGCAGGTCTCCTGACTCCGGGGAGTAATTGGTTTTCCCTTCCCAACCAGCTTTTCAGCCGGGCAGTGGTATTGTAAAATCAAAACCCCGATACAGTGGCGGGACCGTGCAGGCATCTCACCTGCTTCCCTATTATCCTTTTACAAAGGACCTGTACGAACCTGGAAGTATTCTAAGTTTATTTGCAAGCTGCTGTCAAGGGAAGCATGACAGATTACTGATTCCTCATTACCGTATCCCGTATGTTATTCCCGAGGATCGCTATTCTTCCGGATATGCTCTCTTTGTAATTCTCTTCGTTCATCAGGGGGTTAATAAGCCATGAATACTTTATGGTAACTCCAATAGTGAGCTTTGATCCTTTGGGATCTTTTTTAAGTGCCATCTTTAGGAACATAGACCGAATTGTGGGGGATGAACCGGTAAAGGTAAGGGTGTAACTCTTCAGTAAGTTATCCTTTTTCTGCATGGAGACGATGTACAGAGGGAAAATCCTGTTTTTTGCTCCAAAGGGCCAGAACAGGTTTATATCGTAAATGAGACGTATCGTACGGTCTTTTTCTGAAAATTTAAAATCCTTAAATATCCCGATATGTTTTGCAGAAACCGGGTCCTTGCCGTCAAGCCCCTTTAATGCCCATCGGGAGTAATGATGGAAGTCTTCCAACAGGGCGGATACTTGTTCGGCAGGAGCATGAATAATAAGGGTTCCGGTCAGTGCATAGCTCCCGTCGTTCAGTTTCTTTGAATTAAAAACCATATCCTGAGAAAAAACGTTCCCTCCTGAAACAAAAAGAACTATAAGAGCAACGACGGTAATTGTTCTGCTTTTTCTCCGGTTCACCTCATTATAGTACTACTATCAGCGTGATTTATCTACTCCAATACGGGGGCATTGATCCCGAAAAGGACAGAGCGAGCATTTGGGGGAGACGGGAGTGCAGATTGTCTGGCCGTAGAGTACCAAAAGTTCGTTTATCTCAATCCAGTATTTTTCAGGGAGAACTGCACATAGCGCTTCTTCGGTTTTTTCAGGAGTTTTTGCTGCAACCCAGCCCATCCGGTTGGCTATCCGGTGAACATGGGTATCTACGCATAAAGCGGGGATGCCGTATCCCAGCCCCAGAGTCA
>JANTFL010000134.1 GCA_024763455.1 Sediminispirochaeta sp. | reverse complement strand
TATCCCTCTAATCATAGAGGTTAATGCCTTGGCGGGTTCTTTTTCCCGGTTGAGGACACTGTAGACAACATCACACACCGGAGTCTTGATCTCGAACATATTAGACAGAGAGTGTGCAAACTGGGCGGCAACAATCCCTTCCGGAAGATATCCGATCTCATCTATATGGGATATCAGGTCTTCTATATTCTTGTATCGTTGGATTTTCTTGTCCATAATTATTTCTCTGCCGAAGCGGCGGTTTCTGCCGTATTTACTGCGGCAGGTCACATCGAGATCACCCACTCCTGCGATGGAAGTAAAGGTCTCCGGATGTTTTGATCCCAGAGCGGTACCCAGTTTCTGTATCTCGTTGAGTCCCGCTGCCAGAAGAAGTGATTCCGAATTGTCCCCGAAGAGGTCCGATACATCCATAAGAGCATCGAGCATTCCGAAGGCAATAGCCACGACGTTTTTTACGGCTGCGGCGGTCTGCACCCCTGTTACGTCCAGGGAGGGATAAACCAGAAGACTTTCACAGCTTAAGAGGTTTTTAACCTTTACCGCGTTCTTTCCGTTTTCCGATGCCGCGATCAAACCGGTAAGTTTTCCTCTTGCTACCTCCTCCGCATGGCTGGGGCCGGATATGTAGACAAGTTTTCCCTTGTAAAAGCCGGGAAGGTAGTCTTCCAGCGCCGGGATTATAAGAGAAGGGCCCTTCTTGGTATTTATGAACCCCTTTGTCAACACCCCAATGGTTGTATTCCCCTCCAGAATACTCGGTATATGAATGAGTTTCTTTACTATGTTCATAATGTAGAGTGAGGGGGTAGATAGTATCAGAAAATCCTTGTTCCCTGCTGCTTCTGTCAGGTCAGTTGTTGCTGTAAGATTCCGGGGAAGATCCACCTCGGGAAGATACCGGGAGTTTCGGTGAGAGTTATGTATCTCCTCCACTACATCCTCCATAAAATCCCATACCTTTACCTGGTATCCCTTTTCAGCAATGGATTTTGCTACTGCTGTTCCCCAGGCTCCGGCACTTATTATACCGACCTTTTCTTTTTTTCTCTTTAATACCATTTTTCATTCCCGTCTTCAAAGGGAGCAATTTCATCTTCGGTAAAGAACAGATTCATTTCTCTCTCCGCACTTTCTGTAGAATCGGAAGCGTGAATCAAATTACGTCTGGTTATAACACCGAAATCACCTCTGATAGTTCCCGGTGCTGCTTCGTCAACGTTGGTAGGTCCTGCCATGTTTCTCAAAGCTGCTATCGCGTTCTCTCTCTCAAGAATCATCATTATGACAGGAGAAGATGTCATATATTTTAAAAGAGGTTCGTAAAAATCTTTACCCTTGTGTTCTGCGTAGTGTTTTTCAGCCAGTTTCATGCTTAATTTTTTCTGCTTCAGGGCTATTATGTTAAATCCCTTTCTTTCAAGTCTATTGAGGATCTCTCCTGCAAGACGCCGCTGAAGTACTCCGGGTTTGAGCATTGCGAAAGTTCTTTCTACTGCCATAATTGTTCCTTGTTTCTGAGTGTCCGTACAGTTTAGGATAATGGAAAATCTTATGCAACAATTTTGGACACTTCTATTTGATAATATCTTTTTTTGTGATATCTTTTTTCCATAATCTTTAGATACAAGGAATTCCGGTGAAACAATATACGAAAATTATTATTATTGCTGCTGTCCTGCTGTTTTCATTAAATCCTCTCTTTGCATTGGAAAAAAAGGGTACCGTCAGAAAACTTATACCCGGTAGTACTGTTGAGGGGAAGCTGGATTTGAGTGTTAAAAACTACGAAACCTTTACTTTTCAGGTTATGCCTGATACCTATGCTGTGGAGCTTGATCTTTCCGGAGCTCCGGCGGATCTGGATATGTTCATCAAGTATGGAGAGAAGATTGAGAGTTACGATAATGTTGACTATACAGCAGCTTCGGACAATTACAACGAAAAGATAGTGCTGAGTCGGCTTTCAGACCCGATTCTTAAAGATGGGACTTACTTTGTAGATGTAGCCTACCAGAGGGACATCCTGCCGGCGGTAAAGCATCGGAGGGTAAGTGTCATTCCCTTTAAACTAGAGGTGAAAGAACATAAGGCTGACGTTGAAGCAGTATTACATCCCAGTGAGACGGTAAGCGGAGTACTCTATCCTGAGAAGGGGATGGCTGCAGTCTATGCTTTTAATGTTCCGGAGAGAACCTCTTTTTTCAGGATTGATATTTCGGATACCATATCAGACATTGATCTTTTGGTAGGATATGAAAAGAAAATTGTAACCCTGGAAAGTTATGACTATATTGGAGAATCCCTTCTGGGAAAGGAATCCCTTGTTATAAGAAGCAGTGACAAGGGGTTCCTTCAGCCGGGGATGTATTATATAACCGTATTTGACCAGGTTGCCAGCGATTATAACGAGAAATTTGCAATTACTGCAGGATTCAAATCCCTTCCGCCGCCGGCCCTGTCAAGTATACGTAATCTTCCGCCTCCTCAGGATGAGCAGGAAAACGCGCTCTTCTCCACAGTCGAGGTAATTGCCGAAGCGGGGAAGGGGTCCGGGTGTCTCGTAAGCAGAGATGGGTATATCCTGACCAACTGGCATGTTGTAAAAGATTTCAACGACCAGGCATCGGAAAATATCTCGATTGCTGTCAACCGCTCTTATAGCGAACCCCCTGAGGAGCTCTTTAAGGCACGGATTGTAGACTACAATCCGGATTCTGACCTGGCTTTATTGAAGATAGAAAGCGGTCTTTACGGCCAGCCCCTCCCTTTTTCAATCGATTTCCCCTCTTTCCCGATCGGGAAAAGCAGTTCAGTTAAAATAGGTCAGCCGATTTCGATACTGGGTTATCCAGGGGTTGGAGGAACCGGGTCGAGAGCCTCTGTATCCCTTACGACAGGGATAGTAAGCGGGTTTGAAACCACAGAGATGGGAACGTATATAAAAACAGATACCGAGATAAACGGAGGAAGCTCCGGAGGTGCAGTTATTGATGTTTACTTCAATCTGATAGGAATCCCTACTGTTATTATAGGGGAAGATTCCAGTCAGATAGGGTATATTACTCCTGTATCCGCAATTCCTGCGCAGTGGAACAGGTATTTTACCCGATAAACCGTTTTAATTCCTCTTTTGCCTGATTCAGGGACTGAGTATACTGAGCCTCCAGTCTTGAAATATTCTGAGTCAAGAACTCCATAAACTCGGGATCCTGTTCAGGGGAGAGGCTGATTTTCTGACCTGTCTGCTGCTCCAGCTCCTGCTCCTTTTGCTTGAGTCTGGGCATGTACTGATCCTTCGCAGCCTGGATTAGTTCCTCCCTGTTTTCCAGATACTTGGAAAGAAACTCTTTGATCTGCCCCATAAAGGTTTCAATCTGATTTTTATCCTTCGAGATAACCTTTAGCCCTTCAGTAATCCCGCTGATTCTATCCTCCCTAACTGATGTTTTGGGGAGTACAATGTTGGAGAGGAAGGTCATAAGCATACCCTCCTTAAAGGCATTCTTTTCATCTTTTTTATACTTTTTGAAAGCAGATAGAAGTTTTTCCTGTGAATCCTTTGGATTGTCAAGAAAATCGGATGCGGCTTTTCTCCCTTCGGTCTTGATTTCCTTTATCTTTGCCGCTTTCGGATCAATCTTGAGTCCTTCTGTTTTTTCCATTGCCAGTTCCAAAGCTGATTTAATAGTTGCCATTTTACACCTCTTTACTTCTAATATAATCATAAATACTTGAAAATAGTTTCTTAGTCTACTATCTTGTATACTATGGAAGATGTAAAAAAGCATTATTTTACCTATAATGACATACATAGAACTGTGAAGAAGCTGGCACAGGAGATACAGTCTTCCGGTTTTAATCCGGATGTAATAGTCGCAATTGGAACAGGAGGGTTTATCCCTGCAAGGATCCTTAAAACCTTTATAGGCCGTCCTATCCTTACCGTCGGACTCTCTTACTATGACGAAAATAACCAGCCGAAAGCGGCTCCGGAAAAGATACAATGGATTGATGAGGTCGAAACAAAGCTTAAAGGCAAGAAAATTCTTCTTGTTGATGAGGTTGATGACTCCAGGGTGACTCTGGAATACTGTCTTAGAGAGCTGCTGAGTCATCAACCCTCAGAGATGGCTGTGGCAGTTCTTCATAACAAAAAGAAAGAAAAACGGGGTGTTATTCCCGCAGAGATTGCTGGGTATTTTGCGGGAGAGATTCTTGAAGATGAATGGATCTGTTATCCCTGGGATGCTGAAGATATAGATGAGCAGGAGCTTGCAGCTTCAAAGCAGAGGTAGCATGGACAGCGTTGTAGCAGGAATACTTGCCGGAGGGGGGAGTAGACGATTCGGCAGCGATAAGGCATTTGCAGTCCATGAGGGAAAGACTCTGCTGGAACGGACTATTGAAAAGGCGTTGTACCTTACAGAGGAAGTTTATATCCTGGCGAAAGAACCTGCTCCTTATTCGGCCATAGACTGTCCTGTCCTTTCCGATTCTTATCCGGTTTCAACCCCCTTAAACGGAATTATAAGTATATTCCCCTATGTAAAAGGGTGGCTTCTCCTTCTTGCCTGTGATATTCCATTCTTTGATCGGGGAGTTCTTGATTTACTCTGGGATAACAGAAGTGAGGATAGGGCGGCTGTTATCAGAATTGCGGGAAAGTACCAACCCTTTCTTGGACTCTATCCCAAATCAGTCCTTCATTTCTGGGAGGATGCCTTTATAAGCGGCGACTTCCATCTCCAACGTGTAGTTGAGAGTATGCCGAGGATTGTATTTGAAGAGTATGATCTTGAACAAAACGGGTTTTCCCTTTCTTCCTTCAGTAACATAAATACACCGGAAGATTTGATCCGGGTTGGACGGTGATTTCCAGAGAGATCCCCATAATTCGATACAACAGAGGGGATGTGCAATCGTTAAACGATCCTGTTATCGAAGAAAACTGGATAGATCTATACCTGAACGGCCGGTTTCTTACCGGTACTCCAGTCATTGATAAAGAGCTGGACGAGTTTGTGTACGGGTTCCTGTTTATGGAGGGATACTTAAAGCCGGGGGAGCGGATAAAGATTGCGCGCAAACCTGATGGAATCTATGCAGAGCTTTCCCGGGAGGTAGAAATCCGTACGGTAAAAGAACTTGTTGACTGTGCCTACTCAAAGATTGTATTTAAAGAAGACATAAAGAAAGTTGAATTAGCCAGGCAGATAGAAGCCGAGACTGTCGTATCGCTTATGCATGAGTTTCAAAAACTTCCTTCGGTGTATCATGAAACTGGAGGGGTTCATATGGCAGCCTTTGCCGGAGTCAGCGGAATTGAGTACTGGTCTGATGATATCAGCAGAAGAAATGCTGTAGACAAGACCATAGGGAAACTATTTCTTGACAACAGGAGTATCCCGGAAGGAATAATGCTTTCGTCAGGAAGGATATCTTCGGATATTGTGCTTCGTCTTATCCGTTTGAATATACCTGTTATTCTTTCGGTTTCTGCTCCGACGGTAAAAGGGGTGGAGCTGGCACGGGAGTATGGCATTACTGTCTGCGGTTTTGCCAGGGGTAAGAGATTTAATATTTACTCTCATCCCGATAGAATTATATTTTAAGAGGAATCTATGAAAACAACACAGCTTGTATATTACTCAGATCAATATATGAAAGAGTTTGATGCAGAGGTCCTTTCTGTTTCTCCTGATGGAGATAATTGGGATGTAGTTCTTGACAGAACCTGCTTTTATCCGGAAGGGGGAGGTCAGAAGGGGGACAGAGGATTTATCGGAAGTGGCGACGTTGTTGATCTCTATAAAAAGGAGGGAATCGTTCACCACATTGTTTCCGAAAAGCCGGAGATCGGGAGCAGGGTGGACTGTTCCATTGACTGGAATAGGCGGTTTGACTACATGCAGCAGCATACCGGTCAGCACGTGATTTCCGGAGTTCTGTATACCTTCGGA
>JANTFL010000133.1 GCA_024763455.1 Sediminispirochaeta sp. | reverse complement strand
ATCTTCAATGTTCCGGTGAGGGTAATTTCTTCTCCCTGCTCAAAGGGCCTTTCGAAGGTTGCCGAGTTTCCATCTGCGGATCTTCCGTATCCCTGTCCATAGGTGCCTGCGGCAGCTGCCTCGCTGTTTCCGTTGGCAAACGATAGAACCGTAACGCTCATTACTAATAATGCTGCTATTGCTAATGTTTTCTTCATCTCTTTTTCTCCTTGTAATTTTCTTCAGGAGTTAATCTCCTGTTGTTTATAAAAGGGAATATAGAGTCAGATTATGAAGGAAGTGTGAATGGAATATAGAGATTATGTAAAAGTTGATATATTATTCAAAAAAACAACGAAAAAGGAGTTCCTGGGAATGATAAAGGGTATTCATCATATAAACATAGTGGTAACTGACATTGAGAATGCAGCTGATTTTTTTCAGCTTCTCGGGTTTTCTGTGTTCGAAAGGAAAGATCTTTCCGGGGAGTGGATAGATACAGTAACCGGTCTTAAGGGGGTTTCGGCCCGGTATGCCGGACTTAAACATCCGGGGATAGATACCGCTGTTGAACTTCTGCAGTACAACACTCCTTCAGGGGAGAGGTTTTATGGAATCTCGAAGGCCAACTCAATTGGTATACGGCACTTTGCTTTTCAGGTGGAGAATATAGAGGAAGATATCAGGAAGCTGCAGGATTATGGAGCTGAGTTTTTCGGCCCCCTGCAGAAAAACCCCTACGGTAAGAAGATGATCTACCTCAAAGGTCCCGAGGGGATTATTGTCGAATTGGCAGAGTTGTGAGTGTTGGAATTGACGGGACTGATCCTGCATCATGATGCCGTATATTTTCTGTGAACATTATTCAATCTACTGAATTCTAAAATTTTACAACCTGGTTGATGATCCGCCACTCATTATTCCGGTTCTCAAGCTCAAGACTATTCGTAACAGCAAGATCTGGTAGTTCGACTAGTATTGTGTATGTTACTGTTGACCCTGTTTTTTCAAGTTTAGCTGTATCAACTCTTACAGTTACTTTAGCAGGATTTTTCATATTATTAATCTGAAGATCCCGTATTCCATCGCTTCCACTTGTAATATTCTTCTCCCCTTCCGGAGGGATAAAAGTGAATACAGCCTCAGGCCAGTAAGTATCCATAAGAGTATCTATATCTTTTTCTTCCAATCCGCGAGCCCAGTTATTAACAACCTTGTCAGTAGATTCCACATACGATGACGGTCCGGAAACACATGAAACAATGAATAATGAGACGAGAGTTGAGAGTACAGCCTTTTTCATAATCATTCCTCCTTTTTTATTAAAACGACATACATATATGCTTGTAGTATCAAGGAATAGTAAAGGCGGTCAGAGTCCCTGGATTGAACCCTTTATCTCACCATAGATCTGTTCGAAATTTTCCTTTGATGTATTCAAACCTAACCCTGAAAGCCGTTCATAAAGCATGTTCTTCCTTTTTTCCTCCTTTATAAGTTTGTTTTCAGCAAGTATCTTATCGTATGCTTCCTTCCCGAATAAAAAGGAGAAAGCTTCTTTAGGGAATTTTTTTGTTCTTATTTTATCAGCCCGTTTCCCGAAAATTTCATAAATAACACCCCCGGCAAGAATGGGAAGAACAATAAATGCAGTCATGGTATAGATAGAGTGAAGCAGTTTAATATGTTCAGGGCTGATTATCCTTCCGATGAAAGCTCCTATAATACTCTGATAATTATCTATGGATACTTTTGCCGAAAAGCTTATTCCCAGTCCTTTTGCTATCTCTTTCCCGTAATTCGGCAGGAGGATATAATCAAATGCAACAAAAGTCCCTACAATAATTACAAAAATCAACCCTGCTCTGAGTCCAAAGGAAAGACCATTCTCTTCTGTAAGACTCTTTGGTGGACTTGAAAAAAGGGGCAGCTGCTCCAGTACTTTCCGGGAGAGGATATCTGAAGACTTTTTGATGATACTTGTGTTACTGATTTTTCCTAAAAAGAATGTCTTTGGTCTCCCTTCCTGTTTGTACACAGCGCAAAAGCCATTTCCGGGTTCTTCCCTCTTTTCTTCAAGGAAATAAGGCAGTATAAAATTATCCCGTTTATAAACGGTCCAGCTTCCCTTTCTGCTCTTTATTTCGTAATTTTCGTCTGTATACAATTCCGGCAGCAGTTTGTATGCCTGCTCCTTTGCTTCCCTGTTCTCAATAGTCGGCCGTAAAGAATCTCTGATTGTTTTGGCAATATTCTTTTCAGTTTTCATTTTCTTCTCCCGCAATAATTAGAGCCTCTAAAACAGCATATATACTGCTTGGTTGCACATATCGAGAAATCCCGAAGCATCTTTCGCCTGGGATATGTTCGAACCAATAATTTCTGCCGTCTTCACATCAATAAGTTTGATATTCAGGTAGAAGATACCTCCAACGCGATTTATACTTCCTATTACAATAATATCGGCCCCGGAGAGTTTTCCTACTTCAATAGCGGTATTCTCATCAACCAGACCCGAGGACTGGAACTTATACTCACTTAAAATCTTCTCAATATTCTTACGATCTATAACCCTTACTTTCCCTACATTAACAAAGGCGTTCTCTACAAAAACGATAATTCCTTTGGCTGTTTCTTCATCAACATGAGTAGTTTCTGTATTCAGACTGATAACTGCAAGTTCGCGGTCCTGTATTTTTCCCAGCCTGCGGTAATATTCGGACTGGAATCCGGTACTTGTGTTTGTATCAGAACCGGTGGAATTATCAGTTTTCACTTTTTCGCTTTTTTGAGCATCGAGCCGATGACGAACCAATCGAATTCGATCATCAAAGGTGGGTGCCTCTCCTTTCTCTGTTATACCTGCACTGATACCAAGTTCTTCAGGGTCGATGAACCCATCTCCATTGGTATCCGAGTCAACATCGAGCACCTGGTCCCGGTCCACCGGGTGGGGATGAAGAATAATAGTTCCTGCTCCTTCGATTTCCCCTGTTTCGATACGACCGTCTTTATTCCTGTCAATCAAGGTTCTCAAATCTTCAGAGACTCTATCGGCAACAGAGCTATTTCCAGCCAGAAAAGCTACAGCAGTATCAATTTCTTTCTGATCAACCAATACATCACCGGAGGTATCCAGGAGATTATCTATTGGTGTAATAACCTGATATGGTGGTTCTGCTTTGGCTGCAAAGATCCCTTTACCCATTGCTGATGTTTGTAGGGCGAGTCGAATATCACTAAGGTCGATAAAGCCATCGTGCTGAAGATCAAGAGATCTATCCATATAGTTATCAACATTATGATAACTACTCACTGCATGCAGAATGATATCATGTTCATTCTGATTGATTTTCCCATCGCCGTTTCCATCGGCAAGTTCATCCAGATAGTTAGATACTTTTCGTGGTACAGCGAGAAAAAGGGCATCCGGGCATGGTGTATAAATAGTAACATCAAAAAAATGTTTTCTTGCCAGTTCTATTTCCTCATTGTCTACCTGATCATCACTGTTTTTGTCCATCCAGCGATCCAAATCTGTCTTTACCGGAATGGATCCCTGCAACCCCCTGAATTCGATCATAAAATTGGATATCAATTCCAATTCCCTATGTGTTATTTTGTCATCTTGATTAAGATTCAGAGAGCTAAGTCCCATTCCTGTATCAAGACGGCTTACATATTTAAACCCCTTGGAAAAAAGAATTTCTCCGGCTAGTTTTATCTCGCTTTTTTCTATAAATCCACTGTTATCCGCATCAAATAAATTATCCAGCGGCTCTGCAACTGGATGTGGTTCCCGAAAAAAATCTACAGCCGCTGAATAGAGATAACCCCACTCATCGTCCTCTATGAAACCATCTTTGTTTTTATCACCTATTGACTGATAACGATTTGATATCATTGGTCCTGGAGTCCACATTTCTATCCAGTTACTTTTTATCTTCCAGATTCCGTCCCTGTTTTCAAAACCTAGTTCTTCATAAAATCTTTCATCTTCATGTATGAACCAGTAGACTTGATGAACTTCACTCTCATCAACATATTCATCCGGTTCCGGCAGACGGTACTGTTCAACTAATCCAGTTTCTTCAAATAATTCCAGACGGATCTCACTAATTGCTTTCTGACCGTGAAAATCAGTTCTCCGGCCGTTCCTGTCTGTAAATCTCATTTCGGTTTCGGGCCAAAGAAGCGTGGCCAAAAGATCAGCATCCCTGTTACGGATTGCACTCTCCCATTCCTTCATGAGACGGCCTATATCTTCGTATTTTACCTCAAATGGGAGTTTAGATGAGTTAAGATCTTCATTATTGGATAAACCGTTTTCAGAATGCAGCCCCATATCATCACTTTTCGCCTGCCCTGAAGATACACAAGCAGTGAAAAAGACTGCCCCAAGAGCAAAAAGGATAATGATGTAAGTGCTGTTTTTATGGAATTTACAATTTTTCACAGATACTCCTCCTAATAATTAGACTACAAGGAGCTGGTACTGATGATGATATGTCGGGCAGAACTGAAGAAACAGAAAGTTTACCCTTATTATTCTAATGCTTATTTCCTGAATATGCAAGAAAATAATGATATATTCCCAAAATAGCATGATGAGAAAGGAGACCCCGCGAGCATCACTCTGCTTTTAATATCCTTAAAAACAGATTATCGAAATTGATTATATGGCTGCTCCAGCAGAATCTGCTTAACTTGTCTGTCAGCCCTTTCGGCTGGCCGGGGGTGCCTTTTGTTAAAAGCAGCTTAAGTTTATAAAGAAGATCTTTGTTGCCGGAATAGAGGTATTTACCATGATATTCTTCCGGAATAATTTCAGGGTAGGAGAGCCTGTCAGGAAGAAGTGGAGTACAGCCTGAAAGTATGGCTTCAACTATGGAAATACCGTAGTTTTCCTGGTGCGCGGTGCTTATCACAATATCTCCCTGACGGAGAAGGGAAAGGTATTCCATGTAACTGTCTGCATAACCTGAATGTACTATTTCCACCTTTAGAATTTTTTCGGCTGTCTTAAAAACCCGGGGATATTTGGAATACTTTTCTCCCAAAAGAATCAGTTTAAAAGGTATCCCCTCTTTTTTAAGCTGAAAAAGGGTGGTAAAAAAATCCTCCGGGTTTTTATCGTACTCCCAGCGGTGATTCCATACAATAACAGGAATTCTATCTGTCTTTTTCTTTTCATGGGAACTCTCAAGTACCAGATCATCAATTCCCGGATAGATAACCAGGAATTTCTGTCTGATTTTCTCTACACTCCACAGGGGAACGGTATCCGGCATATGCCTTATAAAAGGGGGCAGTTCCGTTAAAAATGTTTTCATATGGGTATTGGAATTAAAAACCACACGCTCTGCCCCAAGTGCATTGGTAAGATCTGTTAAACCGTAGTGGTAGTCCAGGGTTTCCCCACTGTTCAAAGGGTATGCAAGCTGGTTTTCATGAAAGTATAGGATTACAGGGGGACAGTTTTCCCCTAAAAGCATTTCTAGATCAGAAATATTGATAAGATCCGTTGCGAATATCAGATCATATTTTTTAATATCATTGATCTGCCTGGCGAAATAGAGGGAAGAGCCTTTCATCCTCCATTTCCAGAACCGGGCGGGCAGGGTAAGCAGATCGATAGTGTATTTTGAATTCCTAACAAGTCCATCTGCAAATGCTTTATGAGATCCGCTGTAGAATGATTCAAGAAATAGTATTCTTTGTGTGTTCAATGGTGCACCCAAAACGAGGATACTATTATTATCTGGAAGCAGCAAGAGAAGCGGGGTAGTTTAAAGCCTGCTTAGAGGTAGTGATAGCTTCTACAAGGGTTTGACCCTGCGGCTGCTGCATGAGTATATTTGGAGTACGGGGTAGTATGAAAGAGTTTACAAATAAACAGAAAGTATCTTTTGCCCTATTTACCGTAGGAGCAGTTTCTATTGCTGTTGCATTGATTATTGGTATTTCGGATAACCTTCCTGGAATACTCCTGCTCTATGCAGGATTAACGTTGGGAGTTGTGGGATTTGTGCATCCCTGGCGCAGTGTAAAAAA
>JANTFL010000132.1 GCA_024763455.1 Sediminispirochaeta sp. | reverse complement strand
TAACTCCCCGGACAGGGTCATCTTTTCGAAACTGCCGTCACTCTCGCCGCTGTGCATAAAATCGAAACGGACACTTGCAATACCATGTTCAGCTAAAAGACGGGAAAAGCGTACAAACATAAAGGCGGGTTCCATCCTGTTACCGGTGAACCCATGGTAAAGAATTACTCCGGGAACTTTACGGTTTGCATCTGCTCCTTCAGGGAGATGAAGCATCCCTCTGAGTGTTCCGTTGTCTTTTTTGATTTCCACATACTTTTCCATTTACTGTACCTCTCTATCTATAATTTCCTGAACCCGTGGTTTACAGAAGTTTCCCTGGCATCTTCCCATACCTGCCCGTGTCCTTTTTTTTACTGCATAGACAGTCTGCGCAGGGATATTTCTCTTGATGGCATCAACAATTTCTCCTTCGGTAATCTGTTCGCACCTGCAGATTATCTTTTCGGGTGAAGAATCAAGAGTTATGCGGCGTTTCAGTTCCTCCGGGGGCAGATTCCGGGAATGGATAATAGGCTCTCTGCAGGGATTAAAATCCTTGTTTTCTTGAAGCTGCTCATTCCCCCTGATAATACTGATAACCATACGGGCTATTGCCGGACTGGATGTCAGCCCCGGGGATTCAATACCTGCTGCATTGATAAAGCCGGGAATTTCTTCCCTTATAATAAAATCTCCCGTATCAGGAGAAGGCCGTATCCCTGAAAAGGTTTTCAGTTTAGGCCCGGGATTCAGATCAGGTACAGATTTACGGGCAGTATCCATGATATACTCAAGGGTTTCTTCGTCAGTATCTGTATCCTCTCTGTCCCTGACCTCTTCCGAGTTTGGGCCGAGCATAAGGTTCCCGTGGTAGGTTGATGTAACAAGAATTCCTTTTCCCTTCCGGGTCGGTACCTGAAAGATTACCCGTTTAACAATGCTCCCTGTTCCTTTCGGGAAGAGAATGTACTGTCCCTTTTTAGGGATAATGCTGAAACTGTCTATGTTTACCATTCCTGCTATTTTGTCTGCGTAGACTCCGGCAGCGTTAATAACATATCTGGTTTGTATCGTCTGTTTTTTAGTTTCTACGTAATAAAAATTACTTTCCTTACGTACAGAAACAACCTCGTTATTCAGAAAAAGGTCCACACCGTTGGAAACGGCATTCTCTGCCAGAGCTATGTTGTATTCATAAGGGGACGTTACCCCCAGCTCACCGGTATAGAGTGCATACTTTACCGAACTGCTCACTGCAGGTTCCATGGAGAGTATCTCAGCAGTTTCGATTATTTTAAGATCCGTAATCCCGTTTTTTAGACCGTTTTCATACAGTTTTTTAAGAGCTGCGTAATCTGCTTCATCAAAACCCAGAACCAGTCCGCCGGTTTTACGGTAGCCGAAATGCAGTTCATCATCAAGCTGTTGAAACAACCGGTTCCCGATAACGTTGAGTCTCCCTTTTTCTGTTCCGAATTGTGCGGCATACCCTCCGTGGATAATACCGCTGTTTGCTTTGGAAGCTCCCTCACTGACATCATCTGCTTTTTCAAGAATGCAGGTATTGACATCGTACCTGCTGAGTTCCCTGGCAATGTGGGCACCGGTAACTCCTGCACCGATAATACAGAAATCGTACATCAGTTGCCAAGTTCCATAACAGCGTGGGCACAGGAACAATGATTCTGGTCAAGTGGTCCGGTCAGTACCGAAAGAAAGAGAGATGTTAAATCCTGTTTGTTTTTTTCCATGGCTGCGGTAATATCGTGCATGGCTATTGCTTCCTCTTTCACCCCGGTACACCAGTTGGTAACAATTCCCGCAGCTGCGTAGCACATCCCGAGTTCTTTTGCAAGGTTGACTTCTGGAACATTAGTCATGCCGACCACATCGCCCCCCAAGGCTCTGTACATTTTTATCTCAGCAGCGGTTTCAAAACGGGGTCCTTCGGTGCAGACATAAACTGCATTCCCTTTGAAACTGACATTGTGGTTTCCTGCCTGCTCTGCAAGAAGTGTTCTCAAATTGGTGCAGTAAGGGTCGGACATATCGGTATGTTTTACGCCGTCACTCCCGTCATGAAAAGTATGTGCTCTGGATTTTGTAAAATCCAGGAAGTCTGTCAGGATTACAACGTCCCCGGGTCTGTATTCAGTATTGCATGATCCAACAGCACAGGTGGCATAAATGTATGAAACCTCCAGCTGTTTTAAGGCCATCATGTTCGCCCTGTAATTGATAAGATGAGGGGGAACGTCGTGCTTTTTCCCGTGTCTTGGAAGAAACACAATTTCATATCCTCCCAGGGTCAGAATATCAACCCTTACCTCTCCAAGGGGAGTTGAAACATCCCTGGAAACTGTAGAACCGCCGACACCGTACACACCGGTACCGCCAATTATTGCTCTTCTCATAAAAAACTCCCTTTACAGCAGGCTCAGGACTCTTTCCAGTTCACTTATAATATCTGCAGTATCTTCAAGACCTACAGAAATTCTAAGCATACTTTCCGACAGTCCGAATTCGGCCAGTCTTTCCCTGCTGTATCCCCGGTGAGTCATGGCCGCCGGGGATTCCATCAGGGTTTCACAGTCTCCGAGACTTACTGCGATTTGAATCAGGTTGAGGCTATTTATTACTTTTTTGGCGGATTCAAGGCCTCCCTTTACCTCAAAACTGATCATTGCTCCAAACCCGCTCATCTGAGCTTTGGCAGTTTCATGACCTTCGAAGGAGGGAAGGCCGGGGTACATCACCTTTGTAACCATCGGGTGTTTTTCCAGATACCCGGCAATTTTCAGGGCGTTTTTCTCATGCTGCCGCATACGGACACCCAGTGTTTTAAGGCCCCGTAAAAGAAGCCATGCGTTGAAAGGACTCAAAACTCCGCCGAATTCCGCCATATAGTCAAATTTAAGGGATTGAATGTAATTCATATCTTTTGCTACCGCAACCCCTGCAACAACATCCCCATGACCGCAGATATACTTGGTAGCACTGTGAACAACAACATCAGCCCCAAGTTCTAGGGGTTTTTGAAAGTAGGGGGTAGCAAAGGTATTATCGATAACGACCTTTATACCCCTCTCATGGGCGATGGTGCAGATCCTCCGTATATCCACAATGGAAAGGTTAGGGTTGCTTGGGGTTTCAAAGTATACAACCTTTGTTTTGTCATCGTCCCTGCCGAGAGCCTTTTCAAGGGTTTCCGGATTACTCAGATCGATACTGCTGCTGGTAATGTTGTATTTAGGAAGAAGCTTTGTCGCTACGGTGTAGGAAGAACCGTAAATGGTTTTATGGACAATAACATTGTCCCCGGGTTTTAACAGAGAGAAGAGCGTTGAACTGATTGCAGCCATACCTGATGCAAATGCAACGGCACCTTTACCCCCTTCCAGGTCTCTCATTCTGTTTTCAAAGAGCCTGAGGGTAGGATTATTCCCCCTGGTGTAAACATAATCATCACTTTTAAAGGACATTACATCTTCCACATGGTCAAGGTCCTTGAAAACAAACGTGGAGGTCTGGAAGATGGGAGGGTTCAATGCATTCTCGGCGTTTCTTTTATGATCATTGCCGTGGATTGCAAGGGTATCGAAGTTCATGTTACCTCTCCTCTGCCAGTTTTCTGATTGCTTCGGTGTAGGGTGCCTTCAGGATCCCTTTCTCGGTAACGATTCCTGTTATATTTTCATGAGGTGTAACGTCAAAAGCAGGGTTGTACACATCCATCCCTTCGGGAGCTATTGCCACCCCCTCAATATGGGTAACTTCTTCTGCAGACCGTTCCTCTATTACTATTTCCTTTCCGCTCTTGATATCAAAGTCAATGGTTGTGGTGGGAGCAACAACGTAAAAAGGAACACCGTAAACTTTTGCCACAACGGAAAGCATGAAGGTCCCTATTTTGTTAGCGGCATCGCCGTTGCCTGCAACTCTGTCTGCCCCGACCAGAATGACGTCAATCTTCCCGTCCCTGATGAGGGTAGCTGCAGTGCTGTCCACGATGAGTTTTGACGGGATCCCCTCCTGCATCAGCTCCCAGGATGTCAGCCTGCTTCCCTGATTCCGTGGGCGGGTCTCATCCGCATATACAAAAATGTTCTTACCGGTATTATGGGCTTCCCGTATTACACCCAGGGCTGTTCCGTAACCCGCTGTGGCCAGGGCTCCCGTGTTACAGTGGGTAAGGATCGTTGCCCCTTTGGGGATTACTGTGTTACCATGTTCCGCCATCCGGTGATTTGTTTCAATGTCTTCATTCAGGATGGTATCAGCCAGGGCTCTCAGTCGTTCCAAAAGGAGATCAGCTGCATCATCTTTATGGTCTTCCAACGCATGCCTCATTTTTGCAATAGCCCACATCAGATTTACTGCAGTCGGTCTCGAGTTGTTCAGAAAATTAAGGGCGGCATCCATTTCCACAAGGAACGTTTTCCTGTCGGAAGGATGTTTCTGCATAAGTTCCTTGGCTGCCAGGTAGGCTCCATAGCCGGCGGTAGCACCTATTGCAGGAGCTCCCCGTACAACCATATCTTTAATAGCGAACTCTACATCCCTGTAGTTTCTACATTCAAAATATTCCAGTTTCCCGGGAAGAACCCTCTGGTCTATCAGTCTTAATACTTCATTTGAAAATTCTATTGCAATTATATCAGCCATGCTTACTCCTTTTAATAATTCAGACTATCGTTGATACTGTAAAAGTGTCAAGCTTAACTTTATCCTTTTTATCCATTGATTCCGGACCGTCGATCATATAGTATCCTTCTATGGTATTAAACAGAATAAGCGTTAAAGATCCCTTCAGCGGATTTTCCCATCTATTCGGAGCGGTGCTTTCGGCTGCAGGACTTGCCGTCCTGGTTGTCACTGCCTCCCGGGGGAAGGATATGTATCATGTGGTTTCCTTTGCAGTTTATGGAGTATCCATGGTCCTCCTTTATACGGCAAGTGCAGTTTATCATCTGGTAATTTCAGGAGAAAAGGTAACCAGGGTTCTTAAGACTCTGGACCATGTTATGATATATCTCTTAATTGCGGGGACCTATACCCCCTACTGTCTGGTTCCGCTCCGCGGGCCATGGGGCTGGAGTATATTAGGGGTTGTCTGGGGATTGGCTATTTTCGGTATATTCTTCAAACTCTTCTTTTTAAAAGCTCCCCGATGGGTTTCTACCGGAATATATCTTGTTATGGGATGGGTTTGTATTGTGGCTTTGTATCCAATGTTCAAAACAATTCCTGCTGGAGGTATGTTCTATCTTGCCCTGGGAGGGATATTCTACAGCATTGGAGCTGTAATATACGCCCGTAAAAAACCGGATCCCTTCCCCGGCGTGTTTGGATTTCATGAAATCTGGCATCTATTTGTTCTTGCAGGAAGCATTTCACACTTTATTTCCATTTACCGGTATATAATGGTGCTGCCGTGAAAGAGCTGCTGTATTCACTGATTGCCGCACTCCTGTCACTCTTTCACCCGATTCCCGGCGGGCTGGAGATTCCAGCCGTAACGAATCCCGATGCAGTCATAGTGCATACAAACTATACGCTGCAATATGATGAACGGTACGAGCAGGCAGACTGGGTTGCATACGAGCTGACCGCATCTGAGGTGAGAGGAACTGTTAAACGGGGTAATAATTTCCGTGAAGATCCCTCTGTTATGACCGGTTCTGCTGAACTTTCGGATTATAAAAAATCAGGGTTTGACCGGGGGCATCTTGCTCCTGCCGGAGATATGAAATTTTCTGAATCAGCCATGGATGAATCGTTTTATTTGAGCAATATGAGCCCTCAACGGCCCGGGTTTAACCGCGGTATCTGGAAAGAACTTGAGGAGATGGTGCGGGACTGGGCAGAGGAGAACGGTTCTCTTTGCGTTGTTACCGGCCCGGTGTTAAACAAACCGTACTATCAGACTATAGGGGAAAACAAGGTAGCTGTTCCCGAGTATTACTACAAAGTTCTTCTCGACTATAAAGAGCCTGAGATAAAGGGGATTGGATTCCTTTTACCGAATAAAAAGTGTGATGACGGTGTTGAAAATTATGCCGTTACCATAGATACAGTAGAAGAGGTTACAGGAATCGATTTTTTCCCGAAACTTCCTGATGCTGTAGAGGAAAAAATAGAATCGGAAGCTGA
>JANTFL010000131.1 GCA_024763455.1 Sediminispirochaeta sp. | reverse complement strand
TTTTACCGCGGGATAAACAAGTCAGCCCCAACCATGATCCGGGTTGATGCAGATGAGGTTACCTACTCTCTTCATATTATACTGAGATTTGAGCTTGAGCTTATGTTACTGACAGGAAACCTCAAGGTAGGAGATCTGCCGGAGGCCTGGAACAGTAAAATGAACGAGCTTCTGGGGATAGTGCCTGCAAACGATGCAGAAGGGGTGCTTCAGGATGTCCACTGGTCCTTCGGAGCGATAGGATACTTCCCCACCTATGCTTTGGGCAATCTCTACGGAGCCCAGTTCTTTCAAAAACTGGACAGCGATCTGGGAGGAGCAGAACATCTTATTGAAAAAGGGGATTTTAAAACCATTCTTGGATGGCTGAGGGAAAACATCCATCAATACGGATCGATTCATACCGCAGAGGAGCTTTGTGTAAAGGCAACCGGCGAACCACTTAAATCGGAGTACTACGTTACGTACCTTGAGAACAAGTACAGTAGAATTTACAGATTATCATAGGAGAAAAGTGATGCGAACAATTGTAAAGATGCTGCATGATGCGGCTGATAAATATGGAAACAGAGCCTTTGTTTCATCCAAAACCGAAAAAGGATGGACACCTGTGAGCTATCGGGAAGCAGACAGACTTTCTGATATTTTTGCTGCTGCTTTAAGGGCACGGAGATTTGAACGGGAACAGAAAGCTGCAATACTTGCAGAGGGAAGACCTGAGTGGGTAATCGGCGAGTTCGGAATTATCAAGGCTGGAATTATTTCTGTCCCCCTGTCCATCAAACTAACTCCTGAAGAGATCGCCTTCAGGATAAACCACTCTGAAACCGGGGTTTTTCTGATCTCAAAAAACGTTTTAGCCAAGGTTGTAGAAGCCTGGGATGAGATTTCCCACCCGCCCCTGCTTGTTCTTATGGATGAAATAGACAGGGATATTGAAAAAATACTTACAGGAACAGCAATCAAGAAGGATAAGGATGTTACAACCTGGAAGACCCTTATGGCAGAGGGTGAGAAAAGACTTGAAGCAGATACTGAACTGATTAAATCAATGGAAGCTATCATTGAAGAGAACGACACAATCAATATCTGCTACACATCAGGAACTACCGGAAACCCCAAAGGGATAATGTTAACCCATCTTAACTACTGGTCTAATACACACGAAGCACTGAAAGTTATCGATATCCCCGACGGAAGATACAAAACACTGATAATGCTGCCCCTTGATCACTCCTTTGCCCATACTGCGGGGATGTACATCTCGCTGCTCCGCGGGCTGACCTTGAATTTTGTAGATGCCCGGGGCGGCAGCATGAATCTTATCCGGAATATCCCTGTAAATCTTTTGGAAACAAAACCGGATATACTCCTGACAGTTCCGGCTCTATCAGGCAACTTCATGAAAAAGATTATATCCGGCGTTAACGCAAAAGGGAAACTGATCAGCACCATATTTACCAGGGGGATAGAGGCTGGGATTGCCCGGAACGGAGATGGTCATAACAAACCGCCTTTCCTCACAAAGATAAAGGCTTTTCTTCCCTACACGATTGCATCACTCCTTGTATTTCCCAAGGTACGGCAGATTTTCGGCGGAGAGCTTAAGTTTTGCGTCGGAGGAGGTGCACTCCTTGAGATTAAACAGCAGCACTTCTTTGCCGCTCTGGGAATTCCCATTTTTCAGGGATACGGCCTTACAGAAGCCGCTCCCGTAATATGTACCAACTCAATGCGTCGTCATAAGTTCGGAACCTCGGGAACAGTACTCCCGGGGATTACCTGCAGGATTATGAAATCTGAAACTGAAGAAGCAGAAACCGGAGAGAGGGGCGAGATCGTCATAAAGGGCGATAACGTAATGAAGGGATACTTTAAAAATCCAGAGGCGACAATGGAGGTTTTAAAAGGGGAATGGCTCTGGACAGGAGATCTGGGATATATGGACAGTGACGGTTTTCTTGTTGTTACCGGGCGGGCAAAAGCACTGTTGATTTCTCCGGACGGGGAAAAATATTCCCCTGAAGATATAGAAGAAGCGGTAATAAATCATAGTGATCTCGTCAATCAGATAATGGTGTATAACGATCACCGTAATTTTACCACCGCTCTCATCACCCTGAATACAGATTCCCTTAAAAAACTGATAAACGAAAAGCAGCTTTCAGATCCTGAAGATATACTCAAAGCGATAAAGGAATCTGTCTACTCTTTCAAGGATAAGGTAAATGATACCATCCCGTCCCAATGGATACCCGCTACCATGGAGATAATACCAAAGCCCTTTTCAGAGGAAGATAAACTCATAAACTCAACAATGAAACTGGTCCGGTACAAGGTAACGGAGTTTTATGCCGACCGGATTGAGGCAATGTATAACGACAACAACTTTATGAACGAACGAAACATAGCTGCAGTTAAAGAACTGATGAATTAGCTTACATATATGCTAAAAGCCGCTGATAGACGAAGGATGCAACTTCCTGATCCATCGATGAAGCGGCTTTTTTAAATTTCTGTGCAATGCTGTTCTTGTTAAAAAGTCCGTCAGATACCAAAACAGGAGACATCTTGTAACCGCCGTAGATCTCTCCGTCATCAACCCCCATATGGGTGTAGTTACCGCTGCTTTTCCAGGTGAGGGCTCTTTCGTTTCTCTCTTTATCATAGGTGAGCTGAAATCCTGTTACCGTCTGCCTGTCATCCTTATACCACACGATAAGATCAAAATAATCATCCGTAAACCAGCGGCGGAATCCTTCTTCAGGATACTGTTTCGGATTGTTTATCTCCCTTAACATACATCTTCCCCCTACATAAGATAATCAAGATATGGAGATTGCGACTCAATGATAAAGTCAAGCATATCCTTTAATCCTGCACTTGTATCAACAACCGGATCGACTAGAAGAGCCTGATGGACCGCCTTTTTTGATTTAGTAAGAACCGCTTCTGCAGTAAGATCGTGAATACCAATCTGGTTTGTTAAAAGTCCTTTAAACCCGGCGGGTATATCAAGTTTTACGCCGTGAACACCCCTGGCATCAATCTGTGCCGGTACTTCCACAGCTATCCAGGAAGGCAGGTCCGCTATATACCCATCATTCAGGATATTTACTGCCGGCTCCTCATACCCGGAATCAGTAATAATCCCCTCCATAATGGGAACGACCCTTTCGCCCATTTTAAGTGAAATCTCGGGAGTAAAAACTGAAAGCATGGTCCGGTAGAAAGCGTAAAAATCTATGATCCCTTTTATATCTGCTGCTGAATATGCCCATTGAACATACTCGCCTAAATGGCTGTCCCCGGTAATAGGCAGCAGGTTAAAGGTTTCAAATAGTACCCTGAAAAGCTGCCGGTCACTCCATTCCCGCAAAGGAGACAGAACGGCGGTCAAATTGAAACTATGAAACCCCTCAGTATTTAGAACAGCAAGAATCTCATCATCTCCCATTCCTTCGGGAATAGAATCCTTTAAAATATTCTTCAGAACCGGAACGATCAATGAAAGGTCGAGATCCCCTCCTGAAGCCGCTCCCCGTAAGAGCGTACCGAAATTTTCACGTACAAACTTCCAGAGTTCACTATACCCGGACTGGGTTTTAAAGTAACTTCCAGCTTTTCTCATAATTTCCGGATACGCATTTTCCCCCGTATCTCTGTATTCCGCTTCAAGCAGAACGCTGAAATGATTCAGTCCACCGGCCCGGTACTTTAAATTATCCACGGGTGTTCCGAGAATTTTGGGAAGATGCTCTTCAAGAGAGGCTATCTCATGGCAAAGACCGATCAGTTTCAGATCCGGAAATTTCCTTTTTACGGTAGTAACAATCCTGCTCATGGGATTACTGTAATTAAAAACAAAAGCATGTGGACATATAGCCATGATATCTGATGCAATATCAAGAATCGGCGGTATTATTCTTAACGAGTGGAAAAGCCCTCCGGGCCCCCCGTTTTCACCGTACACCTGACGGATTCCGTAGTGCTGTGGAATGGTACGGTCGAGATCCCACAGGGCAAACCGGTCACCCACTTCAATGGAAATTATTACAAAGTCCGCCCCCTTCAGGGCTTCTCTACGGTCTAAAGATGATGTCACGTTAAAATTGAGCTTGTATTTGTCAAGAGCAGAGTCCGCTTTCTTTTGCATAGCAGCTAGGGCCGTTTCATTGATATCATGAAGAACGATCTCACTCCCTTTTAAAACTCGGCTCTGAAAAATATCTCCTAACGTGCCGCTTCCGAACTGAGCACTTCCAGCACCGATAAGAACAATCCTTTTGGGCATACGAATCTCCTTGACTCTACTATATAAAAGAGTGCTTCAAACGGCAAGCGAAATACTTCCAGCTTTCCCTCTATTGCTCTTTTTCAGCGCTGCTTACTGTTTTCTACAGAGCAGGGGCTTGGAGGATATCAGGTGCTATTTGTTCATATAGCAACCAGATTTTGGCAGGTATTGCGGATAAATAGTACAAAATATTTTTCAAATACACTTTTTTATGGTACACTCCTATACGGTAAAGTTCAGCGAGTTTCGGCAGCGGACTTTCAAATAAAAAGTGTTACTCCCTTCTCACCAGACGTCATTTTCTCCAACGGCGGCAGCAGGAGAGTTTATGTGGTCGCCATCTTGCAAACTGGTAACAAACCTGGATAAATGTGGAAATAGTGATCCTTATAATAAATTTTGTTTTTTGAAGCGCTGGTTCAAATTTCAGCGTATAGAAGAATGTGGAGAAGGTTGTAACTGTTACGAATATCAATAAAAATGCTCTTTGTATTGATTTTGAGTATGATACCGATCTCCTGAAAAGAGTTAAATCTATTCCCGGGAGTAGATTCAATGGGGACCTAAAAGCATGGATAATCCCTGCATCCTACAGAAGTATTGAAATACTACGGATATACTTCCCTTTACCGATCAACCTGATTTTTAAGAAAGCTTTTTCTCATGATCACAACCTTAAAAAATATAGGGAGGTGCTGGAACTTAAACGCTATAGTATCAATACCCAAAGAGCATACTTAGCTGCATTTGAAGGATTTATAGACTATTACGCAGATCAGGATATAGATTCCTTGACCGATGAAGATGCGGGTAAGTACTTTGTATACCTTGTAATAAAACGCCGGGTATCTGCAGCAGTACAAAAACAGGCAATAAATGCTGTAAAGTTCTACTATGAAAAGGTTTTAAACAGACCAGTATCACGTTTCCCCTATAAACGTCCAAAGAAAGAGAAACATCTTCCCGTTATACTCAGTGAAGAAGAGATCTCGGCAATTATTAAAGCTACCCGGAACTTAAAGCATAGAACAATTATAATGGTTATCTATTCTGCCGGATTAAGACTGAGTGAACTTTTAAATCTCAAGATTGATGATATTGATTTTGAGAGAATGCTGATCCATGTTGTCAGCGGAAAGGGCAAGAAGGACAGGTATACCATTCTATCCGAAAGGCTCACAGAAGTGCTCAAACGATATGTGTATGCCTACCAACCTTCAAAATATCTGTTCGAAGGGCAATACGGTGGCAGATACTCTGCAAAAAGTGTTCAGAATATTGTAAAAAAAGCTGTTTCATCAGCTGGTATTTCCAAGCATGCAACTGTTCATACACTCAGGCACAGTTTTGCAACTCATCTTTTGGAAAACGGAACAGATCTCAGGTACATCCAGGAACTGCTCGGGCATCAAAGCAGCAAAACCACTGAGATATACACCCATGTAAGCAGAAAATCAATCGCGAAAATACGAAGCCCACTGGAGAATATTGATTTTTGATCCACCTTAAAATCTATATTTATACATTGCATGCCACGCTCACACATGATACCTTTGTTAATGGGTGATATCACGCAATAAGTTACCAATAGCAATGGGTTTTGAAGGGTTATCAGCAATAACATCCAGATAACATTGGCTTTGGCCCGGCTATCGGCAATTATATCCGTATTATCCCCATTTGAGTAACGCTATCAAAAATGGAGATAAGGTCCGAACTATCAGCAATACCAATAGCCGGGAGTTATCGATAATACGGAACTCTGTTTCTCTTCCAATCGTTTAGATCTTTGGCATAGTATACTCTTCAGTGAATAGATTTACAGAAATAACTTATTACGTGATTATCATATACTTTGTA
>JANTFL010000130.1 GCA_024763455.1 Sediminispirochaeta sp. | reverse complement strand
CAGGGGCAGGGGAAAGATCAGGGCTCCTGTTTCAACGCCTGTGTAGAAACCTCCCCGCTTGGTGATATTCTTTCCGTTAAAAACCCGTACATCCATTCCGGTAAGAAAAACCTGCTGGGTATCACCGTTTGCATTGCTGATTGTTACCGGCATAAAAACCAGCCCGTAGGTAGTGCTTGCTATGGCAGGTTTCCAGTCAAAAGCACCTTTATCCTCTGCAAATGCTCCTGCCAGGACCAAAGTCAGCAGGATTAAAATAACAATTGTTTTTTTCATTTTGTTGTCTCCTTGTTCTTGAGCATAGTATACCACATATCAGGGGGCTTTTAAAATGTTTGCATTTTTAATCCTCCAGGAATAAAATAGAGATATGAGCAAAGAAAGGGTTAATGATCTGCTTGCCTTTTCTCTGGGAATGATACACGGGGAGAAGGGCAGCAAACTGTTAAAGAAGTACAAGAGCTCAATTGAAAGTCTTACCCCCCACGATATGCTGGCCATGGAGGAAGAACAGCTCAGAATGGGGATTGCTCCTGAACAGATAAAAAAGAGCATTGGAAAGGTAATAAATTCCTTTTACAAATCCCTAAACAGCTATCGTTGGGAAAAGCCCGAAGAGAAAGGGTTTCTCTACTATCTCATGGAGGAAAACAGGGAACTTGAAAAAAGACTTACTACAGTAAAAGCTATCCTGAAAGAATTCGATCCTAAATCAGAATCCTCCCTGGACACCCTCAAAAGGAAGCTCACTCCCATTTTTATAGAGCTTTTAAAATTCGATGCCCACTATGTAAAAAAGGAAAACATACTGTTCCCGTATCTGGAAAGATTCTGGGACAATTATCTTCCCCTTAAAGTGATGTGGTCTCTCCACGATGATCTGCGGAAATCCCTCAAGGAGATTCTTGGGCTTCTGCAGGACAGATGGAGCCGGTGGGAGGTTTTAAACAGGGAACTCGGGAGCTATTTTTTCCTCGCCCACGGAATGATTATAAAGGAAGAGCTGATTGTCTTCCCTGTGGCATGGGAAACGGTCGAACAAAAGTACTGGGATGAGATGCATGTGAAAAGCTTCGAGTTTTCTTTCCCCTTTATTGAAAAACCTGAAAGACCTGAAATACTGATAAAACATAAGGACTGGGACAGAGGGAACGTCTTGGTAACAGATACCGGAGCTTTAAATCATGAACAGATTGAAGCGCTTTTCAGAAGTCTGCCACTGGATATTACAGTGGTGGATGAAACCGATAAGGTGGTCTACTTTACCCACTCAAAGGAGCGTATATTCCCCAGATCTTCTGCCATAATCGGACGGCAGGTTCAGAACTGTCACCCCCCGGAAAGTGTTCATGTTGTAGAGAAGATACTAGACTCCTTTAAAAAAGGGGAAAAGGACAAGGCAATATTCTGGCTTACTGTAAAGGGGAAACGGCTGCTCATCCAATACTTTGCCATGAGAAACAGAAAAGGCGAGTATAAGGGAGTCCTTGAAACAATAGAGGATATCACAGAACTACAGGCCCTCGAAGGGGAAAAGAGACTCCTTGACTGGGATTAATACAACATAAAGGAACAAAAATGAGCAGAGAAACACTTGAAAAGGCAATGCAGGAAGCAATCAGGAGGGTCAGAGGATTTCATTCTAATGAAATCACCCTGTTTCATCATAACGATACCGACGGACTGACTTCAGGGACTATCCTGGAATCAGCTTTTAGTGAAGATGGATACTCGGTAAATCGGTTTTCGTTAGAAAAGCCGTACCCTCAGGTTCTGGAGAAGATTTTTGAAAAAGAGGGGGAAATTATTGTTTTTACCGATTTTGCAGGGAAAATTGCTCCGTATATTGCATCTTTAAACAGGGGCAGAAATCTTGTTCTTATCATAGACCACCATCCTGCAGAAGAATCAGACGATGATTCCGTTCTAAACCTGGATGGGGATCTTTATGGATTAAAGGGAGACAGAGACATCTCCGCTTCTGCAACATGCTACCTCTTCGCTCTGAATGTTAACAAAAAAAATAAAAAACTTGCCCATCTTGGGGCTCTGGGTGCTGTTGGGGACGGGTTTCTGGTTGACGGGAAGCTCAGCAGTGTAAACAGAGCGGCATTAACGGATGCGGTTGAGTCTATGACTATGCGTTTTGAAGAGACTGCAGAGGGAGAGGCCTATTATATAACCCTGGGAGGGAAAGAATATCCGGCAAAGGATGTCTGTAGATCCCTTGATACCCTGGGAGGAGTGGGATACTACAATGGGGGAACCGAGCTGGGAGTAGACCTCTGTAAAAACGGATTTGACAGTAATACGAAAACCCGTGTTGAAGAACTGGGAAAGATTCAAAAAGAGATATTTGACCATGAGATTGAACTTCTTAAAAACGGCGGGATACATACTACCGAACATCTTCAATGGTTCAATGTTAAAGAACGGTTTAACCCCATGGGGGTCAAGATGATTGGTGTTTTCTGTACGGTAATAAAGAACATGGATTTTCTCGATCAGACAAAATATCTCGCAGGGTTTCAGACAATACGGAATAAGATTCCCGGATTCGGACCTATACCATTCAACTCGACAAAGATTTCCATGCGGGTATCTGATACCATGCGGGATAAGATAAGGAGAAGCGAAATTCCCGGATTAAGTAGTCTCCTCCCCCCCGCTACCCTCAGAATTGGGGGATTTGCAGATGCATGCCACAGCCTTTCCGCTGCAACCACGGTGAGGATCGGTCAAGAGGAAGCGCTCATAGCGGAAGTTGAAAGGGAACTGAGAGAAAGTAGGTGACAGTAGCTGAACAGTTTCTCAAACCGCATAATTTGCCTTGCTTTTTTCAAGCCTTCTTCTGGAAGCCCGTATCTCGTCACCATAGGAGCTGAGCAGGTTTTCAAGTTTTTTGTTCAGGGTCTCGAAACCAAACTCTTCTCTGCCTATACGGAAGTTAGTCTCCACCATTGTTGATCTTAGTTCTTTGTTAAAAAGCACATCGTTTATTTCCCGATAGACACTGTCCGGAATAATCAGATTTCCGGAGCTGTCATAATTATCCCTGATCTCAACACTCTTGAATCCGGCATTCTTTATATCTGTTTTGTAAACAAGATAGGTTGAAACAATAACCGGCATTTTACAGGCAACTGCTTCTAAAAATGCATTTCCGAACCCCTCCCATACCGGAAGGTAGGTAACTATATCTGCATTTACAAGAACGTCTCTGTTTGTATACTGCTTTCTTCCCTCTGCATCAATGCCCCTGACAGACGCAACTCTATCCGATATCAGGTGAAGAGAAACCTCTTTTTCAAGTGCTAAAGCTTTTATCTTTTCAATATACCCTTCATCCGGTTCATCTCCCTGATACAGAGAAACCACAAGTTTTACCCGCTCTTTCAATTCGGGATAGAGACAAGAATATCCCGAAACAAGAGAGATTGAATCTTCTATCCGCTTACGTGGAACTATTCGGGTAGGCTGAACAAAAAGAATATCGTCCTCAGAAAACCCAAGATCTTCCCTAAAGGTACTGTTGTAATCATCTTTCTCTGTTACGTTATCAAAATCTTCACAGTTGGGAATAATGGAGGGAGCAACCCTTTTCAGGGACCTGAGAATATGTGCTGAGTAGGATGAGATCACGACATGCTCCGTCCCGATATCCCCGGGCGGCATTATTCTGTTTAAGAGGTTCTCTATTCTGTTCTGGCTGAATCTGCTGCGCTCCCACCAGAAATCATGATGGTGAAAAATCGTGGCAACCTTGTACTCCGTTGCCAGTTTGTAGACAGCAATCCCTCCGAGAAGGGTCATAGGCATGGCATTTGTATTCTGTGCTATGATCAAATCAATAGTATTGTCCTGAATAATCCTGTATATTTCGGCTCCCAGCGTTTCCCCTTGAACCCAGAGATCTTCAATAACTGCTTCTTTCTGATTCACTGTCAGATGGGTTGGAACTTTTGTTATATAAGGGAAAACCAGCTTTTCGAAATACCGCTGCTGGCTTGAATCAAACCCAATTGCCGTGTTTAAAAACTGATTATCCTTCAGTACATTCTTTACTGGCGAAGCATATCTGCCTGCAAGGGTATATATATCATGACCGTTTCCGGCAAGAACGCTGATCCACTTATCAACTTCCAGAGAAACTCCGTCCACATCGCCAAGCTTTCCGCTTATAAACAGAATCTTGAATTTCTCTTTCTCCATACTATAACCCTCCACAGGAAAAACACCTTACTACTATTTTCGGTATAAGTAAACTATCCGATTATCCTTTATGTGGATAAATATCTAAAAACCAATTGCATATTTCACCAACCTTTGATACTGTTTTGTCATGATAAATATAGCTTTATTTGGCCCTCCAGGAGCGGGTAAGGGAACGCAGGCTGATTTACTGGTAAAGAAATATAATTTATTTCATATCTCTACAGGAAGCATACTCCGGAGTGAAATAGAGGAGGAGACCCCTCTTGGACTTGAGGCAAAGAAAACCATTGAAAGAGGGGACCTGGTCTCCGATGAAATGATTGTCAGAATAATTGAGAAGACTATCCGAAGTAATCCCAATGTCAAGGGATATCTTTTTGACGGTTTCCCGCGAACCTATGTGCAGGCATATATTCTGGAAGGAATCATGACCAGATTTAACAAGAAGCTCTGTTGTTTAATCAGTCTTGAAATATCCGAGGATGTTTCGGCCAAAAGGCTTCTTGAGAGAGGAAGGACTTCGGGAAGATCGGATGACAGCGAGGAAGTCATTCGGAAACGGCTTAGAGAATACAACGATAAAACCCTGCCGGTTATTGAATACTATCAAAAAATCAACCGCTATTTTCCGGTAAACGGTGAAGATTCCATCGAGAACATCCATAGCCAAATTACAGCCATTATTGATAAACAGATGCTATAAACAGTATGGGTTCTTTCAACAGCTATTTTGTTGCAGTCTCCTGGTCTAATATTATATAATTGACCCATGTTGAATATTGCACTTTTTAGCCCTCCGGGAGCAGGTAAGGATACCCGGTCGAAAATCTCAATTTAAAAATATAGCCTGCCAACTACCACGCGAAGATAAAAAAGGTTCAAAGCACATGAGGAAAAAACCATTCCGGTTATTTAAAAATACAGCAAACTTCATCGGGCTGTTAAATGCTCCTTTAAGGATATCCGCTAAACATCTCCGCTTCCCGGAGAATACATGAATGTAGTTTCTGCAGATACTATCTGCAAAAGAGTTGACGATCACTCCCTTTTCGAAAACGTTTCACTGGGAATTGCGGAAGGGGAAAAAATTGGTTTTATCGGTCCGAATGGTTCCGGTAAATCAACCTTCCTAAATATTATAACGGGAACGGTCGCTCCGGATGAGGGGGAGATATCCCGCAGAAAGGGAGTAAATATAAGCATTCTCGAACAGACGCCTTTTATAGGAGCTGCTACCACTCTGAAAGAATTTCTTTTTCTGGATACTAATCCCAAAATCGAACTGGCAAAAGAATACTATCACTACCTGGAAACATACTCCCATACACCGGCTGAAGAGAAACAACTGGCTTTACTTCAAACCAGGATGGATAAGGCGGAAGCATGGAATATTGAAACCACATACTTCTCATTACTTAAAGAGTTTAAGCTTCCGCAAGCGGATACTGATATGAAGATCCTTTCAGGAGGAATGAGAAAGAAAGCCTCCCTCGCACGGGCACTGGCCCCCCGGCCACAGCTCCTTCTACTTGATGAGCCGACAAATCATCTCGACATAGACGTTATTGAGTGGCTTGAAAAATACCTCCGGGAGGAGATACCCGGCTTTATTATGGTGACCCATGACAGATACTTTCTCGATCGGGTTTGTACCCACATTATGGAAATAGACAGAGAACGTATTTATAAATATGAGGGAAACTATTCCACTTTTCTTAAAAGGAAGGCGGAACGTTTAACGATCCAGAAAAATGAGCAGTTAAAAATTGAGACTGCGTTACGCAGAGAGCTCGCCTGGCTTAAAAGAGGGCCCCGGGCACGGACAGGCAAAGATAAGAAACGCAAAGAAAACATAGAAAACCTAATGAATGCAAGGATTGAAGATAATGAAGAAAGCAGTGACTTTTCCTCTACCAACCGCAGATTAGGGAAAAAAATCCTTGAGCTTAAGAAGGTGTCTTTATCATTGGGCGGCAAAACGGTTATCTCCCCATTTTCCTATAGCTTTAAAAAGGGAGAGCGGATTGGAATAATTGGTCCTAACGGATCAGGAAAATC
>JANTFL010000129.1 GCA_024763455.1 Sediminispirochaeta sp. | reverse complement strand
TTTCCTACAGAAGATTCCTCTTTTTCAATGGAATCTTTCAGCGCGCTGCGGAGGTCGCAGTTGGCAACGGTATTCGCCTCAATCGACAGCTCTTTAACTGCCCGGGAGATTTCCCCGAGATCAATTTTTCTCATACTGTTATGCTAAGGGGTTTTCAAAGGTTTGTAAACAGATAGTACACGTCATTGGAAAAACTTGCATTGGCAGCCAATCTGAAATACACTGTACACATATCTCGTGATTTAGGGAGGCTCCCATGAAAAAGAAAAAGACAATAAGAAAGTGGGTCCAGCTGGTTTTGTTTTTGCTGATAGCAGCTATATCGGTAAACCACACCCTGGTTGAATCCGGTAAAGGGGTAACCTTTTTCAGCACAGCCTCACTTCATGCAGTATGCCCCTTTGGAGGGGTTGTTACTATTTACCATCTCCTTGGGCTGGGGACCTTTGTAAAAAAGATTCATCCCTCAAGTGTCGTTCTCATGATCGTTGTTTTTTCCTCAGCGATTCTATTGGGTCCGCTCTTCTGCGGATGGATATGTCCATTCGGGACTTTCCAGGAGTGGATAGGAAAAATCGGTAAAAAGCTGTTTAAGAAAAAGTACAACCGGTTTATACCCTATAAATACGACCGGTATCTCCGTTTTCTTCGGTATGTGGTTCTTGCATGGGTTCTGTACATGACTGCTGTTACCGGTAAGCTTATTTTTCAGGATTACGATCCCTACTTCACCCTCTTCCAGTTCTGGACAGGAGAGATCGCCATTTCCGGTTTTATCACCCTGGGCCTGGTTATTCTGCTCTCACTTTTTGTTGAACGTCCCTTTTGCAAGTATGCCTGCCCCTACGGTGCAGTACTCGGGATATTCAACCTCTTTCGGATAATTCCTTTAAGGCGTAACGAAACTATATGCATAAACTGTAAAGCCTGCGACAGGGTCTGCCCAATGAACCTGCCGGTATCTACTTCCCGGATAGTCCGGGATCACCAGTGCATCAGCTGTTATGAATGTACCGATACTGACGGCGTCTGTCCGGTTGAAAACACCTTGGCTTTTCAATCTTCCAGGTACAAGGAGGCCGTAAAATGAGAATACGTTCAACAACCGCAGGACTGGTTCTTCCTGTTTTCTTTATACTGGGAATTCTCATTGCATCTGCTCTAGGGTTCTGGGAAACTGAAAGTTCAAAAATCCCCAAGACAATTGAAGAAGGCGACTTCGCGGGATTAGCTGATCCTGCTGATATCAGGGGGTCATATACCCTTGCGGATGTATCCAAGGCATTTGATATCCCGGTAGAGACCCTTGCAAAGGCCTTTGGGTTCTCTGATGCAGAAGATCCTGCAGCCGTAAAAGTTAAAGACTTTGAAGAAGTATATGGAGTAACAGGAGATCTTGAGATTGGTACAGACAGTATGAGGCTTTTTACAGCCCTCTACAAAGGACTGCCGATTGAAACAGACAGTACCACCGCCATTCCCCAGCCGGCATGGAACATCCTTAAAAAAGAGGGAGCTTCGGATACAGAAACCCTGGATAAATACAGCGACAGAATTGTCTCTCTGGAAGATTTCAAGGATGCAACGGTAAGCTCAGACCAGCAAACGGACACCGAAGATGAGCGAGTAATAAAGGGAAAGACTTTGTTTTCCGAGCTCCTGGACTGGGGTGTGACCAAAGAACAGATCAGCGGAGTACTTGGTGTACCCATGGGACCAAGCGGAATGAGTGTGCGGGATTACTGCTCTGAAAAAGAGATAGAGTTCTCAGCAGTGAAGGACGCGCTGCAGGAACTTGTTGATAAAGCTGAATGATAAAAATGAAGGGGTTTATCCTCTCAAGCACCTCAACTGATAACAGAGAAAGTGCGGAGTTCTGCTACTACGGCAGAGGAGAGGAAGGCCCCTTCAAAATCGTGATAACCAATCCCAATCCCCTTTTTTTTGTTGAGCAGAAAACAGAGCTCCCGAAGCTCCCCGGATCCTATGTAAGAGATCTTGAACTGAAGGCCTTTAACAAGCTGCCGGTAAAGGGGATTTACTTTGATTCTTTCGATCATTACTACAGCGGGAGAAGAGAGCTTCACGCCAGGGGGATTACCACTTATGAGTCCGATGTCTGGCCTGCAGACCGCTACCTTATGGAGCGGTTTATCCGCACAGGGGTGGAAATTAGGGGAGAGCAGTCGAATGGACTTCCCGGAAAAGGGAACATGAGCACGTGGATCGACCCTTCCCTGACTCCTTCCGGGTACAATCCCCCGTTAAAATGGCTCTCGATTGACATAGAAACAGGGCAGCACGGGGAACTCTACTCAATAGCACTTCACGGTACCTACAAAAACACGGAATACAGGAAGGTCTTTATTCTTGATGAAAAAGGCCAGACCGGCCGCACAACAGAACTAATCCCGGTAAAAAATGAGAAACAGCTTCTCCTCTCTTTTATTGAAGATGTAAGAACATACGACCCCGATCTGATTATAGGCTGGCATGTTATCGGGTTTGACCTTGATTTTCTGCTTGGGAAATGTTCATCCCTCGGTATTCCCTTAGTACTGGGAAGAAGCTCAAGGCCGATTAAACTATCAGAACGCCGAAGAGGAATGTACGATGCTGAAATAGATGGAAGAGTAGTCATTGACGGTCCGCAGACAATGAGAACAGCCTTTTTCAAATTCGACGATTACACCCTTGAAACGGTGGCACAGGAGATACTTGGGAAAGGGAAGGATATCCGTCCCGAAGAGGACAAGATTGCAGAGATAAACCGCCGTTTCAAAGAGGATAAGGAATCTTTGGCAAAATATAACCTCGAAGATGCCGTTTTGGTAACAGAGATTTTCAAGACAACCGGAATCATTGAACAGTTGAAAACCAGAAGTCTTATTACCGGACTGCCCATGGACAAGGTGGGCATGAGTGTCGCTGCTTTTGATTTTTTTATGCTCCCGAAAATGCACCGTAACGGTTATGTGGCTCCCGATGTTAAGGACATATTCCCCGGGGGACATGCAGCAGGGGGACTTGTTTTTACCTCGGCTCCAAAACTCTATCCCCACGTCGTTGTTCTGGATTTTAAAAGCCTCTACCCGACAATTATGCGTACCTTTTTTATTGATCCCCTCTCCCGATTGGAAGCCGAAATCGATACAATAGTAACTCCGGCGGGGATAAAATTCTCGTCCACCAGGCATATCCTGCCTTCCTACCTTGAAGAACTGATGGAAAAAAGGAGCAGAGCAAAAAAAGAGGGCGACGAAAACCTTTCACAGGCTGTAAAAATACTAATGAACAGTTTTTACGGAGTTATGGGCACAACCGGCTGCAGGTTTTATCATCCAGATCTACCCACTGCCATTACCGGGACCGGTCAATGGGTACTGCGAACAACATCAGATTACCTTAAAAGCTCCGGTTACGAGGTGATATACGGCGATACAGACTCCGTATTTGTTCTTCTTACACAGGAGGAGCACCGGAACCCACTTGGAGCAGGACAGATACTTGCTGAAAGGATTAACAACTATCTAAAAGAAAAGATTGCTTCCGATTATAAGGTAGAATCAAAACTGGAAATAGAGTTTGAAAAGCATTACCGGCGGTTTTTTATCCCTGCCATGCGCTCTACAACCGAAGGGGCAAGAAAACGGTATGCAGGTTTGATGGACAATGGTGAAATAGAGTTCAAAGGACTTGAAGTAGTACGGTCCGACTGGACAGAACTTGCCAAGGTATTTCAAAAAGAACTCTTTAACCGTTTCTTCCACACTCTTGAACTTAAAAACTGGATTTCAGAATATGTAAAAGACTTGAAAGAGGGGAAAAAGGATGAACTTCTTGTTTACAGGAAACGCCTGCGCCGGAGTCAGGAAAAGTACACAAAAACAACCCCTCCCCAGATTAAAGCAGCCAGGCTCCTGGATCCCGAAGGGAAGCGGCATCTCAGGGAAATCCGTTACGTTATAACCCTTGAGGGTCCTGTTCCTGTTCAGATGCTGCACGGTCAATCAATAGACTATCAGCACTACATAGACAAGCAGCTCAAACCGCTTGCAGACGGAATACTTTTTACCATGAATGAGAGCTTTGATGAAATTGTCAGCGGCAAACAACTGGATCTGTTTTCCTGAAGGGAATATGCAGATTTTAGTACATAGGCGGTTGTCTCTTTTTGTTTTTATTACTATTCTTATAGCATATGAAAAGAATATATCTGGATAACAACGCAACGACTAAAGTTGATGAAGAAGTTAAAGCAGTCATGGATCCTTTTTTCTGTGAGAAATACGGGAATCCCAATTCACTGCACCGTTTCGGTACCGAGGTTCATCCCTTTATGCGAGATGCCCTGGATCAGTTGTATGCAGGGATACACGCAGATGATGAAGATGACATTATCATAAACAGCTGCGCTTCCGAGGGGAATAATACTGTCATTAAATCGGAATACTATAAAAGTGTGCTGGCACACTCTAAAAAGGTAAGGATGATCACAAGTGCCATAGAGCACCCGGCTGTATCTGAAACCTATCAGTTTCTCGAAAAACTGGGAGCAGAGGTTATTTATCTCCCGGTAAACAGCGATGGGCTGGTTGATCCCGAATCGCTCCGTAAGGCAATAGATCCTGATATCACCTCTCTTGTTTCAATTATATGGGCTAACAACGAGACCGGGCTTATAAATCCTGTAAAAGAGTATGCTGAAATATGCCATGAGAACGGAGTAAAACTCCACCTCGATGCTGTTCAGGCTGTGGGAAAGATTCCCGTAAATATGAAGCAGGTAGAGGCAGATTTTATAACCTTCAGCGCTCATAAGTTTCACGGTCCCAAGGGAATTGGAGGCCTGTATATCAGGAAAGGAAACTCCATTATTCCGCTGATCCACGGCGGTGAACAGATGGCCGGCTTAAGAGCAGGAACCATAAATACCCCCTACTTTATCGGAATGGGGAAAGCCATGGAAATGGCTGTTGCCAACCTTGAGTATGAAGACAGGGAAGTCAGGAGACTTAGGGATAAACTTGAAGATGCAATACTGAAAATAGAAGATGTAGAGGTAATCGGGAAACGGGAATTAAGAACTCCCAATACCATTCTTGCCAGTTTCCGTGGAATCGAAGGCGAAGCATTTCTCTGGGATTTAAATCAGAATGGAGTTGCAGCCTCCACCGGGAGTGCATGTTCCTCAGAATCGCTTGAATCGAATCCTACCTTTGTAGCAATGGATATCGGCTCCGATCTTGCACATACAGGGATACGGTTCAGCCTTTCCAGGTATACTACAGAAGAAGAAATCGACTATGCTATAAAGGTCATCTACAACACTGTTAAACGATTACGGAGTATCTCCTCTACTCAAAATAAGGAATATATATAATGGCTAAGACAGATTTAATAGGCGGATCCCTCTGGGAACAGTATTCAGAAAAAGTAACAGAAAGAATGAACCACCCTACGTTTATGGGAGAATTAACAGAAAAAGATGCAGCAGCAAAAGGTGCAGAACTGGTTATTGCTGACTACGGTGCCGATTCATGCGGTGATGCGGTACGGCTGTACTGGCTGGTTGATCCGGAAACAGGGAAGATTCTCGATGCAAAATACAAAAGCTTCGGTTGCGGCACAGCTATCGCCTCGAGTGATGTGATGGCGGAGATGTGTATAGGTAAAACGGTGGATGAAGCGGCAAAAATTACAAACCTTGACGTGGAAAAGGCACTGAGGGATTCTCCGGATCAGCCGGCAGTTCCCCCCCAAAAGATGCACTGTTCGGTACTGGCCTATGATGTCATAAAAAAGGCGGCCTCGGTGTATAAAAACGTGGATATGTCTGTATTCGAAGATGAAGAGATTGTCTGTGAATGTGCCCAGGTTTCATTAAGCACAATCAAGGAAGTAATAAAACTCAATGACCTAAAAACCGTTGAAGAGATAACCCAGTACACAAAAGCAGGAGCATTCTGCAAGTCCTGTATCCGGCCCGGAGGACATGAAAAAAGAAAATTCTATCTTGTTGATATTCTTGCTGCTACAAGAGCAGAGATGGAAAAAGAACGATTCAGCACTCCTGAAACAAAAAAATCCTTTTCAGAAATGACTCTGATTCAAAAGCACAAAGAAGTGGAAAAGGTGATTGAGCAGTATGTCCGCCCTATCCTGAATAATGACGGCGGAAGCGTCGAGGTAATGGACATGAAAGAGGATGGAGAGAAAACAATCGTTTATATACGGTATCTGGGAGCATGCCTGGGTTGTGCAGCAAGTACTACCGGAACCTTTGAAGTTATAAGCAATAC
>JANTFL010000128.1 GCA_024763455.1 Sediminispirochaeta sp. | reverse complement strand
AATCATTCCCATTCATCCGGATTGATTTTTTCGAATTCAGATTCAATGATTGTATCCACTTTTGCCAATTCGTCCCTAAGACTCTTCCCTTTACCGTAAAACTCCATCCATGGTTTTTTTGTGTTGTTGTGTGGATCAGACAGTAGTTTTTCGGAAATTGCCTGATTGAAGAGTTCTTTCAGTGATAGATTGTGTATAGCTGCATACACTTTCGCCTGCTTATAGAGGTTGTCAGGAAGTTCAAAGGTTGTTTTCATGCACCCATAATACCATAAATATGTTTTTATGTCTATATGGTTTTTCTGACGAAGCGTTAATGATTGGAGGGGCGCGGAGCGGTCCATGCGGCAGCATGGACGGGACCCCCGGAAAGCATGACCCGTTGTTCTTGACAACGGGGAACGCCCGGAAAAATATTTTTACCTGCATTGCAGTTCAGATGGTTCTGCGGTAGAATCCTGTATATGAGAAGAATCCTGGCAGCACTCCTGTTCAGCATAACTCTTTTCCCCCTCTTCTCTACTGAACCCTTTAACGGATGGGAGAGAATAAAAACCGGCCACTTTACCATAGTTTTCGAGGAAAAAAGCAGAGAAAGCGCCATGGAGGTGGCTGGTTTCTGCGAGGAGGTTTACGCAAAGGTTACCGGCTTTTTCGGCTCTTATCCTGATAACATCCTTACCGTACTTCACGACAGGTCGGATCTTTCAAACGGCAGTTTTTATCCGGCACCGCCGCATCTTAATCTCTATGTTACTTCTCCTGCAGTTCCGCTAATGGGTGCACAGGAGGGTAACTGGCTGAAAATCCTCCTTACCCATGAGCTTACCCATTACGTAAATCTTACCTACGGAAAAGGGATTTTCAATGCTCTTTCAAAGGTCCTGGGAAAGAGCGTTACAACCGTACCAGGAGGATTTATGCCCGGATGGGCGGTAGAGGGGATCGCAGTAAAACTTGAAACAGACCTTACTAAAGGAGGACGGGGGCGGAATCCGTTTTTTGAAATGGAATACAAAGCCCAGACTATATCCGGCAGGTTCTATAACTGGAGAAAAGCAGTCTATCCCTCAAGCTTCCCCCCCTATGACCGGATATACCAGGCTGGATACCTGATTAACGACTATCTTTCCCGTACTTATGGAAATGATATTTTTATGCGGATATACAGCAGATACACAACTGTGCCTTTTTTGGGTTTTAACCATGCTGTGAAAAAGGTTACCGGTAATTCTGTCGAGGAAATTTTTACCGCAATGGAACAAGAGTTACAGCAGAGGTATGGTATACACAAAAACACATTCGGTACCCTTGTCTCGCCAGAAGTAACCGGTGATTATTACCTGCCTGTTATTACCGAAAAGGGATGGATCCTGTACCGCAGGACACAGGACAGGGGAAGTGCACTGGTACTGTATGATCCGGAAACTGAACATGAGACAATCCTTGCAAAAGCGTTCCTTCACGACTATGCTTCCTATACTGCGGATCGGACTGGAAACAGTGTTGTTTTTGCTTCTTTCGATATACAGGGGAATCATCCCTCCGGGGAAAGGTATAGTTCCGATCTTTTTCTTTTAGACGGCAGCAGCGGAAGGGTTTCCAGAATAACCAGGGACAAACATCTGTGGCAGCCCGCTCTGTCCCCAAACGGGAAAAGACTTGTCGCGGTAAAGAAACAGGGACAGTACTCGTACCTTGTAGAGGTGAATAGTGATACAGGGGAAACTCAGCCGCTTTTCAGCAGACCGGAGACAAACGTCTACACACCCTCTTTCGCTCCAAACGGGAAAAGTATTGTCTTTACCATAAACGATAAAGGTAAGCAGGAAGCTGCCGTTATGCACCAAACCGGGGATGTTGAGCTCATCTCTGAATCCATAGCAGGGGAAAAGTATTTCCCCGAATTTATATCGGATAACTCAGTTCTTTTCTCCGCCGATACAGACGGAAGCCTTGCTCTTTACAGATGCACATTCACCGGACCCGGCGGTACCGCAGGTTTGGACAAGGTCTGTGAGGACCCTGTAGGCGCATATGCAGGGACGCTTTACGGGGATAGTGTTGTGTACGGGTCTTACTCACCAAATGGATTCTGTCTTAAAGAGAAGCCTCTCCCCTCTGGGAATAGTGACCCGTCCGGATCCAGAACGGTAACAATTGCTGAACCTGCAGGAAAAGACAGTACACCTGAAAAGGCTGAAGCTGTCGAAACGCCATACACAGACTGGCCAAATCTGATCTTCTGGCTTCCCGTTCCCTTTTCCATGGACCCACTTGATTCCGCACTATCCCTGGCGCCGGGGTTTGTCTCATACTTTCAATCCCCACTGGGCAGAATATCCATGGAGGCTGCTTTCTCGCTCCTGCCTTCCCCCCTTCAGCCCGAAGGGATGGTTACCTTCCAGTATTCAGGCGGACCGGTGCAGATTCAGTACTCTCTGCTTCAGGGGTATAGCCGCTATGCTGATGAAGGCCATGGGGTACAGACAACGGTTCAAAGCATGGACGTTACCTTCCCGTTTATTCAGAGGTATCTCCTGGGGACAACAACTCTCCTGGCAGGATCTGCAGGATTACTTGACCGTTATTCTCTCTATTCGCCGGAGGACTTTTCTTTCCCCTCACCGGCTGTCCCTGGGCTCAGTTCCCGGTATCTTTTCGGATACACCGGTGTATCAGCCGCCGTAAAACAAGTGGGAAGCATTAAGGACATTATCCCCCCCCGGAATCTCTCCCTCGCCAGCTTTCTCTATTTCACCCTAAATTCCTTCTCGGTTTCACCCGGGTGGAACGGTAGATTTTCATTATCTGTCCCGTCCCTCTTCAAACACCAGGTAATCAGGGTCGAAAGCAGGGCAGGCAGCTCAGTAGAAGGGCTTGACCTTCGGCCTGACCTCCGTGGGAATCTGCAGAGTACGAGAACTGAAGATGGAAGAATTACCGGAGCAATCGATTACCTTTTTACCCTGGGCATTGTGGACATACCAATTCTGGGAGGGCTTTCACTACAGGGAATTGCCGGAGGAATCCATCTTGAAAAGGATGCAGGATTTGACAAAGAAGGATTTTCAGCGGACTCTCAGATCTATACCGGTGCTGAGCTGATCTTCCGCCTGGGATATATGACGGTAGTTCAGGAGCTTGGATTTGGATTCAATACCAGGATCAATACCGCTGATCCTTACGATTTCAATCTGTTTAACGACACAGGACTGTACATTTTCCTGGGAACGGACAGTTTCCTTTCAAACAGAATCATCAATAAAAACAGTTCCGGGGTTTCCGGGATATATTGATATCTTAAGATCTGTCTCTCCTGTATCGTTTATCTTTATCATTTTTCCAGCCATCTTCAGAATAAAAGAGTCTGACAAGCCGTATGAGTGCAGGTCTAATTTCTTGATAGTCTCAGGCATTTCCAACTCTTCTGCACTTTTAGCATGTGCCCACCCGGTAACAGGTTCTGCTTCCATCCCTTTAAGCTTTTGCTCCAGCACCAGGGGGGCAGTAGTATCAGGGCAGAGGGTATCATTAATAACTACGTAATGTTGTTTCATTTATCCCTCACTATAGGAAGAGGGTACCTTTCGGTACCCTCCGGTTATAATACACTGCTGTTATTTATTTTACGGTGTATCTTCCCTTAACTTCAGGGGTAATCGTTCCGCCTAATGACTGAACGTATTCAATAAACGCATCCCGCTGCATCAGTGAAGAATCATACTCATCAACCTTATTCTTGAATACAGAGTATCCGTCTCCGCCGGCGGCAAGGTAGGAGTTTGTTGCAATTCTGTAAACTTTCTCAGGATCTACAGGTGCTCCGTTGATCTTGAGATCAAGGGCTTTACCTGCTGCTGTGTCGAAGGTACAGGACACACCATCGGAAACCTGGGGCATGGCACCGTGACCGACAACTGTTGCAGCTCTGTCAAAAAGAGCAATGACATCTGATCCCTTTAAACTTACCATCATGATTGAGTTGTCAAAAGGAAGAACCTCGTAGATCGTTCCTTTCTTTATCTCACCCTCTGCAATATCAGTTCTTATTCCACCGCCGTTCTGGAAAGCAAAATCTGGTTCCAGGTTCTGTTTTTTTGCATACCACAGCATGGAATCTGCAACCATATCACCTATAGCGGTCTCAGTTTTCCTGGTATCCTTGTTAAGAAAAGGAGCTGTTGCATTTCCGATCTTCTCATCAAGAACTGCTTTTACCTTGTCCACGTAGGGCTGCAGTTTAGCCTTGAGTTCCTGATCTTCAGCAATCTCGTTTCCAACATAGTGATATACCGATGTTCCATCTGCAAGTTTTTCTCTCCACTTTACATTGATAGGAACAAGCTTGTAATCAATATTGGTAACAACACCATTGATAAAGGAAAGGTCAGTCTTTGTCATATACAAACCCCAGGACTGTGACTGAACGATAGGCACTTTCCTTCCGCTGTATTTGTTCTCTATCCAGATGGGTTCTTCAACTTTGGTGTGGGTATGACCGTCAACAACCAGAGCTATACCGGGAACTTCTGCTGCAATACGTTTTGATCCCTTTGAAGCATCACTGTAAATGCCCATGTGAACAAGCGCAATAACGATATCAGCTTTCTTCTTTAACTCGGGAACCAGTTTCTTTGCAACCTCTACTTCATCCTTGAATACGTAGCCTTTAATATTTGCCGGATTTCCAGTCTTGGCAGTTTCAGCTGTCATAAGACCAAAAACTGCGACTTTGAATGTTCCGTAATCCTTGATCATATATGGCTGAACGTTGTCGATATATTTACCGTTCTCTTTAACAACGTTAGCACAGAGCCATGGGAAATTGGAATCAGCAATCTGTTTCTGCATTTCTGCAGGACTTGGATCAAATTCGTGGTTACCCATGGAAAGAGCATCGTATCCGATGTAATTCATACCGATGATATCCGGTTCAGCTTTAAAAAAGTTGGACTCCGGACGTCCGGTATTAAAGTCACCTGCACTAAGAACCAGTACGTTCTTGTTGGCAGCCCTTACAAGATTAACGAATGTTGCCCGTGCCGGCATACCGCCCTGTCCGGGGGCTGGATAGTTAAAAAAGGCAACCGGATGGCCATGCTCATCATTTGTACTCAAGACAGTTAAATGGTGTTCAACACCCGGGGCCATGATGGGAGATGATGCACATCCCAGTACAGCTGCAGCAATACCGACGAGAATCAGTATCCTAAACAGTTTTTTCATAATTTCTCTCCTTACTATATTTTTACCACTTTACTATGGTTAATTCGCAAATTATCGTTTCAAGGCTCTTAAGACAATTATTTTACCCCTATTTTTCCGGTTTTGCAAGAAAAATGTTAATTTTTTATCATAAAATGTTAAGAAAGTTATTTGTGCGGATATATCTATTTTTGATACAATATCACAATATTTAGAGCATTTATAACAATGATTATTCTCAATTTTTAATTGACAACTACAATTTAACACTTTATAATTCTTTAATATGTCAAACATTCACAAGAATCAAGAAGCGATTAAAAGAATAAAAGACCGGTTTAGTAAAGAATCAAGATGTACCAGGGTACAGACCATGCTTGATCTTGTTTCAAATCCTTACCGGTTCAGGATTATCTGCGTTCTCGCCGAGGGGGACTTTGCTGTTTCGGAAATTGTAGAACTGGTGGAAGGAAAACCTTCCAACGTTTCTCAGCAGCTGAAAATTCTTACCCTGGCAGGATATTTGACCAAAGAAAGACAGGGGAAGCAAATCTACTATCACCTCTCTTCTAAAAACATAAAAGAGTTATTTGACTTTCTTCATTCCCAAAAATATTAAAGGAGTTACCTATGGGTAAAGTATTTAGGTTTACCGCCACTGCGGTTGTCTCGTTCGTTATCTACATATTGCTGATACTTCCGTTTAAAACGGGGGAATTAGTAATCGGACTGGGTGTGGCCTTCATCTCTGCTGTTATTGTATCAGGGTACCTGCCCTTTGACAGCAGGATATTCAACCCGATACGGTTGGCAAAAGGGATCGCCTACGCGCCTTATTTTCTCTGGAAGATGATTGTTGCAAACATTGAAATTGCCCTGATCGTGATAAGCCCTGTCCTGAGAATTAAACCTTCCATTGTCAAGGGGAAAACAAATCTGAAATCAAAGGAGGGGAAACTGCTGCTGACCAGTTCCATAACCCTTACTCCCGGAACTCTCAGTATTGAACAAAAGGATGATGAAGTGTACATCCACCGGGTAAATACTGACAAAACCGGAGAAGAGGAAACAACAGCAGAAGTCATACATCCTTTTGAAAAATTCCTAAAGGGGGTTAC
>JANTFL010000127.1 GCA_024763455.1 Sediminispirochaeta sp. | reverse complement strand
AGAGCTTTTCTCGTTTCTTTGATCTCATCCTCCCCTAAAGGTGCACCGTGGATACCGGAAGTCCCCGCTTTATGAGGAGATCCTTTTCCAATTACAGATTTTAGAATTATCAAAGAAGGTTGATCTTCGGCACTTTTCGCCTTAGTGATCATTCCTTCAACTCCCTCCGGATCGTACATATCTCCGGTCTGAACATGCCATCCGTAAGCCTTGAATCTAGCTGCAACATCCTCGCTGAAGGCCAGGGACGTTCCACCCTCTATGGTTATGGAATTGGAATCGTAAAATACAATCAATTTGCCAAGCTTCAGATGCCCGGCCAGGGAAGCTGATTCAGAAGTAATTCCCTCCATCATGCACCCGTCACCTGAAAGTGCATAGGTATAATGATCGATTATCTTGTGTTCAGCTGTATTAAACTTTGCTGCGAGAAATGCTTCGGCAATTGCCATACCGACAGCATTGCTGAAACCTGCTCCCAGAGGCCCGGTTGTTGTTTCGACACCAATAGTATGCCCGTATTCGGGATGCCCCGGAGTACGAGACCCCATCTGCCTGAAATTCTTAAGATCATCCAGGGTCAATCCATAGCCTGAAAGATAAAGCAGCGAATAGAGAAATGCAGAACCATGCCCTGCAGAGAGGACAAATCTGTCCCTGTCGATCCATGATGGATCCTCAGGATGATGTTTCATAACATCACCGTACAAAACCGCTCCAAGCTCAGCGCATCCCATAGGTAATCCGGGATGTCCTGAATTTGCAGCCTGAACTGCGTCCATTGAGAGTGCCCTTATACTTAAGGCAGCAGCTTCAATTCCTTTATTGTTCACAAAAACCTCCTGATACAATATTTATAATTGAAAATCCGTATAGATAGTACTGTTCCTGTTTACCAGGGAAGCGGGATAAATAGAATCCTCTTTTATTACCCCCTTAAGGATCTGTGCACGCTCTTTCCCTGATACAACAAATATTCGGTTTTTAGCCTGGTTCATTACCGGTAAAGTCAATGTTATTCTTTCTTTTATGCTGAACCTGTCAGGTGCCAGCGTAGGGATAACAATCCTGTCCTTTTCCTTGAGCTCATTTCTCCCCGGGAAAAGAGATCCTATATGCCCATCCGGACCTATCCCAAGTATGACAAGATCGAAAACAGCAGGAGCATTGTTGAAAAAGTTCTTGATCCTCTCCTCATACTCCAGCGCACTGTCCTCAACTTTCCTGTATGAAACATTAACCGGAAAGATATTCTTTTCCGGGATATCTATCCTGGATAAAAGAGTTTCGGTGATCATCCTGAAATTACTGTCTTTATGCTCATGGCGTATCTTCCTCTCATCAACCATAAAAAAACAGATTCTATTCCAGTCGACCTGCATCTCCGCCATCTTTTCGTAGAGACCTACCGGAGAATTGCCTCCGGAAAGAGCAATGGTAATTTTCTTAATACTGTTCTTTGATCTTTCAATAACATTAAATACAGCGTCTGCTGCTTCCCGGCTCATTTCCTCAAAGGATTTTTTTTCAATAACTTTCATTTAACTTAACATCCATTTTCTTCCATCTTGTTCAATCAGCTCATCCGCTTCAACCGGACCTCTGCTGCCTGCCTCGTAAAAATACAATTTTACTTTTTTATTATCGTAGTTCGATTTTTCCCATTCCTTCAAAAGAGGGGTTATCAGATTCCAGGAGAATTCTATCCCCTTCTTACTCCAGAACAGAGTCTGATCTCCCATCATACAATCCAAAAGAAGGGTCTCGTAATCATCGGAGAGCTCTACCCCATAGTAATCTGCATAGTTTAAATTCATGTTAAGGGGGTATATACACATCTTTGATCCGGGAACTTTTGCCTGATATTTCAGGAAGACTCCCTGCTGCGGCTGTATTCCAAAGATTAACACATTCGGTTCAAGGGGATTTTCCTTTATATCATCAACGAACATACTGTGGGGAACTTCTTTGAAAACAACCGCAATCTGGGTTTTTTTCTCTTTCAGTGCCTTACCGGCTCTCAGGTAGAAAGGGACTCCCTCCCATCTTGAGTTGTCGATAAATAGTTTTGCAGCAAAAAAAGTTTCCATTGATGAGTTTGTTTTAACTCCGGGCTCCTGTCTGTAGGCTTTAACTTTCCTGCCGTTAATTTCGCCTTCCTTATACTGCCCCCGGATTATTGCGGAAGGCTGGGAAACATCGGTAAACGGCCGAATAGCCCTCATAACCTTTACCTTCTCATCCCTTATCAGCTCTGCATCAAACTTGGCAGGAGCCTCCATCGCAACAAGAGTTACCAGCTGAAGCATATGGTTTTGGAGCATATCCCGTACAAGACCTGCTTGATCAAAATAACCAGCTCTATGTTCAACGGTTACTGCCTCCGAAACCGTTATCTGTACATGATCTATATAGTTTCTGTTCCATACGTTCTCGAATATCAGGTTTGCAAATCTAAACGCAAGAATATTCTGTACCGTATCTTTTCCCAGATAGTGGTCTATCCGGTATATTTGTTCCTCAGCAAGATACTTCAGCAGTGACTGATTAAGATCAACAGCACTATCCAAGTCAGTTCCGAAAGGTTTCTCTACAATTACCCGTTGAAAAGGCGATTCTGTCTTGCCTTTTTCAACCAGTCCGTTAATACTCAGTTTTTCTACTATCACTTTGTATAAAGCAGGGGGTGTGGCAATATTAAAGATAACATTACTCAGGGTACGGTACTTCTCGGACAAATCGGTTGTAAGATTTTTGAGATTTTTATAGGTTTCGTCTGAGTTGTACTGCCCAGACAGATAATAACACCGCCTGAGAAATCCTTGTTTCTGCCCCGGTTTTATCGCTTTAACTCCAAGATCAATGGCCTTTTCGACCCTTTCCCGGAATGCATCATGATCCATAGCAGACCTGGCTACTCCAAGGATAAAGAAATTATCCGGTATTCTCCTGCGGACATAAAGCTCAAACAGAGATGGTATGAGTTTTCTCGAGGTTAAATCTCCTGAAGCTCCGAAAATCACAATGCCGCAGGGTCCTGCTGTCTCAAATTCACAAACAGGACCAGAATACTTACCTATCATGAACCTCTCCTGACTATCTTATAGGGTAACAATAGTTATCAAACAGGGGAGTGTCAAGGCTCAATAATTAATCCAGAGAAAACAGACCTCTAACCTCTTCATTGTCTCCGACATAGGAGAATCCTTTATCCTCCCGTATCAGTGTTAAATATTCGATAATCTCTTCGATCCTGTCTGCCGGACGTTCATGCTTGTATGTAACTCGTTCCAGGAAAAGTTCAAGAGACTCTATAGAGCCGCCCATGAGGTCATAGGACTGCGCTGCCGCTTCTTTTGGGTTTTCATTTATCCACTGTATAGCTTCAGATAATTCTTCATCAAGAAGTTTAACAAGATCAGGATGCTCTTTGACCAGAGAACCTTTCACAATTAACCCTGCATTGGGAAGCTGATTACCACCGCCGGTAAGATTTTTCCAGATATCGGTATAGGAAAAAGCTTCCTTAATTTCTCCTTTTCCTTCATGAATGGCAAAACTTGCTTCCGGTTCCCGCAATAAAACAGTATCAATTTCGCCGGCTACCAGTTTCCTCTGCATTTCCTCAGGGCGTCCAAACGGTTTACCGAATACAAAGTTATATTCTGAAGGATCTTCACCCAGTTGTTTCATCAGGTGTACGGTTACAGCATAGGGAGGAGCTCCGCTGTATAAAGGAATGTAAAAATCATGCCCCTTTAAGTCGGAAAATGTTTTAGCTGAATATCCTCTGGTTAAAATGTAGAAATTATCCCATATATCAATGGAAGTCATTCTTATATCGTTTCCGGTCAGGTACAGTTTAGCTGCAGCGGCAAGCGCTGAGAAGGTGATATCGGCTTTACCATTTACAATCCAGGCCATGTGTTTCTCGGTTTCCTTCCATACCTTCAGTTCCTGGATCTGTATCTTATCCATTAACTTTTGTGATTTAAGCAGTTTAAGAACTATTGGCAGTACGACTGGTGTTGCAGCCTGAATAACCAAGGGAACCTTTCCTTCTTTAGCGGTTTTCTTTACTTCTGTGCTTTCCCTGGTTTTATAAAAGAAAATATGGTATTCAAAAAAACCCTTTTCAACTGTTTCATATTCAAATCCCATGGGTGTAAGCATGTTGATCAGCGGAATTGGTTCAAATTTCTGAACCAGCTTGAATCCTCCTCCCGGAGGTGTATCCTGAGCTTTTTTTATAATTGCACCAAAGGGATCTTCCTTACTGCTCCTGACATCAAACGTTTCAAAAGATTCTTTTTTGCTTCTCCAGTTCTTATCAGGGTCTTCGTCTTTGTGCCGGACATACAGTATGATCTCATCCACAGAAACATTTTCAACATAGTAATCATATCCCTCTTCAGCAAGCATACCTGTTAGCGGTGCCGGATAAAATGAATTAATAACTTTTATAGATTCTCCTTCTTTTAGGTTGCCAAGCGCCTTCAGAATTTCCGTGAAAAAGAAATCCGTCCTGTCTCGTACATCCATAATATAGATGTTTGTTATTTTATCCAGCCACCCGGGTTTATCCATCGCCGCCGGTTTCGGGGAAACGTTTATACACTCCGGGAATACCCTCTCCAGCTCTTTTACGGTGCCAAGCTTCGAGTTAAGCGTATGAAGTATTTCACACACCGAAATTCCCCCCATCCGGGCCACATCGTTAAAGGTAGCCCACCGGGCTACAGTGTTGTAGACAAATTTATTGTTAAGTCTCTCGTACTTCGGAGACATGGAAACAAGGATATCTTTAAGCTCCGGATGTTTATCCAGCGCTTCCTTTACCCCTGTTTTAGCAAGAATCACCATTATACTGTCACCTCAGATATACACTGAACAGGACATACACCTGCACAGGCACCGCAGTTTACACAATCATCCTCTGCTATAACTCTTATACCGTTGTCCTTTTCTGAAATACAGTCAACCGGACAAACCGGCTCACATGCACCGCAGGCTATGCAGACATTTTCATCAATTCTATAAGCCATACCTTACCTCTTATATAGTTTTTTTTTAATATACTCTTTGCGGTAAAGACCGTCAACATACATAAAAAAACTGCTCTCCGAAGAGAGCAGTTAAAATGTTTTTTCGTTAGCCTTTAAAAAGACAGCTTTTACTTTTGAAGAAGCTTTGTAACCTTCTCCAGCTGTTTCTTTTTTTGAGCTTTAAGATACCCAAAGAGGAACTCCAGTTCCTTGTTCTTTGTCAGTTTTTCAAGATCATGGTACAGCCCGAATGCAACCCGGGTCTTTCGTTCCATATTCATAAGAAAATCTTTCTCACTTGTAGTATCGGCAAGCTCTGCTTCGGCGATACACCGTTCGAAGTAACCGGCTTCCTGCGGCCGTTTAAGTTTCTGATCAAGATGGATAAGAACGTTCGGGTTCTTTATCAGCCTTTTTATTCTATCCTCAAGATCCATCGATTTTTCGGTTAGGTCGGTGATCATCTTATTGACAACAGGGCTGAATTTTCCTGCAAACTTGCTGCTTGATTTTCTGCACCCCTCTTCAAATTTTAGAGAATTATCCAGTACATCAAAGATGGTATTGTAGAAGAGGTCTTTCTTGTTCTCAAGCATCTTGTCGATACCGAGGGCTGCTTTGTGTCCAACAGCGATACCGTTGATAACATCCGGTCCTTTAATAATATCACCTGCAGCAAAAAGCCAGTCAATACTGGTCTGATAGAACTCATTTACCTTGAATCTTCTGCCGTCCATCTCTAGCTTGTCCATATAGGAATCAAGATAACTCATGTCAGGGCCCTGGCCGATTGATTCAACGATCATTGTTCCTTCTAGTAATTTTATATCGTTTTCATCAAACTTTGGAGCAAACCTGTGCTGTTCATCGAATACACTGAGACACCTGTTTGTTTTAAGGCCTTTAATCTTTCCATCTTCAATCACGATTTCAACAGGACCCCGGCCGGGATAGAAAACACATCCCTCTTCGGTAGCTTCCTCAATCTCTTCATCATCAGCAGGCATGATATCCCGTGTCTCGAGAGAGGTAACTATTATGTTGACCTTTCCGTACTTAACCTTCTGTTTTCTTGCTAGCGACCGTGCAATATCCATTGCAACGTTACCGCCGCCGATGACGACGATCTTTTCATCAACCTGGATCTCTTCGCCTCTTGTTATTTTGCTTAAAAGGTCAATAGACTGAAACACATCTTTGTGATCTGTCCCTGGTACCCGTGTACTCCGGCCTACATGAAAACCTGTGGCAATAAGCACTGAGTCAAAGTTTCTATGAAGATCTTCGAAGGGAATATCCTT
>JANTFL010000126.1 GCA_024763455.1 Sediminispirochaeta sp. | reverse complement strand
CTCCCTTGCAGGGACCGGTCCCGGGGGAAGGGTTATCGAACGGGATGTTGAAAAAGCGGTAGAGTCGGGAGTTTCTATTTCTCCCGCTGCAGGCGATATGGCTGCAAAAACAGGTAGGACCATAACCGGTTCCGGAAGTGGAATAGGGGGAAGAATCCTTACTTCCGATCTTACAGCAGAGGTAACAGGGGAGATAAAGGAGATACCGGTAAAGGGAATACGAAAAGTTATTGCAGATACCATGCTCAAATCCCTTGCCACAACTGCTCAGTTTACTGCTCATTCATCGGCGGATGCATCAAAACTTCTGGAGCTCAGAAAGCGGTTCAAAGAGAGCGGAGAGGCCATGGGGCTTACAGGGATTACGGTAAACGATCTGGTTATTTTTGCAGTTACAAAAACTCTTAAAAGTTTCCCAAATCTGAATGCACACTTTAACGGTAGTACGATCAAGCAGTTTCCATTTGTTCACATGGGAATTGCCGTGGATACTGAACGAGGTCTTATGGTTCCTGTTTTAAGAAACGCTGACAGCCTCAGCCTTAAGGGGATTTCGGACGAAGCAAAGAAGATATACTCTGAAGTAAACACCAACTCCATATCCCCTGATGATCTTTCGGGAAGCACCTTTACGGTTACCAACCTGGGCTCACTTGGCATACAGTGTTTCACTCCGGTCCTGAACATACCCGAAGTTGCCATACTGGGAATCTGTTCCATAGAGCATAAGCCGGTTATGGTCGACGGAGAGATTGTTCACCGGCCGCATATCGGACTTTCACTAACCGTTAACCATCAGATAATAGACGGTGCTCCTGCAGCACGGTTTCTAAAAGCTTTGGGTGAAAACATAAAAAATATTGATCTTCTTTTATCTGTGTAGGGGGCACTATGTACGATATTGTAATACTCGGCGGCGGCCCGGGTGGGTACGTTGCTGCTGAAAGAGCAGGCCACATGGGGAAGAAGGTCCTTTTGATAGAAAAGGAAAGATTAGGCGGGGTCTGCCTCAATCACGGATGTGTTCCCACCAAAAGTCTTTTGAACTCGGCAAAGCTGTATTCCCATGCACTAGACTCTGAAAACTACGGTGTTACCGTTAAGGGAGCGGAGTTCAGCCTTGAAAAAGCAATGAAGTGGAAGCGCAACGTTGTTGACACCATGGTCGGGGGTATAGACTTCCTTATGAAGGAGAACAACGTTGACGTTGTAATGGGAGAAGGATCGGTACATGCAGATGGTTCTATTTCAGTGGGAAATGAAGTCTACAGAGGAACCTCCGTTATTATTGCAACCGGATCATCTCCCTTTCTACCTCCTATTCCCGGAATAGAGAGCAGTAGGGTAATGACCAGCAGAGACCTGCTGCAGATCGAAAAACTTCCCGGATCTTTAACGGTAATCGGGGGAGGGGTAATCGGTATGGAGTTTGCCTCCCTGTTCTCTTCTGTTGGTGTTCAGGTAACAGTGATCGAGATGCTCGAAGAAATACTTCCAATGATGGATAAAAGAATGGCAAGAACAGTCCGGACAGAGATGAAGGCGGTGAACTTTCATCTTGGTTCTCGGGTAACACGTATCGAAGATGACCGTGTTTTCTTTGAAGAAAACGGAAAAGAACAGTCCCTGCAGTCCGACTTCATCCTGGTTGCAGTCGGCCGCAGAGCAAACACCGAAAGCTTTAAAGATGCCGGAATAGCCATAGACCGGGGCTTTGTTGTGGTCGATGATCAGATGAGAACAAACCTGCCGAACGTCTATGCCATTGGTGATGTAACAGGGAAATCGATGCTCGCCCACTCAGCGTACAGGATGGGAGAGGTCGCGGTTAACACAATTGCCGGCAAAAAAGACCGGATGCGGTACAGTGCAATCCCCTGGGCATTGTATACCACCCCCGAGGCAGCAGGCTGCGGGTTAACCGAAGATGCGGCAAAAAAAGAGGGTCAGAGCATAAAGGTCGGAAGCTATCAGATGAAGAACAACAGCCGGTTCTATGCTGAGCATGGTAAAGCTGCGGGACTCTGCAAGGTTGTAGCCGATGCAGATACCGGAGTAATCCTCGGCATACATCTCGTAGGGGGGGTAAGTTCCGAGCTTATCGGAGGAGCGGCAGCAATAATAGAAGCAGAGCTTAGAGTTCAGGAAATAAAAGAAGTAATATACCCGCATCCGAGTCTTTCGGAAGTTATTCGTGATGCAGTATGGCAGATAGACTAAGGAGGAAAAAATGCCGAAAAATATAGTAGTAGATCCCATTGAAATTCGGAAGAAAGGAAAAATAAAGATAAAGGATATCCCGTTAAACTCATACACACCTGACATAAAGAAAGAGGTTGCCGCCTACGGGGAAGATGGCCTCAAAAAGATGTACTACGACATGCTTATGATCCGGGAGTTCGAAATGATGCTCAACTCCATTAAGCAGGAGAACAACTACCGGGGAATTGAGTACAACCACAGGGGTCCGGCGCATCTTTCTGCAGGACAGGAATCTGCAGCAGTAGGGCAGAGTTACAATCTCGATGTAAACGATTTTATCTTTGGTTCCCACAGAAGCCATGGAGAAATTCTTGCAAAGTGCTTTTCTGCAATTGACAAGCTCGGCGATAACGAGCTGCAGACCATAATGGAGACGTTTGATGGAGGGAGCATACTCAAGGTTGTGGAGAAAAACGGGAAGAAAAGTTCTGTCAAGGATATGGCGGAGGACTTTGTCCTCTACGGGGCTCTGGCTGAGATTTTTGCCCGGGCAACGGGATTCAATAAAGGACTTGGGGGTTCAATGCATACCTTCTTTGCACCCTTTGGCAGTATGCCCAACAACGCCATAGTAGGGGGAAGCGCGGATATCAGTATGGGTTCAGCGCTTTTTAAGAGGATAAATAGAAAGCCAGGTATTGTTATCGGAAACATCGGTGATGCATCCCTCGGGTGCGGTCCTGTATGGGAAGCCCTTTCATTCGGGGCAATGGACCAGTACAAAACACTGTGGGACAAGGAAATAGGGGGAGCTCCTCCGTTTATGCTGAATATTTTCAACAACTTCTATGGAATGGGCGGTCAGACCAGCGGCGAGACCATGGGTTACGGATACGCGGCAAGAGTCGGTGCAGGGGTCAATGCAGAAAATATGCACTCCGAACGGGTTGACGGTTTTAATCCCCTGGCAGTTGCCGATGCAGTTTCCAGAAAGAAGAAACTCCTATTGAAAGGAGACGGCCCGGTTTTTATGGAAACCATCACCTACAGGCTTACCGGCCATTCTCCGTCCGATGCATCATCATACCGCACTAAAGAGGAGCTGGATGCCTTTAGAGAACAAGACAGCCTTGAGGCTTACGGAAAGTATCTTCTGGAAAACGGTGTTATTACCGAATCCGAAAGAGGAGAGATGCAGGAAGTGGTTGTTGAAAAAATAACAAAAACCATGAAATTGTCCATAGATGATGACCTCTCTCCCCGGGTAAACGGAACATTTATAGAGTCCGTAATGTTCTCGGGAGAGAGTTTAAGAGCTCTTGCAGAGGGTGAGCCGGAAGTGCTTCTTTCCAAAGAGGAAAATCCCAGAGTAAAACGGCTTGCAAAGAAAGAACGGTACGCCTTTGATAAAAACGGTAAAAAATTCTCACCTGCAAAAACCTTTGCCATGAGGGACGCCCTCTTTGAGGCAATGCTGGACGGGTTCTATACCGATCCCACCATGGTTGCCTACGGTGAAGAGAACAGAGACTGGGGCGGAGCCTTCGGTGTATACAGCGGGCTCACTGAAGCACTTCCGTATCACAGACTCTTCAATTCTCCCATATCGGAGGCAGCCATAGTCGGCAGCGGAGTCGGATATGCTTTAAGCGGCGGACGGGCGGTCGTTGAACTTATGTACTGTGACTTCCTTGGACGGGCAGGAGACGAGATATTCAACCAGATGCCCAAGTGGCAATCCATGAGTGCAGGGGTTTTAAAGATGCCCCTGGTATTGAGAGTATCGGTGGGCAACAAGTATGGTGCCCAGCACTCCCAGGACTGGACAGCTATTACAGCCCACATACCCGGTCTTAAAGTTATGTATCCTACAACCCCCTATGATGCCAAAGGGATGCTGAACCTCGCATTGAGCGGGACTGATCCCGTAGTGTTTTTCGAGAGTCAGAAACTCTACGGTATAGGAGAAATGTTTGAGAAAGGGGGAGTTCCCCGGGATTACTTTACAATACCGGAAGGAGAGCCGGCTGTAAGGCGGACAGGAAGCGATCTTACCATTATCACCATAGGGGCTACCCTGTACACTGCCCTGGATGCAGCTGAAGTACTTAAAGCAACCTATGGTCTTGAAGCGGAAGTAATTGACCTCCGTTTTATCAGCCCCTTGAAGTACGAAAGCCTGATAGAATCAGTTAAAAAAACCGGAAGAGTCCTTCTTGCCTCGGATGCATCGGAGCGGGGATCCTTTCTCCATACGGTGGCATCCAACCTTGGACGGCTTGCGTTTGACTATCTTGATGGACCACCGGTAGTTATTGGGGCAAGAAACTGGATAACCCCGCCTGCTGAGTTGGAAGATCTTTTCTTCCCGCAGAAAGAATGGCTGATTGACGCAGTCCATGAACAGATACTGCCCCTTCCCGGCCATACGGTACGCACCGTCCAGACAAACGGAGAGTTTATCCGAAGGACCGGATCAGGTGTTTAAAAACATTAAAAAGGTAGAATATGAATTAAACAGCCCCCTCCTTCAAACACGAAGGGGAGCTTTGCATACAATTGCCGATGCCTATAAAAATAAGGAAATAAACTTTAAGAAGAATAATGAGGTGAACAACCACGTTCACACCATGTTCTCCTTCAGCCCCTATTCCCCCGCCGGTGCGGTTTACGAAGCAAAGAAGGCAGGACTTCAGGCGGTGGGGCTCATGGATCATGACTCCATTGCAGGGGGAAACGAATTTCTCGAGGCCGCAGCACTTTTAAAGATCGGTTCCACAACGGGGTTTGAAATCAGGGTGAGCTTTAAGAATACCCCATTCGGAAAACACCGTCTTAATAATCCCGATTCCGTAGGGATAGCCTATATGGCGGTACACGGGATCCCGAAGAAAAACTTTGGAAAGACCCAGGAATTCTTATCTCCGGTTCGGGAAGCGAGGAACATTCGGAACAGAGAACAGGTGGAAAAACTCAACAACCTTATGGATGAGTGGGGCCTGGGCAGGATTGACTTCGAAAAGGATGTCTATGGGATCTCACAGGCTGCTGCCGGCGGTTCGATAACGGAACGTCATATTCTCTTTGCCGCTGCAGTCAAAATTACCGAAACCTTCGGTAGGGGAGAAAAGGCAGCAGAATTCCTTAAAACTACAGCAAATGTTGAGCTTTCCGGTAAAGCGGAAGCATTTCTTTCAGATCCCGATAATCACCATTATCTATACGATCTACTTGGTGTACTAAAGAGCAATCTTCTTCCCCGTTTTTTTATTCAGCCGAATGAAAACGAGTGCCTTCCTGTCAAGAAGGTAGTTGATTTTGCCCTTGGAATAAAAGGGATCCCTGCCTATGCCTATCTTGGAGATGTTGGTGAAAGCCCAACAGGAGATAAAAAAGCACAGCAGTTTGAGGATTCTTTTATAGAAGAGCTATTCCCTGTCTTAAAGGAACTGGGATTCCGGGCGGTTACCTACATGCCCCCCAGGAATACAAAAGAACAGCTGGCGAAGGTTATTAGCCTCTGCGGCAGGAACGGGCTTATGCAGATAAGCGGAGTTGACATTAATTCCTCCCGTCAGAGTTTCAATTGTCCCGAAGTTTTACAGGATATGTTCAAACACCTGAACGATTCAACCTGGGCGTTGATTGCCCACGAGAAACTGGCTCAGTACGAGGATGAATATTCCCTGATCGACGGGGATAGCAGATTTTCACAGCTGCCCCTGGAACAGCGAATAAAAAAGTATTCCACCTTTGGGAGGATGCTGGATTTAAGCAATCCTGTTCCCGGCGAAAAGATACTCATGGAGTTTACCAATGGATAAAAGCAAAGAAACCGCTCTCGCCTTGAGAGGGATTTTTAAAAAGAATGGTAAGACAGCCTTTGTCAGGTACAACGGAAGTTTTAGCGGTAATGAGCATATGGTTTTCGAAAACATCAAGCAGGCAGCCGGAGCGGAACTTTCTGCAGAACTTTCACCACATATCTGGAGCAATGGACACGAGTTTACTGTTGGTGTAAAGGATGCGGGCTCTTTTACTGTGTCTGAATCCTACGATGACACTGCGGAACAAAGCAGTCCCTCGGGAGTTGCCGTGGTAACCGGAGGTGCCCAGGGGTTTGGAGCAGGATTGGTGGAAGCACTTGTAGAAAAAGG
>JANTFL010000125.1 GCA_024763455.1 Sediminispirochaeta sp. | reverse complement strand
CTGGTAGAGGGAATTGCCAGAAAATTCGGGTATAACCCCGAGATACTTACTCCGCTGTTTAAACAGGCGTCTTCAGGACGGCTTGCAATAAAGATGCCCGAAGACCGGAAAAAAAGGACTAAAATATACTCCCTGATGGTGAAGGCGGCCATGGCCGACAACTCATTAAGCCCGGAGGAGAAAGAGCTTCTTGATCAGGTAAAGGAAGTGTATCTTTCGGCCTAGAACAGATCCAGTATTTCCCTTAATCTGTTCCTGTTCTCATTTATAAACATAAGCAGATACTGCTGGACATCGTTGAAATACCTTCTTTGGAGCTCTGTCCCCACAGGGGTGATATAGCGGTAGTGCCATACCTCCGGACGGTAGCCGGTGAGCCATTCGTATCCCTTTGGATATGAAAGGGAGAAACCATACTTCCATCCGTTCTGTAAAAGCCATTTTCCAGGAGGGGTATTGGCATACTCATCGGTTATACTGCCGAAATCTATCGTTACTCCCAGCTGGTGCTGGCTTGTTCCCGGCCGGGCAGACTCCCGCTCTGCCGTCTCAAGACCGTAGAGCTTTACTTCCCGTTCAAAAAGCATCTTTTGATAATCGTAGCTTCGGTAGGTGGAAGAGACAACAAGCGTTAACCCTTCTTTTTGGGCATCTGCAACCATTCGTAACAGATCGGGAACAACGATCATCCTCAGTTTAAGGTTTTTCCTGGACAATGTTAACGCTGAATAATCGGTGAGTGGAACCAGGTCTTCAGGAATAAAATCTTCTCCCAAAGCATGTTTTTTATCCGCCATAACGAAGATTTCATCCGGCAGCTCAAGAGCCTTTTTAACCAGAGCCAAAAATCCATCGGTATCGCTCATAATACTCTCCTGAATAACAGGCGGATAATCTGTCAGCATCTCCTGTAATCGTTCCGATGCTGGATTTTCTGCCTGCATATCACTGATGCCTGCTTTTTTACCATTCTCCGGTTTACTGCTGTCCTTTGCGCTGCAGCCCGTAGTTAAAAGAATCAGAACAACAACTACAGCTATAAATAAACTTCCTTTCTGTATCATACTTCTACTCCGAGGAAAATACGTATAACCCACCCGACACCGAATGAAAAAAGGGCAACTCCCATACTGATTGCAAACATTTCGAGAAATCTCCGCCTGAAAGGGAGATCCTTTGCCACCGATATATAGTAGTTGAATATAAAAATTATAAAAACGGCAATTGCCAGCGTTACGAGTAGTGCATAAAAATAATCTGCAATCGTCAAATAGGGAAGAATAAGCAGAATAACGGTGACGATATACGCTATCCCGGTGTATACTGACGATTTAAAAGGTTCAGCCCCCTCTTCTCCGTCAGTCTCCTGTTTTTTTGAAAGATACTCGGACGCTGCCATGGAAAAAGAAGCTGCTATGCCGGTAATAAGCCCTGCCAGAGCAATCAGACGGGTATTTCTTAAAGCAAAGGTTAATCCTGCCAGAGTGCCGGTGAGTTCAACAAGAGCATCGTTTAATCCCAGAACAATAGACCCTGCATACTTCAGCTTTTCCTCATCCAGCATATCAATGAGGGTTCTTTCATGATTATCCTCATCATGAATAATTGCCTCCACACCCGGAATTTCCTCTACCAGTTTACTGTAACTAACCTGAGCGGATTCCTCCCCTCTTTCAAGAAGTTTTATTCCAAAGGTTATCCCGAATAATCTGGATATCCAGTAAAAGAAAAAGATCTTTATCTGTGATGGACGGACATCCTTCCCTGACTGTTTCTTCCAGAATTCGTAGTGACGTTTTTCGTCCAGACCGATCTTTTTCAGAAGAGCAGCATTTTTTTCCGATTTGATTACCTGTGAAAGCTTTGTATATATGTGATACTCGGTTATCTCGTTTTTTTGAGACAGCAAAATATCTTTGACATAATCGTTTCCCAATGGTTTGCTCCTCCCCTCTTTATCTTCTATACTTATACCATAGGGGAGGATTTTGATGAATAGCACGTATGACAGCCAGATACCGAAAGCATTGAAGATATGGTTTATTATCCATTTCATTGTGGATATATCTTTTGCCCTGCCATTATTTTTTGCACCCGCATGGTTTATGCATATCCTGGGATGGAAAACAATTGATCCTATAACTGCCAGAATGGTGGCAGCCGCTCTTTTCGGTATAGGGGGAGAATCCCTTTTTAACATTAAACTCGGAAAAGATGCTTTTATAACAATGCTGAATCTTAAAATAATTTGGTCCTCAGCAGCCATTATTGGGTTTATTATTGCACTTTTTACCGGTGCGTTCGGGTATCCTGCTGCGGGAATCGGACTGCTGGTAGTATTTGCCGTGTTCAGCGGTGTCTGGATCTACTGGAGACTTACACTCCAGACAAAATGAGTTTTATAAAAGCCGGAAAGATACATTTGCAGCCAGCACCTTTTATTTCAGCAACGCTTGCAGGAGTGATTCTCTTCATGGCCCGGATGAAAGGTCCTGAGGGCATTCTGCTCTTTGACAGATTTGTCCCGGGCCTGGGCATGTTTCAGTTAACCCTTATTGCCCTGTATTCCGGGGTTGTTTCACATCTCCTTCTGACCCGTAAAGATACCGCCAAAATCAGACTGAGGATCTGGAATCTATTCTCTCTTGTCTTCTTTTCTCAACTATTTATAGGTATTTTTGTTTCCAGAACATTTCTTATGTCCGGGACCCTCCATATACCCGTTCCGGCTCTGATTCTTGCCGGTCCTATTTTCGATGGATCGGGTTTCTTTATGCCGATTCTTTTTACAACCACCATTCTCCTCATCGGCCCGGCCTGGTGCAGTCATCTCTGCTATTTCGGATCCTGGGATGGTCTGGCAGCTTCCACGGCCCCAGCTCCAGATTCTCTGGGTACCAAGTGGAGAACCCTGCGGTGGACTGTATTTTTTATTGTTATTCTTGCATCAGTTATTTTCAGACTGTTCCATGCATCAACAACACTTGCTGTCACAGCAGCTCTTATCTTTGGTTTAACAGGGATGCTTCTCATGCTCACACTTTCAAGGAAGAAGGGAGTTATGATCCATTGTACCTCCTATTGTCCTATCGGGCTGCTTGGAAACATCTTAGGAAAACTATCTCCCTTTAGAATAAAAATTGATGCAAGCTGCTTGTTCTGCATGCAATGTACCGAAGCCTGTAGATATAATGCTTTAAAAGTAGAAGACATGAAAGCAGGCAAAGCAGGTTTTACCTGTACCCTTTGCGGTGACTGCATCTCAGCGTGCAGCAGAAACTCGATCAGTTATTCATTTCTACGTTTGTCTCCGGAAAAATCGAGGACACTGTTTATTGTGCTTATCGCTGCTTTACATTCAGCATTTCTTGGTATAGCAAGAATTTAAGAACCCTAACGAAGTAGAGCTATGTTTCCTCACCATCCAGGAGCTTCCCGTATTTACCGGCAAGAATGTAATCAAGGGCTTTCTTTTTCTTTACAGTAACCCGTTTCTTTTGCAGTTCTATGATTCCTGCATGAGAAAGCCTCGACAGTTCTCTTGACAAAGAGGGACGGGCAACCCCGAACAGATCTGCCATGTATTCCCTGGAATAGGGAAGTTTAATATCTACAGAGTGCTGGTAATTCATCTGATTAAGAATATAACCTGCTATCTTCTGCTGCAGGGAACTAAATTTTATTAACCGCAATTTTTCGGCTAAAAGTGCTATTTTATCCCCCATAAGGGACATATAAAACTCCAGACAGGCAGGATCCTCATTAAGCAGCAACAAAAGAGCGGGTTTGCTTATTGATAAAACAGCACTGTCCGACTCTGCTTCAATGGTTACCGGCAGTCTTTTGTCTTTTGCAAAAAGAACCCCCGGTGCCAGAGGAGCTCCAGGATAAAATGTTTCCAGCTTTATTCTTCGCCCGGTGGGATCCAGCATCTCGGTACCGGCGGCTCCTTCGAGAACAACAAGAAGACTTCTGTACTCTTCTCCCTGCATTGCGATGACAGCCTTTTTGTTGTAGGACCTGACATTAAACCCTTCTTTCTCATTTAGATCATTATGACTCATACGGCAAAGAGAAGTGAAAAAGCTGCATGGTAGTAACGAATTCCTCAGCATTATAGTTCTGTTCCTCAATATTTTTTCATTTTTTTTCAATCCGGTAACATCGGTTACATAAATATAACTAAATAAGTATTAATTATAAAGCATCTTAGTTGAGAACAGGAGAATATTATGGGAATGTTTTGCTACCAATGCCAGGAAGCGGCAAAAAATACCGGATGTACAATAAAAGGGGTCTGCGGGAAAGCTCCGGAAACATCATTACTGCAGGACTTGTTGATTTTTAACTTAAAGGGAATCGCAATCTACGGTGAAGCACTATACAGGAAAGGGGAACTGGAAAACAGTACAGGGCGTTTTGTGGCTGAAGCTCTTTTTTCCACCATTACCAATGCCAATTTTGATGATGAAAGATTTTCTGAGCTTATAAAACAGGCTGTTGAGATTAAAAAATCTTTAATGGAACACAATGGATCTTATGCTCCTCTTCATGAAGCAGCAACATGGATAAGCGACGATGAAACCTCATTCACTGATAAAGCACAGGAAGTCGGAGTTCTTTCTGAACAGAATGAAGATATCCGATCATTAAAGGAGTTGATCATATACGGCCTTAAAGGGATGGCGGCGTATGCAGAACATGCCGCGGTTCTCGGGAAAGAAGATCCTTCTCTGTATGGTTTTATGATGGAAGCTTTAGCTGCTACGACAAAAGATCTGCCCGTTGAAGAACTAGTAAATATAGTTCTTAAAACAGGAGAGTACGGAGTAACAGCCATGGCTCTGCTTGATGCAGCAAATACCGGGAGTTACGGGAATCCGGAGATGACAACGGTTAACATAGGAGCCGGGAATAAACCGGGAATACTTATTTCGGGGCACGACCTCAAGGATATGGAGCAGCTTCTCAAGCAAACCGAAGGGACAGGGGTGGAGGTGTATACCCACAGTGAAATGCTGCCTGCCAACTACTATCCCGCCTTTAAAAAATATAAACATTTTCACGGTAATTACGGTAATGCATGGTGGAAACAGGATAAAGAGTTTGAGTCCTTTAACGGCCCGATTCTTATGACAACAAACTGTATTGTCCCCGTAAAGGACTCCTACAAAGACCGTATCTTTACAACCGGAATGGCTGGGTACCCCGGAGTTCCGCATATTACTCCGGATAATGACGGCACCAAGGATTTTACCCCATTGATAGACTATGCAAAATCCTGTGAACCTCCAACAGAGATAGAAACAGGGAGCATAGTAGGGGGATTTGCCCATAAACAGGTTTTTGATCTTTCTGATAAAATAGTAGATGCAGTTAAAACGGGCTCCATTAAAAAGTTTGTCGTTATGAGCGGCTGCGACGGTAGGCAGAAGGGAAGAAATTACTACACTGATTTTGCAGAATCCATGCCGGAAGACTCGGTTATTCTTACCTCCGGATGCGCAAAGTACCGATACAACAAACTGAATCTTGGAGATATTAATGGAATACCAAGGGTTCTTGATGCCGGACAGTGCAACGATTCCTACTCTCTGGTCCTTATTGCTCTAAAACTAAAGGAAATAATGGGATTAGACGATATAAACGAGCTGCCCATAGCCTATGATATTGCATGGTACGAACAGAAAGCAGTTATTGTTCTTCTTGCACTTCTTTATCTGGGAGTTAAGGGGATCCGTCTTGGACCGACACTCCCTGCATTCCTGTCACCTAATGTCGTTAAGGTTCTTGTTGAAAACTTTGATATCAAACCGATTGGCACTGTCAAAGATGATATCGAATCAATATTCAGCGGGGTCGCAGTTTAATACTTTTAAAAGACGGGGAGTAACCTCCCCGTCTTTTTTACCCCTTGACTCCTGTTGAGGTTATTCCTTCAATAAACTGCCTCTGCATTAAAAGATACACCGTAAAAATAGGCACAACAGAGACCACTGCACCTGCCAAAAGGAAATTCCAGAGTGCGGAAAATTCTCCCACAAAACTGATCAACCCCAGGGTTAAGGTGTACAGCTTTTTTGAGTTGAGGTATATCAACGGCCTTAGGAAAGCATTCCAATTTATCAAGAAGGAGATAATAAACAAGGCGGATAACGATGCTCTGGAAACAGGAATAAATATCCTCCAGTAGATCATAAACGGAGATGCACCGTCTACAACAGCAGCTTCCTCCAATTCTTTGGGTACATTTTCGTAAAAACTCCGCATTAAAAATACCCCAGTAGTTCCAATAAGGAACGAAGGAACAATCATGGGAAGATACGTATTTATCCACCCCAACTTGCCCATTAAAAGGAATTCGGGAATAATAAC
>JANTFL010000124.1 GCA_024763455.1 Sediminispirochaeta sp. | reverse complement strand
CCCTCTTTCAAGCGAAATGTATTGGCAACGGCAGATTGTTTCTCTTGACAGATCCAGGAGTAACGGTTGATTGTAATTTTGAACGAATGACAGACCTGGTAAATCATGCTTCAGATGTAGCAAGTACCGTACTTGGAATAGAAACGCCGAAAGTCGCACTTCTCTCTGCTAATGAGAAAATAATCCCGTCATTACCTTCCACTGTTCTGGAAGAGAAACTCACAAAGAGCCATTGGGAGCACAAGCTGGTGTATGGCCCTCTCTCATTTGATCTTGCCGTGGACCCAGAGTCAGCCAGGATTAAGGGAATATATGAAAAGAAAGGAGAGCTCATTGCAGACGTTGCCGGGAAAGCGGATGTCCTTGTCTGTCCGGGGCTGGATTCTGCAAATATTCTTTATAAAGTGATAATGAGTATGACTGAATATAATCTGGCTGAAACTGCAAGTATTACCATGGGGGTAAAGGTCCCCTATATTATACTCTCGAGGGCAGAGCCGGAGAGTTCTAAAATAAATTCTGTTGCACTGTGCTGTATTATGGCTGACCGGAGCGGAAACCGCGAATAAGGAAACATGAACGGGAGCATGCTTCCCCTTCCGCATATAATTATTTTTTCTCTATTAAGTCCTGTTGTATATTCGGCCAGTTTTTATCTGCATCAGCTATCATTGTATCTATATCTGCGAGGAACTTTTTCCGTGTTGAACTGCTGAAGTTTAAGTAGAGGCGATTATCAATGATATCCCAGTACTGCGGTTTTCCGGGAGCAAGTTTCCCGGTACTCATGGCCCATGCACAATACCCGCCATAAGCAGGAGCATATTTCTGTGGATTTTTTAAAAAGAGATTAAGATTCGTCTCGGAACTAAAAAGCCAGACAGCATTCAGATAGGTTGTTTTCCACATTTCATTACCCTGAAGAGGTGCTGAATCAGAAAAAAAAGAAACTGTATCGTATCCTGAAAGTGCTCTGTCTGAATTATCTACATATATTTGACTATCATAGTCACCTTCCGCATAGACTCCAAACCCTACAATCAAAAATAAAACTGCCGGAATAATTTTTTTCATTTCAATCTCCTGTATATGACATATTTACTCATATATAATATACACCTCTCTACGCAGTAAAACAAATTTATTAAGACAATCCCTCCATTACCATCATTAAAAATCCGGAAAAAGCTGCATTATGCGGAGCAAGTTGTGTGCTTACATGGCTTTTCATATAATTTATACTCTCCCTGTATTGCGCATAAAAATCATACGTTGGGCGGGAGTTATATACCAGGTTGTCAAGCTCAAAATATTTTATAACATTTTTTACAGTCGTGGGTTTTACAAATACATCCTTTGTTGGATTATAGTAGGCAGGGATGGCAGTAATCAATGTCCATTTTGCCAGTTTTTCTTCCTTAAAAATATCAATAAGCGTTTCAAATCCTGCTCTTTCATCACCATGAAGCAACTCCTTAACCCCATAAACAACAACTTCCTTTTGTTCTGCAGAAAGTGATTTGATAAAGTCTCTGAATTTAGGTTTTTCGAATAGGGAAACCATGGAGGAACTGTTTACCAGCTTAACCATACTATCCAAAATATCCTGAGAAATCTTAAACCTGTCAAGGCTGAACTGCTCTTGTGCTAATGAGGTTATTTTCTCCATTTTATGTTTCTTGGATAACTCTTGTAATTCAGGATGATTAAATCCTCCCGGATACCTTTGTAAAAAGTATTTTTCAGCTAATGCAAGTTTTTCAAGATTCATGGCTACTCCTTTGTTTATCATTTACAAATGGCTGGACAAGCAGTCTGTGCAAGTGGAGATACTGAGGGTCTCTGAATTTAGGTAAACCTATTGTCATGCCCAATTGCCCCTCTTTTGGGTATGCCCGGTACGTTCCAAATAAGCGGTCCCACCAGGGGAAATTAAATCCGAAATTTGAATTCGTTTCAGATCGAATAATTGAATGATGAATCCGGTGCATATCCGGTGTGACAATAAAATATCTGAGGATTCTGTCAACATTTTCAGGTATATATATATTGCCATGATTGAACATCGACATGCTGTTCAGTCCGATTTCAAAAATTATCACAGCTAATACAGGGGGACCGATAATACTCACTACTGAGAGCTTAATAAGCATGGAAAGAATTATTTCGACCGGATGAAACCGTGTCCCAGAACTTACATCCAAATCCAGGTCTGTATGGTGCATCCCATGGAACCGGGACAAAAGTGGAAGTGTATGGAAGAGAACGTGCTGAATGTAAATTGCTCCATCCATAATCAGGAGTGCAAAGATAAAGCTCATGACTGCCGGCAAATCATAATTGTTTAGCAGCCCCCATCCTTTTTCAGAGCACTGGGCTGCCAGGCCGGCCGCCAGGACGGGAAAGAGCAAACGAATCGTCAGGTTGTTCAAAATAACAATACCTATATTACTGTACCAGCGGATTGATTTCTTGTACTGTAGTGGCCGCCGGGGCTTTAAAACTTCCCAAAGTGCAATAATAATAAAAAATCCAAAGAAAAAACTGAATCTCACCAGCGCTTCGTTATTCAGTATCCATGTTTCCACATTACCCTGCCTTCATTGAAAGTAATTCTTAAGTGACAGTATTTCATCTTTACGTCGATAAGCCAAGACTCTCTTCATGCAAACTGTAAAGACAAAGAAGTTTTACACGAATCTATTATTTTTTTCAAGCAGGAATTAGTTGAGTGTAGTATACTGACAGTATGAAATATATGTATAAATTCTTTTTTCTTTTGGTAGTATTTTGTTTGGCTCTCCCACTCCTGGCCGCTGGGCAGGACACCCCTGTTTCCATTGCTGTTTTACCCTTCGATAATATGAACGGAAATCCGGATCAGGACTATCTTAAAGGTATTATCTCCTACATTTTAATTGAAGACCTCTCCTCTTCGGATCAAGTGCTGGTAGTGGACAGGGAGAATATAAATGATGTCCTAAAGGAGCAAAATCTTCAGCTCACCGGAATCATGGATGATTCTGTAGCAATAAAGACTGGAAAGCTCTTGGGAGCATCTTTCATGCTCAAAGGCAGCTATGTATTTCTGGGGCAGGATGTATTTATTAATATTTCGCTTATCGATGTGGAAACCGGAAGCAGCCGAACCTTTTCTCAAAGAGGGTATCAGGAGAATACCGTTCATGCTCTTGGAGAAAAAATACTGAAATTCCTTACCGGTGAGGCCTCCTCGCTGGTAAATTCAGGAGGAGAAAAATCAATTCTGGCATTGGAGCAGCAGGAACCAGGTGAAGTAAAATTATTTTCTTATATTATTGATGCACGAATATATGTAGATGATGAATTTATCGGGTATACGACAGGAGATCACACAAAACCATTCAGTATGGAATTAACTCCGGGGAAACATAGTATCAGGGTACATCTGACAAAAGATTTTGGGGTAATCACACTGCCTGAAATAACCTTCCATGACTGGCAGGAACAGATTAACCTCCTCCCCGGTGAAAGTATCGTTCTGGAAGACAGAACCAGACATTTTAATGATCTATTGTATGATATTAAGCAGCTACTGAGGAAGTCTTTGAGAGTCAATCTTGGGAGTGGAGAACAGAAAGCGATAGAGACGCCGATTGAATTTATTGATAGAGATGGAAATAAAATCAAGATTTTGCTGTCCATACAGTTCCGTGAAACTGATTCTCCACGGCATGGAGGAAGTGCCGAGGTAACTTTACGGTACCAGGATAAAGAATACAGTTATAACTACTTTGCTCCTCATGGGAAGGATTTGGAGTTCTCTCAGGAAATAGGCAAAATACGTTTGGATATTGGATTGGATTGTAATTCAACCTATAAGTATGAACTGGATTATAGTGTATGGCGCACAGATGTGTGGCAGGGGATGCATCGGGAATAAATTAAAACTTGACAAATATACTAATGTATAAGTATCTTTTGTAAATACTGCTATCGAAGGAGATATTTATGAAGAAAAAAAACGTATTGATTGTTGCTGCTGTTTTGTTTTTTGTTACAACCATTGCCGCATTTGCTGAGTATAATCAGAGTGAGGTCAAAAGGGTAATGAGGGACAGCATTCAGCTCATGAAGAGTACAGGAACAGCTGCAGAGGCAAAAGATTATCAAGCTGCCGGCGAATCCCTCATGAAATTAGCACAAGGAATGATCCTGATCAGGGATTATACCCCTCCCAGAGGTTCACAGGCAGATTGGGATGCTACCATGGAAGCCTTCATCAATGCTGCATTCAAAGGGATTGGAGCCTGCGGTAATAAAGATATTGATGGTCTTAATACCGCAATCTCAGAGTTAAAGAGACTGAACTATCAAGGACATAAAGCACATAAATAACCTATAAAACAGCTGCTGGTATTTTCAGCCGGCGGCTGTTTATTATTCGAGTATTCACTTGATTACTGTTAATAATAAAAGCGCCAAAAAGTTTACTGCCAGACGTTGACAATTAGTTGGCCATGCAGGAAGATTGAAGGATGATGACAGCCCTGCTTTATAACATACTTCACTTCTACTCGGACTGGGAAACTAGCAATCTTCTTATTGCATTCGGGGGACTTGTTCTCTTTTTAGTACTTATGGAGATTGTCTTTTCTTATGCCCTGAATCACAATCTAAAACTTATAAAACACAAAAGGAAAGCACTTTCCCCTCCATGGGCTTTACGAATTATCAGAGTATTGCTCCGATTCCTACTTTTTTATACTTTCCTAAAAATGATCCAATCATCGACTATACCGCCATACCCGTGGAATGTCCTTTTTCATGCCCCATCACTGATACTGCTGTATTCTGGTATTCTTATTACCTCATTTAAGGCGCTTTCTATTTTGGAAAAGAAAAAGTTCAGCGATTTTCCGGGGGACTCCTTAAAACAGAAGCTCTTGGTTGTATCAAGAAGGGGGCTTAAAACAACGTTTTCCCTCATCCTTCTGTCGCTGCTTCTTTGGAATATTTTGAATTTCTTCCCTGAAGAAGTAAGAGCATCCGGAAGTGTTTCTGCTATACTGATTGTAGATGGGATACTCCTCATCGGTTTCCTGTTCCTGGCAGTGCATCAGTTTTTTGCTGCGGTTGAAGGTCTTTATCAACATAGACCAGGAAGACCCATAGTCAAGATTATAATTGAATCACTTTCTATGCCGATCAGGATTATGATACTGGCTTTTGCTGCAATCTGGATAAAAACACTTGTTCCAAACAATCCGGGAGCCATGGACCTTCTCAATAAAAGTATTAACTTTCTCTTGGTTCTATCACTTTTTATTTTTATCTACCGTGCTTCTGAGGTCCTTGGATCTAAAATAAGCCGCTATTCTGATGAAGAAACCAATAGTCTTGATAAGACCCTTGTCGAAATGTTAAGGATGATTTTGCGTATTCTCATCATCACAGCAGTGATTTTTTCGGTTATAAGGATTTTTACCGGACAACCCCTGACAACTCTGCTTGCCGGACTGGGGATTGGGGGGCTGGCAGTAGCTCTGGCGGCTCAGGATACTCTTAAAAATTTCTTTGGGAGTATTATGATTATGTCGGATAAGCCCTTTAAAATTGGAGAAAGGGTCGTTGCGGAGGGGTTCGATGGAGTTATTGAAGGGATTGGGTTCCGAAGTACACGGATCCGAACGTTAACCGGTCATCAGGTTATCATTCCCAATGACAAGATGGCCCTTGTTTCCATTGAAAATATCGGGAGACGTCCCTTTATCAGGAGATTAACGAATATAACGATCACCTATGATACCCCTGTTGAGAAGGTTGAAAAGGCAGTGTCAATAATAAGAGGAATCCTGGAAAATCATGAAGGTATGATTGAAGATTTCCCCCCTCGGGTTCATTTCAGTGAATTTAACCCCGATTCCTTAAATATTCAGGTCTTATATTGGTATTCCCCTCCTGACTATTGGAAGTATATGGAGTTTACTGAGCGGGTAAATCTTCACATAATGAAAGAGTTTAACCGGGAGGGGATTAAATTTGCATTTCCGAGTACTACAACTTATCTTGAGCAGGCTGAGGGGCAGAGCTTACGTTTTGATGTTTCTTTAGATGGAGAGAAAGAAAAGAACTTGTAAGTTTACAATTACGATATCTTAAATCACAGTAACAGGGAAGGAGGAAAGAAATGTTACGATTTATTATAGCAATCATTGCGGCAGTACTCGTCATTGTTTTTATGGCACAAAATACAGAAACATCCCAAATTACGTTTCTTTTTTGGACAATCACCATGTCCAGAGCGGTAATGTATTTTTTAATATTTTTAGTGGGGTTTGGATTGGGGGGAGTTACTTTCGGCTTGAAAAAATCCAGGAAACGGGAGAAAAAGTAACGAAT
>JANTFL010000123.1 GCA_024763455.1 Sediminispirochaeta sp. | reverse complement strand
TCCCCGACAGCGAGGCCTATTTCACCGCCGATACCAGTATCTATCTCATCGAAAATCAGCGTAGATATGCTGTCGGAGTCCGCAAGAACGGTCTTGATACTCAGCATTATTCTGGAAAGTTCCCCTCCGGAAGCAATCTTTTTAAGGGGTTTCAACGGTTCCCCCTGATTGGGGGATATCATAAACTCCACGACATCCATCCCTGTAGGACCGCAGGCTTGTCTCCCCGCAGAGGATTCCCTGCCGGATACAGAAACAAGAAAGGAAGCTTTCTCCATACCCAAGTGCTTCAACCCTGAAAGAATCTCCTTCTCAAGTTCTTGAGATCGGGCTTTACGTGTTTTGGAAATCTCAGCAGCTTTTCCGAGGACTTCCTTTTCGGCAGAAACGATTTTTTCTTCAAGTCTGGCCAGTTCTTCCTCTCTGCTCTCATACATAAGCAGTTTTTTCTCAGCCTCTTGCCTGTACTCCAAAACCTTCTCTATTGAATCGCCGTATTTTTTCTCAAGTCTTCTAATTGTCTGAAAGCGCTCTTCACATTCCTCAAGCCTTGTAGGGGAAAAGTCTATCTCCTCCTTCATGGAGCTTAATGTTTCAAAAATATCTTCAATTTCAAAAAAAGCATTATCCAGCCTACCCGAAAGAGGCTCCGCCTCCTGCATAATAGTACTCATCTTAACAAGCATTTCACGGGTTTTTCTCAAGAGGAGAAGAGCTCCCCCTTCTGCCGAAGAAAGCTGTCCGGTTATACCATCAAAAAGCTCCATCAGGTTTTCGTGCTGAAGAAGAAGCTTCTTCTCTTTTACAAGCTCCTCTTCCTCTCCGGGACGGAGATCTGCAGAGTCTATCTCACCGAGAGCATGACGAAGGATATCCTGTTCCACCAATATTTCCCGCTCTGATTTTTTTAAATCCTCATACTCTTTTTTCAAAGAGGTCAATGCCGTGAAAAGAGTCTTCAGCTCTTCAACATCTGCGGAAATACCGGCGTAACTGTCAAGAAGTCTCCGGTGTTGTTCTATATTCAACAAGGACTGATGCGAATGCTGTCCATGCATATCAAAAAGAAACGAAGTAAGTTCTATAAGATCCTGTCTGGCCATAGGCACCGATTGAACATATATAGAACCCCGGCCGCTTCTCTTTAAAACCCGTCTGATAATAATATAGCCGTCATCATCGGTAATATCCCTCTCCTGTAGATACATGAGGGCCCCTCCGCTGTCCGGAAGTTTTACAGTCCCTGTAACGACCGCTTCTTCGGCCCCTGTTCTGATAAGGGAAGGGTCTCCTTTTCCGCCGAGAATCAGGCTCAAAGCTCCAACAATAATCGACTTTCCCGCGCCGGTTTCCCCGGAGAGAATATTAAGTCCATCTTTAAACCGGACTGTTAGAGACTCTATCAGGGCATAGTTCGTTATTGTCAATTCCTCAAGCATCAGGACCTCCTGACCAATTCAGCTTTGACCGTAGTATCTCGTAAAAGTTTCTGACATCCGACTTTACCAGGAGGGTCTTACTCCTCGATTTTTCAATGATTATCCTGTCATCAGGATAAAGAGGAAAAGATTCCTGCCCGTCTATGGAAAGGATGACCCCCACACGCTGATCCTTTTCAACAAAAATGGAAATAACCTCATCTCCCGACATAACAATAGGCCTGTTGGACAAAGTAAACGGACATATCGGATTAACTATAATTGCCTCCATTTCCGGTTCCAGAATGGGGCCCCCGGCCGAAACACTGTAGGCAGTGGATCCGGTAGGTGTTGCAACGATCACCCCGTCAGCCCTGTATTCACCAAGATGGGTATTGTTGATCATAAGCCGGAGTTTAACGATTGTCGAAATACCCTCGGAACTGATTACGGCATCATTAAGACCCTTAAAAGAAGCAATCTTTCTTCCCTCCCGTTCAACAACCACTTTGAGCATTATCCTTCTGGAAAGACATGCCTCCCCTCGCTCAAACCGTTCAAACGCAGACCGCCACTCATGTTTTGAGATCTCGGTAATAAACCCAAAATTACCCAGATTCAATGCAAGTATCGGGATTCCGGTACTCTCAACAATTCTGGCACAGTAGAGCACCGTTCCATCGCCTCCGAGGGAAAAAACAAAGTCCACATCTTGTACCTCCGGATTTTCAGGTTTTCCTACAAACCCCACAACAACCGTCTCAATCCCTTTTGCTTTAAGATACTCCTCTATCTCCCTGGTCAATTCAGAAGCATCTGTCTTATGCATGTTGACAATCAGCATAACTTTTTTTATTGTCCGCTTCATACTATTCTCCGTCTCTAATCATGGAAGAGTTGAAAGCACTTTTGCTATAATTTCGATATTCTTCTTACTCAATAGAGGATACAAAGGGAAAAGTATGGTCCGTTTCAGGATGGATCCCGCTTTTAGACAGGGGTAACTGTCTATTTGATAATTGGCTAGAGCTGAATCTTCAAATGCAGCGTGAGTCCGTATACTCTTCTTTCTTGCGTACTGCCTTACTTCCTGAACATTCCCTTCAAGTAAAATCGGAAACGAAAAGGGGATCTGAAGTACCCCATCCTTTGTCAAAAATGTCTTATGACGACCCTTCATAAGAGAAACCATAAAAATTTCCTTCATCGCTCTCCTTTTCTCAAGGAAAGATTCCTTCTGGCCAAATTGTATTAACCCCAGAGAGGAGTTGATATCGGTGAGAAAAGATAGTTCAGGAATCGCCTTCGCCGTTGATTTCATAGCTGAGGTATACTTTCTGGTACTTGAAAAAACTACCGCTCCTCCCCCTGCTGTTATCATTCCCTCAGCTTCAAGATGTAAAACCAGGATATCGGCAAAACTGCTGAATGGTACTCCCTTATAGTCTCCGCCGAAGGCCGTTGAAATATCGGCTATGACCGGAAGATTATAAGCACGGATCTCTTCAAGATCCGGAATATTCCCCAGGGGAAAATGGAGCAGTACCGCCGACGGTTCAAGCCCCATCAGTTTCTGCAGTTCAGCTGGATCCATACAGCCGTCAGCAGGATTAATATCCGCATACAGAACCTCGAATCCCCGCGCCGTAATTTCGGTAAAATAGAATGCCGGGGACAGGGGTGAGATAACAATCCTGCTGCCCTTTTCCAGCTCAAGACTGTCCAGGGCAAAACCAATCCCCTTTGAATAATCCCGAAAACCGTAGGCATATTCTGCTTCGAGAGAGCTGGTTAACAGGTGGAGAAACTCCTTTGTTTTTTCGCCGTAGCCTATAAAATCAGACACAAGACAGGTTAAAACACTGTCCATGTCCTTACGCTTAATTGAGGGTTTAAAAACCGGTATCATCGTGTACCCGTACTATCTGCTGATTGAGTCTAATTTTTGGAGTTCTTTGGGATCAAAGAGCCTGTCTATGTTCAAAATGATGAGATAGCCTTCATCTCTGCTGAAAACCCCCTGGATGTACTCTGCGCCAATCCCCGAGAGCATCTGCGGAGGCTGCTGCATTTTGTTTACATCGACGGTAACAACCCTGGACACCTTATCTATAATAATACCCAGCTTCATTCCGCTTATTCTCAGTATCACAAACCCGCTTAAAAGCTCATCCTCTTCACTCATCTCGGGACGGTGCAGGTGAAACCGTTTGTGAAGACTTATAATCGGGATAATCTCCCCTCTTAAATTGAAAATTCCATCCACATAAGCTGGTGCATTCGGGATTGCCCGGGTCTCCGCGACTCTTACAATACCCTCAACAGTCATGATATCAATACCGTAGAGCTCTTCGCCGAGTTGGAATGTAACCAACTGGAGCTTTCTGTCTTCAATTTCTGCCATCTCAACTCCCTTAGCTATAGAATAAATAAGAATGGACTATTTTGCAACTGTTTAATTAACAATAAACAGCGGAACCCTGCTTTTACGGACCAGATGAACAGCGGCGGATCCAACAATAAAGTCGGTTAGTTTATGCTTCCCATGAGCACCTGTTACAACAGCATTGAAGGTGTGTTTTTCCAATTCAGCAGCTATCCTGCCCTCATGCTCAACAGTAATCCTCGTTATATCCCCAAGGAACGATTCCAGGATCCTTACCGGAATCTCACATTTCTTTTGATGAATAACCGTGAGGTTAACACCCCGTCTGTTAAAGTTATCAAGGAGAAAATCGAGAGTATGTTCCGTTGAAGCCCCTGAGGTATGGCAGTAAGCTATCTCCTTAATCGATTTCACCGGATTTTCTACCACCAGAACGGGTACATTTGACCTGCGGATTAACTCTTCGGTAGTAGATCCAAGGACACTGGAGTGAAATTTCCCGTTCTCTCCATGCCGTCCAATCACTATCAAACTCTCTCCTTTAACTTTTTCCAGAAGCACATCCTGTGGAACCCCCTCAAGAATGACCATCTTTTTATCTATCTCCGGGTAACACGCATACTCTTTACACCGTGCTAGGCAATTCTCCCCGAATTTTCTCAAATCATCCTTCATTTTAGTATAAAACGACACCATTTCGGGGTCCGGAGGGATGTATATCTTTTCGTACGCAATGTCGTTAAAGGTGCTTGTATACATATAGGGGATCTCGGTTTTTCTTGTATCCACCACAAACACTACCTCCATGACAGCATTCAGGGTTTCCGCCAGTTCACAGGCACTCTTGTACGCATTAAAACTATCCCCGGAACCGTCTACACCTACCAGTATCTTGTTTATCATGGCACAGCCTCCACTTTAATTGTAATAACAAAATTAATGGGAAGCAAATTTCTGGTTGATACTATTATTTTGCGCGGGGCACGGTACCCCGCCCTGCTGGATGGTAAACCCCCGCTGAGAAGGAAGAGGATACGCATGATTGTAATTCCAGTATTACTCCCCCCCTGTTTGACATACACCAGCCTACGTTCGTGTACATAACACACTAATCGTAGTAAAGAGAATAACTGTGGTAAACATACTGGCCCGAGCCTTACAAGCTCAGGCCGGGTTTATACTCGTCAATTTCACAACAGGCTATTTCGACAAAATGTCAAATGCACTTATCCCAAAATCATTAGTGTATACAGCTTTTTTACCTGATCCATCCATGTCCATGCTAAAAATGGAATATGGCATTATAAAAGCATTATTATCATAAAAATAAATCTTCTTATCAGTAGTAGCAACAACAGGAGAATAATCAAGATCTTCAAATGTAGCGATACCTGTTGAAGTGCCATTACTTGGATCTATTTTATATATCATTCCCGTATCCCCAGTTGTATAAAGATAATTTTCGAATCTGTCATAACTTAGACCACGTATAGTACCCACATTGGTGATAAAAGTTGAGGTTGCCGTATTGTTTACTTTCTGAAGATTTCCATTTTCAACAAAATATACTCCGCCTTTATAATCCGGCGACACAAAAAAGGGTGTAGTACCTAATAAAACAGTATAAACATCTGTAAACTGGGTTGTTTCTACATTATAACTTTTTATCCCCGTGTTTCCTGGTATGAAATAGAGATACCCCTTACCCGGATCAATAGAGATATCGTAAATATCATAAATGCTACCACTATCGAGGATCACTTTTGCACCGGATCCATCAAGATTATATTCAACGATTTTTGAGCCTGGAGGAGTAATCAGTGAATACAATATATACATTTTCTGTCGTAAAGGATCCAACTGTATTTTTCTTACACTATAGGTTCCTGCATCATTAAATTTAAAAACACTGGCTGTTTCTGACCCATCCAACCTCATCCGTTTTATAGTGTCGCCTTCCGCAAAGTAAATCCAGTTACCACCGGGAACTACCCCGCCGGCATAGAACGGGTTGATATCATTACAACTTATGAACATCAGTATAAGTCCTAGAATAACTATTGCTATGGCTGCTTGCTTTTTATTCATAATCGCTCTCCCTTAACCTACAAATTTAATTCAACAGCAATGCCGGCATTCACTGCTGTGTAGGGATATGTTTTAAAAAATGTCATAGACCAGTCACTGAAAAGAGAGAAACCAATCTTTTCAGTTACCCTGTAACCTACTGATACTCCCGGAAATATCGCAGGGTTGATAGAAATGACTGTAGTCTCTGCAGTAGGTGCAGTTCCTGTATAAACGAACATGTTTAATGTTCCCCCTGCCGCCAGCCTCGCGGATAGAAAGAGTCTTCCCATATTCAATCTATATTCTGCATTCAGGAACAAAGGGATACTCATAAAATTATACGGGTATACCACTCCCTTCTTTGCTGAAGCCTGATCCAAAAATAGCCCGGTACCTAAACCAATAGAAACCAGACTGTTTCCCACTGATACAATTCTATAACCAACATCTCCTTTTATTCCATAGCCAATATCAAAAATTTCCGCATCATCAAGCAGAGGTAGTATGCCTGCAATTCCTCCCCTTACAAAAAATTT
>JANTFL010000122.1 GCA_024763455.1 Sediminispirochaeta sp. | reverse complement strand
ACATTTATTGATTCCAGTGGAGTTGGAGTTTTGATAAAACTCAATACCGATGCCAAAGTCAGGGATGAACGCTTTATCATTTCCGGTATGAAGGAAAATGTTTTTGAAGTAATAGAACATGCCGGGTTAACTGATTTTTTTCAACTGGAACATGATCTAAAGAATGCTGTTAAGAAATGTTTATATCCGTCCATAGGGAAGTTTTGAAAAATGAAAGAACAGATAACTACTATAGAAAGGCTGGAAGAAAATGAAAACAGGTTTATACATCAGAATTCCGTTCTTTTTAAAACTGCAAAGGAGGTAGCACTTTCTCAAGATGTCTGCAGGCTTGTATCCAGCCGATATTATACACTAGAAGATACATACCTGACATCGTTGGTAGATGTGCTTACAGACAATCCTTCTATTCAGGCAGTCGCAGTAATCAAGAGAGATGGGAATGTCCAGGGAGTTATTATCAGAAAAAATCTCTTTAATTTGATGAGTAAAGCTTATGGAAGGGAAGTTTTCAGCAGAGAGACCGCTTCTTCATATCTTGAAATGTATAATCATGATGTAGAAGTTTTTGATATGCGGGATAATATTTTTACTGTTAGTGAGAAAATCAAAGGGACCCTTACGGGAACTGTGAATGATTTTTTCCTTGTAGTGAACAGGGGTAGTTATTATGGTATTTTTAATTCCAATGATCTATTGGTTTATCTTGCAGATATAACCCGCAGGGATTTCGTGCTCTCAAAACAGATACAGTCCCGGATTGTTAAAGGAAAGGATGTGAAACGTACAAGCAACTTCGCCTATAGTGCTGTTTCAGTTATGGCCCTTGATGTAGGCGGAGACTTTTATACAGTAAAAAAAATAGATTCAGAGAATTATTTTATTGCGCTATGTGATGTTTCCGGGAAAGGAATGGCAGCATCCCTGGTAAGTTCGATGTTATATGGGTTCACAAACAGTTACAATTATGAGAAAGGACTTGAAGAGTTTGTAGCCGATTTAAATGCAAATATATTTTCAAGTTTTTCAGGAGATAAGTATGTAACCGGGGTATTTATTATTTTTAATGAAAAAACCGGCCTTCTTACTATTGCGGATATGGGGCATTCCCACTACGTCATGTTCGGGAGAGCCTCGCAGCAGATTCCTTCTGCTGAAGACACCAATATGCCTTTGGGAGTGGCAGCTGCTGTTGACTTGAAATTTCAGTACCGGAAAATGGAACGGGGAGATCGTTTCTTTCTTGCTACGGATGGTCTTCTTGAACAGATAAATTTTTCCGGAGAATACTACTCCATGGAACATGCTTCTTCTATCATTGCCAAATACGTAAACAAGGATATTAATGATATAACTACTTCAATTTTTAACGATTTTAACACTTTTAAAAATGATATAGCACTGCATGATGATGTAACCTTTATTCTCTTTGAATACCCTGTTTCAAATAAGGTGCATGAAAATAAATCATTGATATTTTCCAATAACATACGAAGTCAGATTATTCAGTCAATCAGTACAGGGGAGCCTTTTCAGGTTAAAACAAGCAGATATCACCCCAAAACACGAAGTTTTATCGAAGAAGTACTGCGGCTATATCTTGAGCATCTTCATCGACCGCAATTTGAAATAAACCTTGCCTACTGCATTCACGAACTGGCTACGAATGCAAAAAAGGCCAACTTAAAAAGAATATACTTTCATGAAAAAGGGTTGGATATACAAAATATCAGGGACTATAACCGGGGGATGAAGACTTTCAAGGATGATGTAACGGACAATCTTGAAGGATTTTTACTGAAACAAAAAAAACATGGATACTATATTGTTATTGGCTTTCAGATATCAGATGACCAGCTTATACTATCAGTCCATAATAATGCAGAACTTCTTCCTTTTGAGGAAGAGAGGATACAATCCAGACTTAATGCAGCCTGGGAATTAAATGATATAGGTGAGACTTATACCAAGGTTTCGGATGACAGTGAGGGGGCTGGGTTAGGGATTGTTATGATGGCCCGTCTGTTGAGTAATATAGGTCAGGATAAAAAATCTTTAAAAATCACAAAAGAAAAAGGGATGACCCTGGCACAGATTAACATAAAACCCTCACTAGTGACCTAAAGTATAGTTTGTTGTGCGTGTAGTGTTGACATATGTGATCAGTCATTTTTTAAGATTATAGGAACGAAGTGTCTTTTCTAGGTTTCAATTCCACTTCTCCAGCATCCGTTTCCATTTTTTATCCCGGGCTTCTTCAATTACTTTGATATCGGAATCTTTAAGATGTTTAAAGCGTCCCTGTTTAAGCAGATGTTCCTTGACAGGAAAAAATTCTTTGGGTTTTCTGTTAAGGGTAAACGCTCCGTCTTCATACTCTGCAAGATACCAGAGGCCGGAGTCTACCGCTTCCTTGGCAAGAGAGACAGATGTTTCGGTTGGGGTTCCCCAGCCGGTGGGGCAGGTAGCATAGATATGAATATAGGAAGTACCTTCTACCGCTGCAGCTTTTGAGAGTTTGTTAAGGTAGTCCTGTGGATATCCCACACTTGCAGTGGCAGCGTAGGCGATGTCGTGGGCTGCAACGATTTCAAAGAGATTCTTTTTCTGCATTACCGATCCGGGTAAATTATTTCCTGCAGGGGAGGTCGTCGTCCGTGCTCCGTAAGGGGTAAGGCCGCTTTTTTGAACTCCTGTATTCATGTAGGCTTCGTTGTCGTAGCATATATAAATAATCTTCTCCCTTCTGTCAATTGCACCGGAAAGAGCCTGAAGTCCGATATCTGCAGTACCTCCGTCTCCGGCAAATCCAACAACATGAGCATCCTTGACTCCAAGGGCATCAAGTCCTGCCCGCATGCCGGAGAGCATTGAACCTGTTCCGGGAAAGGTTGATATGATTGCATTGTTCAGGAAAGCCATTTGAGGATAGATAAACCCGACAGCAGACATGCAGCCGGCAGGGAGTGCCGCAAAAGTCCGGTCTCCGAAAACCTTTAAAGCAAGCCTGACGGCAAGACTCCCACCGCATCCTGCGCATGCCTTATGTCCCAAAAAATATTCTTTATCCGTCATATTTTTAACAGTAATACGATTGCTACTCATTTATATTTACTCCCATATTTACAAAACTGACTCTGCTTTTTATATAGTCACCATAGGCATTATCAGGGCATTTCTGAAGAGCAATAAACATTTCCTCTATATCCTGTACACTTATATCCCTTCCCCCTAATCCCCCTACGAAATTCATTCCCCGGGGAAAATTTTTAGATCCACTGAGAGCGGAGTTTACGTTTGTAAACATGGTCCCTTCATAACCGAAGGAGATATCTTTGTCGAGAACACCATAGGAAACAGCTCCGGAAAGAATGTTCCGTATCTCTTGTTCAGGGAATGGGCGCATAAACCGGAGTTTTAGAACTCCTGCTTTAATACCCTTTATTCTCATAGTATCCACAGCCACTCTTGCAGTACCGGTAACACTGCCAGCTGTTACAAGGATATATTCAGCATCATCACACTGGTAACAATCAACTAAACCATGGTAGGAGCGGCCGAACATCTCAGAGAATTCTTTATCAGCTTTCTTTATTACTTCCATGGAATCCATCATTGCTTTGTGCTGCTGATACTTGAACTCCATATTATCCGCAGGGCTTGTACTGAATCCCATACTTTTCGGGGTTTCAAGACTCATCTTGTTTGGAGTAGAGAAGGGGGGAAGATATGAATCGACCTCTTTCTGCCGGGGAACTTCAACAAGCTCGTAGGTATGGGTAAGGATAAATCCGTCGAGGTTAATCATGAAAGGGGTCAGTACTGAAGGGTCTTCAGCTATCCGGTATGCCTGAATAGTCATGTCCAGAGCTTCCTGGGCATCTTCGACGTAAACCTGAATCCAACCGGAGTCAAGCATTGACATGGAGTCCCGGTGATCACCAAAAATGCTCCATGGAAGGGCCAGTGATCTGTTCGCATTCATCATAACAATAGGCATTCTCCCACCGCTGGCGTAGTGCAGACCTTCGGCCATATAGAGCAGTCCCTGGGAAGATGTTGCGGTAAATGCCCGTGCCCCGACGGAGCTGGCGCCCATTGCCGCAGACATGGCGGAGTGCTCAGACTCAACGTGTATGTACTTGGCATCAAGGGATCCATCCTCCACCATTTCTGACAAACGTTCAACAACTATGGTCTGTGGGGTGATGGGATAGGCTGAGATAACCTGGGGCCGTGAAAGCCGCACCCCCAAAGCTACCGCTTCGTCGCCGGATACAAATACACTTTCATTTTTACGGGTATCTATCATTCGGAGATATCCTCCTTGACCATATCAATAGCGCTGAAAGGACATTCATGAGCACATACACCGCAGCCTTTGCAGAAATCGTAATCCACAGCTACTTTCCCTGCCTCGGTTTTGGCAATAACTCCGTCGGGACAGACCAGATAGCACCGGAAACAGCCGGTACAGGTATCAAGGGCAACAACGGGTCTAAATGTTCTCCATCCTGAATTAACTGAAACGAGATGGCCTCCATAAAAAGAGGGACCAACGGGATAATCACGTATTGACTCCGGTTTGGTAAAATCTTTCAGCTCCGGTTTATCCATCAATCATCTCCTTTACAAGATCATAAGCTTTTTGTACGATATCCATGTTTTTAGCAGCAAGTGCCGGTTTCATTTCCGCCTCAATACTGCTGAGAGCGGAATCCACCGTAACAATTTTTGAAGCAGCTACCAGTGCCCCGAACATGGCGGTATTTGTGATAGGGCGGTTAATAATTTCAAGTGCGAGAGAGGTGGCATCCAGTGCAATGATCCGGCCGTCTTCTGCAAGAGAGGTGTACCGCTGAGGGGTTGCACTGTTCAGAATAACTTTTCCCTCCACGGAAAGGCTTTCCATTGCCGATTCATCCAGCAGCGTCTCATCCATAATAACGAGGTAGTCTGCAGAATTAAATTCGCTTCGGTCGGTAATTTTTTTATCATCTATCCTGGTAAATGCCAGTACCGGAGCGCCCCGCCTCTCCGGACCAAACGAGGGGAATGCCATGGCGTATTTCCCTTCGAACAGGGATGCTGCTTTTCCAAGAAGCCGTGATGCAGTAAATCCGCCCTGGCCGCCTCTGCCGAGCCATTTGACTTTTGTCATATCTCCTCCGGTTCCGATATTTGAAACAGTGTTTTGAAAATTGAGTTATAGTAGCATGGCATGATTCAGCCTGCAAGAGGAGAATAGCATAATAATGTGGAAAATATAAAAAATACCGACTATTTTATTAGTCTCTGGTTAATTTTCTGTATTTTATTCGGTGGGGTTGGGTGGCAGCATCTCCAAGCCGGCGCCGGCGGTCTTCCTCATACTCGCTCCAATTCCCTTCAAACCAGAAAGCTTCACTTTCCCCTTCAAACGAAAGTATGTGGGTTGCAACCCTGTCAAGAAACCAACGGTCGTGGGAGATAACCACGGCACATCCGGCAAAGCTTTCCAGCCCCTCTTCAAGACTCCGTATCGTATTGACATCAAGATCGTTGGTAGGCTCATCAAGAAGGAGAACGTTGGCTTCTTCTTTTAACATCATGGCGAGGTTTACCCTGTTCCGCTCCCCTCCGGATAGCACTCCTACTTTTTTCTGCTGATCGGTTCCGTTAAAGTTAAACTGGGACACAAATGCTCTGCTGTTCATTTCCCTTTTCCCAAGACGGATACTATCATGTCCCCCTGAGATCATCTCCCAGACAGTTTTATCAGGGTCAAGCTTCTCCCTGATCTGGTCTACGTAGGTAAGTTTAACTGTTTCTCCGACAGTTATGGTACCGCTGTCAGGCTGTTCCTGGCCAATTACCATTTTGAAAAGGGTTGTCTTTCCAGCTCCGTTAGGACCGATGATACCTACTATGGCTCCGGGTGGAATATCAAAGGAAAGATTTTCGTAAAGGACCTTGTCATCGAAAGACTTTTTTACCCCCTCCGCCCGGATAACGATATCACCAAGCCGGGGACCGGAGGGAATGTAGAGTTGAAGATTTTTTGCGTGTTCTGCAGTATCATTGCTCAATAAACTCTCATAGGATTTAATCCTGGCCCGGCTCTTTGCATGTCTCCCCTTGGGGCTCATGTGTATCCATTCAAGCTCTCTCTGCAGCGTTTTACGCCGGGTGCTTTCCTGTTTCTCTTCGTTTTCCAGCCGTTTTTCCTTCTGCTCCAGCCAGGATGAATAGTTTCCTTTCCATGGGATTCCTTCTCCGCGGTCAAGTTCCAGGATCCATCCTGCTACGTTGTCCAGAAAGTACCTGTCGTGGGTAACGGCAATAACCGTGCCCTCGTACTGTTTCAGGTGATGCTCCAGCCAGGCAACGGATTCTGCATCGAGATGGTTTGTCGGCTCATCAAGAAGCAGTATGTCCGGTTTCTGAAGCAG
>JANTFL010000121.1 GCA_024763455.1 Sediminispirochaeta sp. | reverse complement strand
TATCCCCAGATAGCTGGCCAGCTGATGCTGCGCCACCCGTCCGGCCAGGCCGGGCCGTTTTTCCAGAAGCTGAAGGTAGCGCTGCTCAGGATTTGAAGCCCTGAACAGCGCCATATCCATCTGCCCCGATGCGAGATTGGATTCCAGTGCGGAACGGACAATGTTCTGAAGGAAGGGATATTTTCTATTCATCTCTTCTTCATTCTGCAGATCACCCTCGAGAAGCAGGCAGTCCTCTATGCATTCAACCGAATAGGGAGAAGGCTTTCCCTCTTTATAGCTTTCAAAAATAGTCAAAGACTGGAGCTCTGTAAAAAAATCTACTGTATGTTCATTACCATCTTCATCAACATAGTACATACGGAGACAGCCTTGGAGTACAAAATAACAGTCTTCTGCAGCCTCTCCCTGGCGTACCAGGCTCTTATTCCGGGGATATTCCACAACAGGAAGATCCTGCACAAGTGTGCTCAACTGATCTTCAGATATCTCCGGCATCATCTCTTTTATAAACAATGCAAGTTTTTTACTCATATCAATACGAATGATAGGGAAATAAATTAAAAAATGAAAGTCTTTACTTGAAAAACAGGGGCAATTGGCAGCAGGAAATAGGTGCATCAGCCCATTTCGATAGTTTCTGGAAATACCTTGACCTTTTTTGTTTTTTCTATTATGTTAGTAATTACTTACTTACATTAGAAAAAGGAGTGTATTATGACGGCCAAAGAACAACTGCTCGAGGCGGCATCGCGGCTTTTTGAAGAAAACGGCTATTCAGGAACTACGACTGCTGCTGTTGCCGCAAAGGCCGGTGTCGCGGAAGTGACACTCTTCCGGCATTTTAAAAACAAAGAAACGCTTTTCAGGGAGACGGTAAAACAGATCCAGGGCTCCGTAATTCTGGAAATCTCTGATCACGAAGGAGACCTGGGATTACGGGAAGGTCTTAGCTATTTTTCAAAAGCCCTTTGCCGCTACTTTATCGAGCAAAACCGGACTATCCGCATGATGCTCTTCGAATCTATCAGAAATCCGGAATTGAAGGATCTGCTCAAAGAAGGTCCGATGCGTAGTGTGACCCGACTGGACAAGTTTTTCTCCCGTCACATAGCACAGGGGAGCTTAGCAGGCGAAGATCCTCGAATCTATGGTGATGCACTGATCAGTCTTGTTTTCGGCTATGCTATCTCCCGTGCTTCCCTGAATGATATACAGGATATAAAATCTGATCTTGATTATCTGGAAACTATGATCCTTACAGCCTTTCTCCCCGAATCGAAATAAAAAAAGGAGCGTTTATTATGAAATTAAAAGAATACTACAACTGGCTTAAAGAAAACTGGGCAAACACAGGCCTGGTACTGGCTTTTTATCTGACGATTTTTCTATTCATCTTTGTCAGAAAATCCAACTTCCCCGCGTTTCTTATTTTGCTTCAAACCCCTCTCTATCTTCTACATGAAGCGGAAGAATACATTTTCCCCGGCGGTTTCGGTCGTTTTTTCAATAGAGATATCTTCGGTGTGGACCATGATGATGAACCGATTGGCCCCGGTTTTATCTTTGCCATTAATATGTCATATATCTGGATACTGCTGCCTTTATTCGGTTTCCTGTCGGTTCTGAACCTGCAACTGGGATTGTGGATCCCCTACTTTATCATCTTCGCCGGTGTTTCCCATATCGCACTGGCGATTAAGGCGCGAAAGCTCTATAACCCCGGATTAATCGTCAGCCTGCTCCTGAATATACCCGTAGGAACAGCAGTTGTTCTTTACTTCATGCGGGCCGGTTACCTTAACAGATTCTTTATCAATATACATTTTCTCATTGGGCTGGGATTAAACCTGCTCCTACCTGTCATCGGGGGAATACTCTTTAAAACCTATAAAAAGAAGGTAAAAGCATGAAAGCAGTTGTCAAAAAAAATTCACCAAAACAGATAAGAGACAAAATATCCAATCTGATTAAGCCGAAGAACTATCTTATCAAGAAAATGAGTGCCAATGTCAGGGTGATCCGGGATATACAGATCCCCACACGCGACGGACACTCTTTATCAGCCAACCTTTACATGCCGAATCATGCGGGGAATTACCCGCCGCTCCTCCATTTAGATCCGACCCGTAAAGATGTCACCTGCAAAAACGGTTACATGCACATCCAGTACCGTTTCGCCCGTCAGCCGGGAGAGATTGTTTTCTCCGATGAAACGGGCTTTGAAGCACCGGATCCCGATTTCTGGGTTGCCAATGGTTTCGCCGTCCTCCATATAGACAAACGGGGTTTCGGTACTTCACAGCCTGGAAAAGAACCTCAGCCCTTCTTCGGACAGGAGGAAATTGAGGATATTTACGACGCTGTGGAATGGGCAGGCGTCCAGGAGTGGTCAAATGGCAATGTCGGGCTGCTCGGGGTCTCATATCTGGCGATAAACCAATACAGAACTGCGGCCATGAATCCGCCGCACCTGAAAGCCATCTGCCCCTGGGAAGGGGTCTCGGACCTCTATAAAGACTGGTTTTACTGCGGAGGGATCCGGGAATACGGCTTTACCCCCTTTCTCTTTAAACGGCTTCAAATGTTCGGCTTCGGAGAGGATTTGGGAGAGATCACCGCCGGTCATCCTCTTCGCGACGACTGGTGGAAATCTTATGTGGCCGATTTCGAGATGATAAAAGTTCCCATGCTCAACTGTGTCAGCTTCTCCTGTCAGATGTTCCACAGCCGCGGGAGCCAGAGAGTCTACGAAAGAAGCGGTTCATCGACAAAGTGGTTATACACCCACCGCAACGGAGAGTGGACCGAATACTACAGCACGGAAGCGACAGCTACAATGGTCCGCTTTTTCAACAAATTCCTCAAAGGGGTGGAAACTCAACCGGACTGGAAAGAAAAAATCCGCCTGGAAGTAAGGGAGTTTGGAGATCAGATCAAAGAGGTTCGTTATGTCGATCAGTGGCCGCCTTCTGAAATCACATGGAAAACTCTGAAGCTGGATAACGGGTCTTCCATTCTTTCGGAAGAATCTCCTTCTTCCACCGGGACTCAGAAGTTCCGGCTGAAGAAGGATGCTCTGGAATACACCTACCGCTTCGACAGGGACTGTGAGGTAACCGGACCGATGAAACTGACCCTCTTTACCAGCTACGAAGGCTGCGATGATGCCGCTATCTTCGCCGGTATCCGGAAATTCCACCAGGGGAAGGAGATAGTATTTGAAGGAGTATACGGCTTCCCCAATGATCTGGTTGCCAAAACGGCCCTGCGTACATCTTTGAGAAAAGTTAATGAAGAGACAAGTCTCCCCTACTCTCCAGACCACGATTTTGATAAACGGGAGCCTGTTTCTCCCGGAGAAGTTGTAAAAATGGAGTTCCAGTTTACCCCTTCCTCAACTTTTTACAGAAAAGGAGACGAGATGCGGCTGGTAATACAGGGTAAATATTTTATTGACGGAAAGAAAATCCATCAACCCTTCCGATACGAAAGCAGCAAAAAGGGAATGTGCATTGTTCATAGCGATGAGGATCACAAAAGCGAGCTTCTTGTTCCTTTTATTCTCAAACGAACGAGTGGAGTGGGTCAACCTGTTGGTACCATTCCCGAGTGAGTGCAGAGAACGTAAGGTACAATACCATGCAGCTTGCTGCGGAATAGACCGCGAAAGCGGTCTATATCCAGGGCTCGTCCTGGGGTATTGATACCTTTCATTGAGGTATGAAATACACATAACAACCTCTCCCCGAGGAGGTGGCGGAAAACCCTCAGGACTTCCCGAAATCCTGGTCGCAATCCTTAGAATTGCTGCTCGGCTCTGCAACCTGGATAAAGAGGAATTACCGGTACTAAAGGCGGAGGAGACTACTCTTACATAGATAATCGGCGAATAGGAGCACCTCTTTCTGGCTGAAGGAAAGACACAAAGAAAACCCCTTGCCTGAAACAGATCAGAAGTACTCATGAGCGCAGTCAGGATTACAATAGCAGATGCGGGTTATACCTTGCCCGTAGTCACCGCAGGAGGGAAAGTGGTCTCCAACTGCCTGAATTCTTTCAATGCGAAATTTTCCGATTTTATCGGCATATTCATCATCTGACCTGCTGCAGAAATCGGTGAAATGACGCTCAAAGACATGATGGAGGGTATTTCTTCCGACGATACAAGGGAATTATTATAAACAGGAAGTTCTTAAATAACCCCAATTTACAAAAAATATAATATCTATAATCTTCTATACTATATTTTCTGTTTAATATGCCAATCCTGCATAATGTTATAATGTTTTTACTAAACTTGACAGACAATCATTTATACCTGACAATATATTAAAACAACCTTAGGCTGGCAGGGGCTTTGTCCCTGTTCGCCTATGCAACCCAAGGAGAAAAGTAATGAAAAGAATCACTATTATGCTTTTGGCTACAACAATTATCCTGGCATCCTGCCAGACGTTTAAGCAAGAGCCCCTGCCATTAGGAGAACAACAAGTAACATTCTCACAGACTACCGGTATCTTTAATAATGCCGGAGACAAAGCACCTGCAGTACTGCTTCTACATGGATTTGCAAGTTCAAAGGATGAAGTAGCCGGCCTATATAAAAGATTGTCCGATGAACTTTTTAAAGTTGGAATAAGTTCACTTAGAATTGATTTTAGAGGATGGGGTGAAAGCTCATTCCCCATGGAACTTTCCAGTGTCGACAATATGATTCTTGATGCACAAGAAGCACTCAAGTGGCTTGGTTCAAGAAAGGACGTTGGAGACATTGGTATACATGGTTTCAGCCTGGGTTGCGGTGTAGCTATAGAAGTAGCAGGAAATAACAGCTATAAAATTAAAACTATGGGATTATGGTCATGTATAAACTCATTCGAAGAACAGCTGGAAGAACTTGAAGAAATTGATAGTTCTGCAGTAGATAAAGCAATAACAGAAGGGAAAGCAGAATTTGACCTTGGATGGAGAAAGATTGTACTTGGAAAAGATTTCTTTGATAGTCTGACAAAATATGACCTTCAAAAAAGCTATGAAAAGTTTAAAGGTAATGTACTTATAATTGATGGGGCAGAAGATACTCTTGTCACTTCACTTAAAACCTATAGCAACTTGGCTCCGGAAAGAACAACAACATTTGCTATTCCCGGCGCAGGGCATATTTATGCAGTATTTTCTGATAACCCTGTACCTGCTAATCAGCTTATAGAAAAAACTGTTAAATGGTACACAGAAAATCTTAAATGAGATATTTTACTCCCTTTTTGAATAATTATCAAAAAGGGAGTTACTAAATTTTAATACTAAGTTTTGAGCTGCTTTCAAATCGAGAATTAATCCCTCTGAAAAGATATTCTGAGCGGCTGGAAGTACAGTAGACTTTATACCAGATGCAAAAAGGGAACCCAAAGTAATTTCCTCGATCTTATAGATTTCAGGGGTATCATAATTTTGCCCAAAATCAAGTGCTTTTTCTTCTATCTATCCTATACGTACTGTAACTACATACATTAGCCTGTCCCCGAGGGGTTGGAGGCAGGGGGAGTCTTTAATTGTTTGGCTTCATCAATGGTATCATTTGCGTTTTTTGATATTTCGATATATCCTCTTAAATGAAATCAATTACTGAGATTGTTGTTTGGAAGGTAAAGTTTGCTATGGAAGATAAAATAATTGATGGAATAAATGCTGTTAAGCAAATGTACCCTGATGCCAGGTTTATCATTTTTGGATCAGAGGCTAATAATTCTACAACAGAGGATAGTGATATTGATATTTGTGTAATTTTTCCTGAACTGAAAAAGGATTCTTTTGTACTTGCTGCTGAGTTAGCTACAGAAATTCGTAAGTATCTGGATAGAGCTCTCGATGTGATAGTTGTTGATGAATCTAATTTTGACAAGCGAAGCCATGAAACCTGGACTTTGGAGCATATAATTAAGTCAGAAGGAATTGCAGTATAATGAACAGTGGTACTAAAGAGTGGGTAGAATTTGCTGAAAGGGATTAGAAGCTTCATCGCTGCTTGCTGAATCACATAATCCATCATTTGAAATTATTGGTTATCATTGTCAACAGTCTGCTGAAAAATACCTTAAAGCTTTACTTATTGAGAATAATCAGCCAGTACCATTTATTCATGATCTGGGAAAGTTAAATTCTGAGTGTCGGAAGATTCTGCCTGATTTATCTGTAATCCAGGATATTTGTGAACGACTGACTCCATTTGGAACTGTTTCTCGTTATCCCGGAAGTTCAATGAAAGTAGGAGCTGAACATTTGCCGTTAGTCCTGTCCTGGACACAGGAAATCAGAGATGTCGTTCGTAGGCAGCTGAAGTTATCTTAATATTAAAGGAATACTCCATAGATCTTAAGGTCTTCAAAGGATTACTTATAAGACGTTTTATTCTCAAACGAACGAGTGGAGCGGGTCAACTTGTTGGTACCGTT
>JANTFL010000120.1 GCA_024763455.1 Sediminispirochaeta sp. | reverse complement strand
GCCAGGATGTCTGCACAGATTGGAACTGCAGCGGGAGGAGGAAACAGCGGCACTATCGAACTTCTCGGCAGGGTGTGCGAGGATATGGGGGTAGGATTTCAGATTATGGACGATGTAATGAACCTTACCAAGGGTAATCCCGGAAAGGGGAGGGGTGATGATATCGTTGAAGGAAAGAAGAGTCTGCCCGTCATCTACCATCTTGTAGAGAAACCCGAAGACAAGGATCTGTTTGCCGGACTTTTTGCTTCCGCCGGGCAGAAAGGGTTTTCCAAGGCATCTGGCGAGATAGAAGAGGTTATTTCCCTTCTTGAACAATCCGGCTCAATAACAAAAGCGCGGCAGCGGGCGGAGGTTATTCTGCAGGAAGCATCCGATGCTGTCGGAGATCTATCCGGGGATACCGATGCAGGGCTTCTCCTGCGGTGGATGATTCAAAAGTTTGCACAATCGTATTGACCCCGGCTGAAAATAAAGCTACTTTTATACCTATGAGTAACAATATATTAAAGAAACAATTTCCCTATACCTATTCATCCATGACCTTTTATCTTATAGGGATAAACATACTTTTCTACATGTTAAATATTGTGTATCCCCGGTCTGTTTTCTACACGGCAATGATTCCGGGTCTTGTAACACAGAAGTTTTTTATCTGGCAGTTTGTGACCTACATGTTTACCCATGCCAACTTCTCTCATATCCTTTTTAACATGCTGGGACTCTTCTTTTTTGGAGTACAGGTAGAACGAAGGATGGGAAGCTATGAGTTCCTGCTGTTCTACCTGGTAAGCGGCTTTCTTGCCGGTTTATTCTCCTTTTTTGTGTATATTCTAACCGGTTCATACGCTGTTATTTTACTCGGTGCTTCCGGAGCTGTTTTTGCTGTCCTCTTTGCTTTTGCCGTCTACTTCCCCTACGCAAAAATTTACATAATGGGGATAATTCCTGTAAAAGCTCCTTTTCTGGTGATAGGCTACGCAGCTCTTGAGCTTTTCAGCCAGCTTACCAGTACCCGGATGGGGGTAGCCCACCTGACTCATCTTGCCGGTTTCGGATTCGCCTATCTGTATTTTGTAGTCCGGCTGGGAATAAATCCCATAGACTCTTTCAAAAGCGGCCGCTCCGGTCCCTGGGGGAGTTAAGCGGAATGGGGAGATATGGAACTCCGCTATTTGTATTTCTTCTGAGCTTTCTTCTCCCGCTGAATCTCGCTGCCCTCACCCCTGATTCCGATGTCATTGTTCTTACCCTCTGGACAGAGATATCCAGGACTATTCCTGAGGTAGGAGAAGATCCTGTACCCCAGGACCTGGAGGGATTTTCCAAACAGGTTCTTTCCGATGCAGTATGGATTGTCTCCGGAATGATCTATGGTTTTGATGTACGGTATGTTCCCTTAAACAGGGAACGGAAGATTGAAGAGGTCTTTACCCTCGATCCAGTGTATGCCATCCCTTTTGGGGATCCTGCTTTACGGATAACCGGAACGAGATTTGAGAAGGACCGGTTTTTTGTTGAAGTACGGTATGATTTGGCAGACTATCAGTTAAGAAGACTTTCCCTTTGGAACAGCAACATCTATCCGGAGGCTGAAGGCCTGGGTAAAGCCTCATTCTTTGAAGGGGAAGGTGCCCGGATTGAATCGGTAAAGAACGGGATCAAGATGGCGCTGAGAAACTACCTGAGGGCAAGAGTCCGGAACAAACCCAGAGAGATTACAGCCAGGGTTCTTCTTGATCAAAGCCCCTACATCGTTGTTGATGCAGGGGGATACCAGGCAAAAACCAGAGTGAAACTTAATATTGAAAGGGTTATCCCCTATACCATTTATTAGTCAAAGGGATTTGTCTCACTGCGGAGGCGGGCAAACTCTGGTTTTATAACATCGTAGATAATCCTTATCCTCCCGTCATAATGCAGAAAGGCGGATTTCATTGCATTCAGGGTGAGCTTTTCCAGGTCCCTCAGGCTGAGATTGTAATGCTCCACTGCAATCTCCATCTCTTTACTTATAGTTGTGTTGCTCATAAGCCTGTTGTCTGTGCAGAGGCACACTCTAAAGCCATTCTTGAAGTACAGCGGAAAGGGGTGGCTGTCGAAGTTTTCAGCTGCTCCTGTGTGAATGTTAGAAGAAAGACAGACCTCCATGGGGATCCTTTTGTCCCGTATAAAATGGGAAAGAGATCCCATTTTTTCAATAAAGGTTCCGGAAACAGTCATATCTTCTATGAGTCTTGTCGCGTGTCCTATCCGGTGGGCGCCGCATATCTGAAGGGCTTGCCAGATAGATTCTATTCCAAATGCTTCTCCTGCATGGATTGTTATATTAAAATTTCTGTTTCGGATGTACTGGAACGCTTCGAGATGCTTTTTCGGAGGGTGCCCGTTTTCATCTCCTGCTATATCAAATCCAACTACCCCTCTGTCCCGGAAGGCAACTGCAAGTTCTGCAATCTCCAGGGAGATGCTGTAGTCCTGATCCCTCATGGCGCAGAGTATCAGTCCGTATTCGATTCCTGTTTCTTTCCTGCCTCTTGTCAATCCCAGGAGAACAGACTCAACAATGGCTTCAAGGTTCAATCCTTTCTTCTGATGGAGAATTGGAGCAAACCTTATTTCTGCATAGACAACATTCTCCTTTTTGAGGTCCAGGATATGTTCATAGGCAATCCTCTCGAGAGCTTCCTTGGTCTGCATTACGGAAACGGTAACCGCAAAGCTTTCGAGGTAAAGGGAAAGGCTTTTCCTGTTTGCTCCCCTTTGAAGCCACTGCGCCAGTTTTTTCGGTTCTTTTTCCGGAAGTTCTACTCCCTGCTCCCCGGCAAGTTCAACGATTGTTTTCGGCCGTAAACCACCGTCCAGGTGATCGTGGAGCTCAACCTTGGGGATTTTTTTAATCATTTCTCGTGTTACCATGGGTAAAGTTTAATACATTTCCGGTGTAAAGTATAGAATATTTGTTAGTATTTGCGCCTGTAGCATGTGCTGCATCCGAGAACATGAACATGGGTTTTGTCAGGTTTTAAAAAAGCTCTGGCTATTACAATACTTTCTGGATCAAGTTCTTCCTTGCAGACGGGGCAAATTCGTTTAATATTTTTATTTGGGGGATAGCAATGGGGGCAGCCGTATATCTCCATCATACTGTCTGGTACTCCTTTGAAAAGTACCGATTTAACCCGCTGCCCCTTCTCGAGCCCGCTTCCGCAAAGGGGGCAGGAGGTATGGAATACCTGCGGTTGCATACTGGTTCTACCGGAACTTTCCCCGGAACCCTTTCTAAGCAGAAGAAGCAGAAGTATAATAACAATTATCCCGGTAATTATGGGAACAATAAAGGTAAAAACGTTGTACATTACTCTCCTTTATCGGTAGAATACAGGTATGGGTACATTATTTATTGCAGCAACACCTATCGGAAACCTGGGGGATATAACCTTGCGGGGGATTGAAACCCTAAAAAATGTTGATGTCATAGCGTGTGAAGATACCAGGCATACCTTACAGCTTCTGAATCATTTTGAGATAAAGAAGCCGTTGATAAGCTGCAGAGCACAGAATGAAGAGAAAGCGGCGGTAAAAATCTGCATGATTCTCGAGGAGGGGAAGGATGTAGCCTTTGTCAGTGATGCAGGGACTCCCGGGATAAGCGATCCGGGAAGCAGACTGGTTAGAATAGTCCGGCAGGAGGGTTTTGATGTTATCCCTATTCCCGGGGTATCAGCTTTTGCCGCACTCTGCAGCATCGGAGGAATTTCGGGAAAAACCTTTACTTTTGAAGGTTTTTTAAGCCCGAAGGGGGGAAAGAGACGTAAAAGGGTAAAGGAACTCCTTGAAAGAGAGGAAAATTTTGTCTTGTACGAGTCTCCGTTCAGGATAATCAAACTATTAGGAGATATCGCAGCTGAGGATCCCGGCAGAGAAGTCGTTTTGGGAAGAGAAATGACAAAAAAATTTGAAGAGTATTTAAGCGGAAGTGCCGAATATATACTTGAAAGGCTGGAAAGTAAAGAAAATGTAAAAGGAGAGTTTTCTTTACTTGTATCAGGGAAGAAAAAGAGTTAATATTGAAGGTGTAGGTGACGATAGTAAAATTACAAGGATGGTTTTAAGGAATGAATGTTGAAAGGTTAGGTCCATTAGAGCCGATAGCAAAACAGAATAACTCAAACAAGGTAAGCAAACCTGTAAAGAAGAACGGGACTGATTCTATCAATATATCCTCGGATGCTAAGACAATGGGTGAGGTGTATCAGGTATCGGAGGTCGTCAAGACATCTCCCGATGTCAGGATGGACCGGATAGAAGAGGTAAAAGAGAAACTCAAAGATCCCGCCTACATTGACGATAAAATCGTTGAATCAGTTGCAGATTCCATAATGGATATGTTCGGCCTTTCATAAGTACTCATATAAATAAGAAATAAAACGGGGGTGGTCTTTTTAAAGTCTATCCCCTTTTTTAATATAGGGATGGTGGCACATGGAAAAGATTGTTTTTAGCTCTCCTTCTAAGGTATATCTCTCCTACGGGGCACTCAAGCACCTCTCTGAGGTAAAAGAGACGTACGGGTCCCGGATGATGTTAGTAACAGAAAAAAAGCTGATGGAGAGTGAAGGATTTCTTAAGGTAAAGGATGAAGCTGTCAGTGCCGGCATAGATCTGGTTATTTTTTCCGATATCGGCCGTGATACCACAACCTATTCGATAATTGAGGCTGCAAAGCTTGCAAAAGTCTCCAGAACCCAGGCAGTTATAGGATTTGGTGGAATCCGTGCCCTCTCTGCTGCGAAAGGAGTTTCTGTAGGTGCCGGATATACCGGTAATTTCTACAATATTTTATCAGGGGGGATCCCCCCCTTTATGTCTCTTCCCTATGTTGAGATCCCGGGGACTTTTAGAAATCCGTTTATGCTTTCTGAAAGATTCAGTGTGATTGATGCAAGAACCGGAAGGGTGAATATTGTGAGGGTGAGGAACTCTCAGCCGGAGTATGTCCTGCTTGACCCTGAAGTTTATTCCTCGCTGTCTCAAAAGTACCGGCTTTCTATCCTTATGGATACGTTTCTTGAGAGTATCGAGGGGTACTTTTCAAGAATTACCAATTATATCTCCGATACCCTTTTCCTTAAAGCAGTTTCTCTCATCGTTTCCAACCTCCCGAAACTTGCCGAAGATCCGGGGAATCCGGAAAATCTCATGAATAGTGCTAAAGCAGGCTTTGCTTCGGCACTGGGACTATCCTCGGGGATCAGCGGTCTTGGGACTGCAGCGGCTTTTGAGATAAGTCAGAAATTTTCAGTACCAAAATCAGCAGTATCCACAGTGCTTCTTCCCTATATTCTGGAGTACGGCTTAAAAATGATTCCTGAAAAAGTTTCCCGAATGGGGCCTATTCTGGGGGAGAATTTAAAGGGGCTATCTGTAATTGCTGCTGCAGACAGGGTTATTGAGACGCTGAGGGTTTCGGTAGGTGTGCAAGATCTGCCGGGACGGCTGAGTGAACTTGGTATTACAGCTGACAATATCCCGGATATAGCAGAACGGGTTTATGATTACCCCATGGTGAGATTCCTCCCTGCGGAGATCTCGGTAGAGGAGATCTATACCTTTTTAAAAGAAGCTCTGTGATAACCATAAAAAAGCTTCTGTCCCTGAAGACCGGAACCCGGCAGCGGAAGATACTTTCTCTGTTAAAAGGCTTTGAGACGGACTGCCTTAACCGGGTTAAGCCTGATACAACCTTTCTCCTGGGGATTGCACACGTTTCAAAGAACTTGGAAACCCTTGATACCGGAGAGAAGAACCGGATAGCTTCTCTAGTACAGCAATTTGAATCCGACAATCCTTCCCGGATGGAATGCAATAAAATTATTCGGTTCTGCAATTCTTTACGTCATATTCTATTGCACAATATGAACTCCGAACCCGCCGAGTGGGATCTTATCGTCCCGGGGGACAGAGAGGCTGTTTCCGGAACACGTGATATAAGAGATTTTTACCTTTATCTTGATGATGTGCGCTCCCCGTTCAATGTCGGATCCATATTCAGAACAGCCGAATCCTTTGGTATAAAAGAGATCCTTTTATCGGAGGATACTGCCTCTCCAACCCACCGGCGGGCTATACGCAGTGCCATGGGGACAATAGCAATTGTACCACACCGGATAGTTCCTGCATCCAGGTTACCCGATTTACCCCTGTTCTGTCTTGAACTCGGGGGGACCCCCCTGGATTCTTTTACATTTCCATCCAGGGGTATTCTTGTTATTGGATCAGAGGAGGTGGGGGTAAGCCCTTATCTTCTTGAGAGGGCTCAGCGGAGCCTGGGCAGGGTTTCAATTCCCCTTGGGGGGCTTAAAGGATCGCTCAACGTTGCGGTGGCTGCGGGAATAGTGCTTCAAAAGTGGTACTCGGCGTAATCCGCATAAAAAAACCGCATCCTTTAGCAGGATGCGGTTGATACCTTACGGTTTTAATTTTTACCGGTGAAGTGCTCTTTC
>JANTFL010000119.1 GCA_024763455.1 Sediminispirochaeta sp. | reverse complement strand
CGGTGAACAACAAGCATTACCGATCTTTCACTCTTTCCCCTTACGACTGCTTGAACCAGAGGAACCAACTGCAGCGTTTTATTCCAGCTGCTCAACCAAAAAGGGTCGATAAACGCCACATCATAATTTTTTGATTCAAGCCCTTCCCTGATAACCTTATTGTCCTTTGTTATAATCAACTCAATATCAAGATCACTTTCCTGTTCAAGAAAGGATACCAGGGATGTCCATTGTTTCAGCCTCTGCATCCCCTCCCCGAGAGCGGGAACAGCAATATGCACAGGAACAGCCTGAAGGAGCACCGGGGAAACCACAAGTATTGTCCAGAGTATGAAAAGTTTTACAGAGTGTCGTTTCATGACCACCTTATTATAGAGGGGAGAACCGTTATAAGTACAGCAACTGCCGGGACCCAATCTCCCGGCTGAAACGTTAAAAGGCTGCTGAATTCCATTTTTATCAATTCTCCGGGGGAACAGGAACTCCTTCGGTAATTCCATATTCATACGTTCCGCTAAAGCATAGGTGTGAAACAAGCCCCACCTCGGGATCCCACCGGAAAACCCGGTATGCAGGAGGTTCCATCAGTGGATCCAGATCGTCGACATCGTGAAACTCCAGCTTGTAGCTGAATGATGCACTGGGAGTTGTATAGGCAACGGTTCCGTTCCACCTCAAAGCTGCTTCACGGTGGGTATGACCGCTGGCAACAGCTTCAACATTGTTATACTTCCTGATTATCGCACCCAGCTCCTCTTTCCCGTCCATTCCCAGGCTGTCAGGATAGGGCATTCCTGTCTCAAAGGGGGGATGATGCATAAAGATTATGGTTGGTTTTTCTTTTTCCTGTGCAAGAGCCATGTCAAGCCAGTCCAGACGCTCCTTATCCATAAGCCCCCGGTGGCTTCCTACAGCCAGGGTATCAATTACAACAATTCTTACGGGGTAATCGTCCAGTGCATACTGAATATACTCACTTCCGGTATTCATGTAGGTATGCTCTGAAAAGATTGAACGGAGGGAAGAACGCTGATCATGGTTGCCTACAACAATGTAGTAAGGCATCTTAAGGGTGCTGAAAAGGCCGTGAACCCTTTTGTAGTCCTTTTCGTTTCCATGGTTCGCAAGATCTCCGGAAACAACCAGCACATCAGGGAGGGGATCGAGATTGTTCACACTCTCCACCGCTTTTACCAGCTGATCATAAAGAGCGATCTTCCCGGAGGGGAAAGGGATCTCTCTTCCTACATGCAGATCGGTAATCTGAGCGATTGTAAAAAGATTTTTCATATTTTTTCTCCAATAGTATGCAGAATAACGCCTCCATGGTAGTTTATGGAGTTTTTTTCGTCAAGAGAAATGAAAAACCCGAAGAATTGATATATAATTACGTTATACCATTTTGGAGGTACTATATGAAAAAAATATTTATAGTTTTATTTCTCTCTCTATTCCTTATTTCAGGTGTTTTTGCCCAGGTAACCTATGACGAGCTGAAAACTTCGTTTTCTGCGTTCTCAGCAGATGTGTCAGAAGCACTGCCATTTGCATCCACCACCGGGCTGCAGTGGTCAAACGCTTACATGGGCGGGTTCCCCCATTTTGGAGTCGGACTCTCGGTCGGTGCGGTAACAATCCCTGAAAAAGCGTTTAATGATCTTGCAGGAACCATGGGATTTACCCTTCCTGCTGAGCTTACCAGCCTTGGAATCGGTGTCCCCCTCCCGGGATATACCCTGGATGCACGTATGGGGCTCCCATTCCTTCCCCTGGATGTAGGGGTTAAGCTGGGAATGATCCCTCCGGGAACCATAGACCAGGCTAAAACCGGTGTCGGCGTTGACTACACCCTGGCCGGTGTTGATGTACGGTTTCCCGTTATAAAACAGAATCTTGTGCTCCCTGCAGTTTCCCTCGGAGTAGGGTTCAACTATCTTTCGAGTACCGTAAGCACCACTGCTACAGGGCTGGGAACAAGTATGGATCTATCTTTAGTTGATTCTTCCCTAAAAACTTTAACATTTAACAATCCCGATGTTGCTTTCGCAATGGAAACCAAAACCGTGGATGCAAAGCTTCAGGTGAGCAAGAGCCTGCTTATCTTTACTCCCTATGTGGGTGTCGGCTATGCCTACGGATGGTCAACTGCCGGAGGCGGTATGCTTGCAGATATCTTATACGATGGAAGCCCGATTACACAAAGCGATATAGACACCATAAACCAGAAATTACAAGAGAAGGGGCAGACACCCCTCGATCTGTCTTCAACACAGGTTCTGATCACTTCGGACAATACCGGCGGTGCATTCAGGGCCTTCGGCGGGGTATCAATAAACATCCTGATTTTGAAAATCGATCTAAGCGCTATGTACAATGTTAACACGAAATCACTCGGAGCTAATCTCAATACCCGTATCTCTTTCTAACTCCTTTTCTACCGGGGCTTAACAGCCCCGGTTTTTTTTACATTTTTCTTTGCAAATTTTGGAATATGACGATACTATAGATAGGATGATGAGATTGTACATAGACAGCAAAGATATATGCCTGCTCGACTCTGAAAGCAAGAACGATGCAATAACGGAACTTACCGGGAAGGCTCCGGTATTCAGTTCACTTGCCGATCTTGATGTTTTCCGGAAAGAGGTAATTGGAAGAGAGCTTAAAATGAGTACCGGAATCGGAAAAGGAATTGCTGTCGCCCATGGGGAGTATAACAGCAGAGACGGTATCAAGGTAGCACTGGGTGTCTCGGAAAGGGGAATTGAGTTTGATTCCATAGATCATAAACCGGTTCACCTGATGTTTCTGATTGCCAGTCCAAAAGAAGCATGGACTGATTATCTGAATATTCTCTCATCCATTGTGAGAATGGTAAAAAATGATAACCTGAGAACCCCTTTAATGAGCCATCACAATCCTCAGTTTATTTATTCTTTTCTGAATAATCATCTTTCCTATGAAAGAGCGTAACCCCTATTTTTTACTTCTTGATCAGCTGTATAAAAAAGCTCCTGTTTTAAGTATCAGCAAATCGGACAAATTCGTCATTATAAGTGATCTGCACATGGGAGACGGAAGATCTCATGATGATTTCACCCGGAATTCCCGGATATTCCTTACTGCACTGAAAGATTATTACCTGCCGAAAGGGTATACACTCATCCTCAACGGTGATGTTGAGGAGGCTTTAAAATTCAAGGTTAGTAAAATTAACAAACAGTGGGAAACGGTCTACTCCCTTTTAAAAGAATTTGATACTGAAAACAGACTCTACAAACTTGCGGGGAACCACGACCCGAAGATTCTTCTTGCCGGCAGCAAACCGCATTTTAAACTCTACGATGCTTTACGGCTGCAGGTAACAGATGGAGAGTTCTTCGTATACCACGGACATCAGTCCTCCTTTTACTACAATGCCTTCAGCGATTTAATGACCTTTGTACTGCGGTATGGTGCAAACATACTCCATATTCCGAATTTTTCCGTTGCTTACAACAGCCGAAAAAGATCCCACGTGGAAAAAATGGCCTACGACTATGCAAAGAGTAAAAAGATTATATCAATCATAGGACATACTCACCGCCCTCTTTTTGAATCCCTTTCCAAGATGGATACCATGAAATTCAGAATGGAGTACTACCTTCGCAAACTTCAGGAAACAGAAGAAGAAAACCGGAAAGAGATAGAAGACAAGATAAAAACCTGCAGTAAAAAGATTAAATCCCACAATACCGAGAACAAAAAAGAACATACTGTCAGCACGCTGTACAGTGACAGGATTGTCCTTCCCTTTGTATTTAATTCCGGTACAGTAATCGGGAAACGGGGGATGACTTCCCTGGAAATAGAAGAGGGGAAAATCTATCTTGTGCATTGGTTTGATAAACGGATAAAAAAGAAATACATCACTAACGATAAAGAGTACCATTTTGAGCTCCCGGGCAGCGGTATTTCCCGGTTTATCCTTAAGCATGATACTTTAAGTTATATCTTTACTAAAATTCAGCTTTTAAGCTGACAGTTTCCTCCTCTTGAGGGAAATACCCCTCCTTGCTATACTCGACAGCATGAATATAATACCTGCAATTGATCTCCTTGACGGCTCCTGCGTACGGCTTAAAAAAGGAAACTACAACGAATCAACCATTTACAGCAACGATGCAGTTAAAACAGCCGAAGAAATCTGCAGTTCAGGATGCGGCCGGCTTCATATTGTAGATCTTGATGCCGCCCGGGGTACAGGAAAAACCAACAGGGATACGATACGCAGGATTAGAGCGGCAGTGCCCAAAGTCATTCTGGAAACAGGCGGGGGGATCCGCAGCGAAAAGGATGTCGTAGAACTTCTTGAGATAGGAATTGACCGGCTTATCCTGGGGACACTATTTGCCCAGAATCCTGCAATTGCCCTCAAATGGACAAGAAAATACGGGAGGGTCTTTATTGCAGGGATTGATGCTCTTAACGGAGAGGTAAAAATATCGGGGTGGGAGCAGAACTCACGTATAACAGACACAGAACTTGCAGTTAAAGCTGCCAACAGCGGAATTATAAGCATAATATACACAAATATAGAACGGGACGGGATGCTTTCTGGTCCTGATATAGAGAATACCCTGCGGATAGCTGAAGTTTCAGGCCTTCCGGTGATACTCTCCGGGGGCATAAGCGGGGAGAAAGATCTTCGGAATGCAACTGAAGCAGGTAAACACAAAATAGCTGGCATAATTACAGGAAAAGCGCTTTACGAAGAGAAATTCAATTTGAAAAGTATTGTCGAAAAGTATAATTCAGATGTTACAGGAGTGTTATGGTAATGGATATTCAAAAAATCTATCCGCTGGTAATAAAGAACAGCTCAGGCACAATAACTGACGTCTCTCTTTCCAATGAAAAAGGTTTCAACAAGAGTGTTGAGCGTAACACCCTGTGGCATCTCCACAGCGATACGGGACGGCTTCTCCCTTACAACGAATCTGCATCTTTTATCTCAATCACCAAACACCGCTCATGGTATGAAGCAATTATTGAATCAGGTGAAAAAGGCGATAAAGAACAAACCGAACACTACCCGGAAGACAGAGGGTCTGTCCCTGAGTTTGCCGGTGAAAGGGTTCTATCCTCCCTTGAGCAGATAATTATTGAAAGGATGAGGATGCTGCCGGAAGGGTCCTACACTACCCACCTTTTTGCTTCCGGAGGTGAAAAAATCCGGAAAAAAACCGGAGAAGAGGCAGTTGAACTTATCCTTGCACAGAACAGGGAGGAGATAATCTATGAAGCTGCCGATCTTATCTATCATATGATGGTACTTTTAGCCTCAGAAGGAATCAGTATAGATGCGGTTCTGTCTGAACTTTCAAACCGTTGAATATCAGGAGAGTAACAGTGAAAAAACCGTATCTTGAACGTGTAAAAGAGGGAGTTCTGCTCTTTGACGGAGCCATGGGAACCATGCTCTATGACAAAGGCGTATTTATCAACAGATGCTTTGAACATGTTAATATTACAGATCCGGACAAGGTCGTGGAAATTCACAGGGATATGGCGGCAGCCGGAGCTCAGGTCCTTACAACCAATACTTTCGGAGCTAACCCCATAAAACTGAAAGGCTATGATCTGGAAGAACTAACCGTAGAGATAAACAGAGCCGGGGTACAGCTGGCAAAAAAGATAGCAGGTGATGATCTGTACATAGCCGGTTCTATTGGTCCGACAGGGGTAAGAATGGCTCCCGTGGGGCAAACTTCCAGAGAAGAAATTGAAGAAGCCTTCAGAATACAAATAAAAGCTCTGCTGGACGAAGGTGTTGACTTGCTGCTTTTTGAGACCTTCAGCAACGCAGACGAGCTGCTGCTTGCGGTAAGAACTGCCAGATCAATTTCAAAGACGATTCCTGTTCAGGCGCAGGTAACAATTAGAACCAACGATGCAGAAGATGCCGAGGACAGATACATCCGGCTTTTCAGCCGGCTGGAGAACGAGGAGGGGATCGATATTCTTGGACTCAACTGTTCAACTGGCCCCGCTGCAATGCTGGATATCCTTCTTTCAATACAGAATCATGTAACCAAGCCAATCTCAATTATCCCTAATGCAGGGTTTCCCAGAGATGTGGAGGGAAGACAGCTCTACCTTGCATCCCCTGATTACTTTGCAGAATACTCCCTCAAATTCCTTGATGCAGGAGCCTGCATAATTGGAGGCTGCTGCGGAACAACACCCCAGCATATTGAAAAGATGGGAAAGGCCATTATATCCCTGGACAGGAGCAGGAGAAGAAACCTCAACATAGAACTCAACGAAAGCAAAGCATTTGATCCCGTTCCCTTAAAAGATAGATCGAAGATAGGTAAGGCTCTTGCCGAAGGTTCCTGGATTACATCGATTGAGCTGGTACCTCCTGTAGGAATTCGTCTTGATAAAACGGTTGCCAAAGCTTCTCTCTTAAAAAAAGAGGGCATCACTGCAATTAACATTCCAGACGGACCCAGGGCTTCTTCCAGAATATCTGCACTTCT
>JANTFL010000118.1 GCA_024763455.1 Sediminispirochaeta sp. | reverse complement strand
GGTCCTGCAGCCATGGAAACAACAGAATCTATTCCAAGTTCAGCCTTCATTGAATCAAGCTTTTCAAAAGCATTCTTGTATGCTTCGTAGTTATCCAGGGAAGCGGGGTCTATCCCTGCTTTGCTGAGCATGTCGGCATTGTAGGCCATTCCCCAGCCTTCAACTGCGACTGGAAACCCGTAAACCTTTCCATCTTTTGTAAAAGCAACAGAGGTCTCTTTAACCCATTTTTCGTTGGACAGATCCAGAATAATTCCTTCCCATTCCTTGTAGTCTTCTATACCTGCAATAACAAAGATGTCGGGCATATCTCCTGCAGCGTAGTCTGCTTTAAGCTGCTGTCCGAGGGAAATGGAAGAACTTCCTCCAACTGACTTTACAACGACTGTGTTTCCGGTTTTTTCATTCCAGACCTTGGCGTAGTCTTTTAAAGCTCCGTCAATCTCCGGTTTGTTCTGCATCAGGGTGATTGTAGCCCCTTTGGAAGTTGAACCGGTTTCATTGTTTCCACCTGCAAATACCAAAGTGGTAAGCGCAGTCATAACCATGAGCAGTGCAAATAGTTTTTTCATGTAATTCTCCTTATAAAAAATATCTTCAGCTGATCCATATCAGCATGATTCCCGTATCACGAGAGAAGGGGATACAACTTCCTGAAGAAGTGTCTTCTTCTCCTGTTTATTATCAGCGATAATATCAATGAGTGTGCTGCAGGCCCTTACTGCCAGGATTTCTTTCGGCTGGTGAATGGTGGTAAGCTGTGGTTCAAAGTATGTTCCCAGTTCGATATCATCATAGCCGACAACCTTTATATCTTCCGGTACCCTGTATCCCTGCTTGTTTAATTCCTTGACTACTCCGAGAGCCATAATGTCTGCCTGCACAAAAATTCCGTCAACCCTGTGCAGGATTTCCTTGTTCTTCCTGATTATTTCTTCCCCTCTAAAAAAGCTGCAGTCCGCCTCAAAAATGAGATTTTTATCCAGCTTGAGGCCGTGTTCCTCCATTGAATGATAAAAACCCTTTCTCCTGTCCAGTATTTCAGGGTGGTCAGACTCAATGGTAATACACATAATTGATTTGCAACCGTGTGCAATAAGGTGATCAGTTGCAATTTTCCCGCCGGTATAGTTATCGCTGAAAATATAGTTTAAAGTATCAGCCGGAGTAAATTTAGGCCGGTAATGAAGTTGGACAAAAGGTATGGAATGTTTTTCCAGAAATGAATAGTCTTCCAAGGGGACGTCGGAATCAACAATAATAAAGGCATCTATCTTGTTCTGCCTCACCAGTCTTCTGATATTGCTGGAGGAATTCCTTCTTCCTGAAGCATAGCTCGGGATAAAATCAATCCCTTTACTGTCTAAAACCTTCATTATTTCAGAAAGCAGAACGGTATTGAAGAGAGAAGCGCTGAAATCAGTGCTTAGTTCAGGATGGATTATCCCAACGGTCCCGGTTCTATTGGTACTGAGGCTCCTGGCGCCGGCATTGAACTCAAAGTCGAGCTGCTCAGCAATTTCCCTGATACGTTGTTTTGTCTCCTCTTTTACCATAGGACTGTCGTTGAGACTGCGGGAAACAGTTGAGTGGCTGACCCCTGCGAGTTTTGCAATATCTTTAATCGTAATATTGATACTGCCCTCCTTGTAAATATACACACGTGTGCATACTTGAAAAAATACTGTATTAATAATAAAAGATTGTCAAGGTTAAAATCCTTAAAGTAGTGCAAATTATGGAGCAAAATATTTATGGACAGAATGTGGTGGCATAAATCGGTGGTCTATCAGGTGTATCCGAAGAGCTTTTATGACTCCAACGGTGATGGAATAGGTGACCTGGGAGGAGTTATCAGTAAGCTTGACTACCTGGAAATGCTTGGTATTGATATTTTATGGCTGAGCCCTGTTTACACATCTCCCATGGATGACAACGGCTATGATATCTCCGATTATTATGCAATTGCGCCTCAATTCGGAACCATCGACGATATGGACCGTCTAATCGTGGAAGCCGCAAAGCGGGGGATAGCCATAATGATGGATATAGTCGTAAACCATACCAGCGACGAACATCCCTGGTTTATTGAATCCAGAAGCAGTATACATAATCCGAAGAGAGACTGGTACATTTGGAGGGACGGAGCAACGGCAACACTTCCTCCGAATAACGGGGAATCATTTTTCACCGGAAGTGCCTGGGAAAGGGATGAAAAAACCGGGCAGTATTATATGCATCTTTTCAGCAAAAAACAGCCGGACTTGAACTGGAAAAATCCTGAAGTGAGGGAAGAGGTGTACCGGATGATACGATGGTGGCTGGATAGAGGGATAAAGGGGGTACGGCTGGATGCAATAGATCTTATTTCCAAGCCTGAAAAATGCATAAACGGCAATGAAGGAAACAACATAAATGGTATGGAACACTGGGCCAACGGACCGGATATCGATACCTACTTAAGGGAGATGAACAGGGAAGTCTTCTCCAGCTATGATGTTGTGACTGTCGGTGAAACGAGTTTCGCAGATACCAAAAGAGCGGTTGCTTTTACTTCTCCTGAAAGTAAAGAGATGGATATGATTTTTCAGTTCGAGCATATGCACATCGACCATGGTGGAGAGAAGGGAAAATGGGAACGGGTTCCTTTAATTCTGGTAAAACTCAAGAGCGTGTTGTCACGATGGCAGATGGAACTTTACGGGAAAGGGTGGAACAGCCTTTACTGGTGTAACCACGATCAGCCAAGAATTGTATCACGGTTCGGTAATGATGAATCCCGTTACCGGGTACAGTCAGCCAAGATGCTTGCTGCAGCACTGCATTTGATGCAGGGAACTCCTTTTGTCTACCAGGGGGAAGAAATTGGTATGACAAACACACTGTTTGATTCCATAGAGGATTATGACGATATTGATACCCTGAACTATTACAAGAAAGCTGTTTGCGAACAGGGGATAGAGAAAGAAGAAGTTTTACAGAAAATACACTGGGCAAGCAGGGACAACGCAAGGACTCCCATGCAGTGGAGCGGTGCCAAAAACGGAGGATTTACCACCGGTGTTCCCTGGCTTAAGGTTAACCCGAACTACCGGAGAATAAACGTTACCAACGCCTTAATGGATAAGGATTCCGTGTTCTACTTTTACCGGGAACTGATCCGGTTAAGAAGAAACAGCCCCTATAGTGATCTTATTGCTTACGGGGACTACCGCCAGTTTTATGAGAATGCTGAATCGGTTTTTGTCTATTTAAGGACCTTGGGGGATAAACGAATTCTTGTGATATGCAGTTTTGTCAAGAATGAAGTTGCCTTTACACTGCCTGGAGAGCTTGAAGGATATAAGGTATCGGTTATTTTGGCAAACTATCCAGATAAAAAAGAACCTGTTAAGAGAATGCTCCGTCCCTATGAATGTGTCGTTGTTGAGCTATTGTAGTAAACCATATTGGGAGTTATAACTACAGGAATTGTTTTGTCCCTTTCATCAACAGGAATTTCATCGGTTAGCTGGCATGAGAGTGCTATGCCGGCTATATCAAGGAACGCTGAATACCTGGAAAGATACCGGTCGTAGTAGCCCTTTCCCCTGCCGATACGCCTCCCCGAAGCATCAAATCCAAGGCCCGGCACGACAATAAGAGCTCTGTTTTCTTCAGAGGGAACATACACCGGCAAGGATTTGTCCGGTTCCAACACTCCGTAAGGATGGGTCTCAAGATTTGGCATATCACTCTTATCAACATAATGGAACAGTATCTCATCTCCGTACATCCTGGGAAAAGCAAGTTTTTTCCCCTCGTCCCACCCTTTTTGGATAATGCAGGAGGTATCTAGCTCTTTTCCTTCCATGGAAAAGAAGAGAAGAACAGTACTGTTCTTCTGCCAGGATGGTAAAACGGTGAGTTTTTCGCAGACCATTGAACTTTCCTGCTTGACGGTTTCTAGGTCCAGGTTTCTTATACGTTTTTTAATGTCCTTCCGCAAAAGTTTCTTTTTATCAGAAATATTTTCCATGGTTTAATACTACCGTATTACCTGGTTTTATGGTAGTATCCTTCCATGAGTTATTTTTTGTCCCCTGCAAAGATACTCTACTACTCATATCTCACGGTCGTCCTGATTATAACTGTCAGGATTCTTCTCGATAACAAATCTCCCGAGTCTTCCACCGGTTGGCTTCTTGCCGTTATCTTTCTACCATATGTAGGAGCTGTACTGTATCTTCTGGGAGGAGTTAATTGGAAAAAAAGAAAAATCCTAAAACATCTGCCGGAAAAAAGATTTAAAAACGAACTGGGGGTGATTCTCGAGCACCAGAAAGATTTTATGCAGGATCTGACAGCAGAAGTTGATTCGGATATTCTGAAGACTGCTACGCTCTCGCTGCAGTGCGGTAACGCTATTCTTTCAATCAACAATAGTTCAGAATTCTTTTTTTCAGGGTACGATAAGTTTACCTCTCTTTTACGGGATCTTGAGGGGGCAGAAGAATCGATTCACATGGAGTATTTTATCTACAAAGAGGATGACACCGGTTCTAGAATCGGGGAAATATTAAAAAAGAAAGCATCTGAAGGGGTTGAAGTCAGACTGATTTTTGACGGAGTAGGCTGTTTTAACAGGATGTCCTGGAAGTTCAAACGGGATTTAAGAAAAGCAGGGGTTCAAATCAAGTATTTTTTGGATCCGATGAACGTTCTTTCAGGAAGGCTTTTAAACTACTGTAACCACAGAAAAATTGTAGTTATTGACGGGAGAACAGGTTATACCGGCGGAATGAACATCGGGGATGAGTATATTACCGGCGGAAAGAGATTTGCTTCCTGGAGGGACAGCCACATCAGAGTAGAAGGGGAAATCGTCCATCTTCTTCAAACCATATTTCTTTCAGACTGGGAAAACAGCGGCGGTAAGAGGCTGGCAAATGCAAGATATTTCCCGGAGGTAGAAGTGAATTCCGGAGACACCCTTCCCATGCAGGTTCTTGTCTCCGGTCCCGATTCAGACTGGTATTCCCTTGAAAAACTGTATCTCAATCTTGTGAGTAATGCCGACAAGGAAGTGTTTATCCAGTCTCCCTACTTTATTCCCTCCAGCAGTATACAGAATGTTTTGGAAACTGCCTCATTAAGCGGTGTGGCTGTCCATTTAATGATAACGGGAGTGCCTGATAAACTTATTCCGTTCTGGGTTGCACATACCTACTGGGACTCCCTGCTTTCTGCAGGTGTGAATATCTATCTGTATGAAAGCGGCTTTCTCCATGCCAAAATGGTTATTGCAGATGAAAAAATTGCAACAATCGGAACCTGTAATATGGATATAAGAAGTTTTCATCTGGATTATGAGCTTAATTTAATATACTATGATTCTCTTACAGCAAGGCAGCTGAAGAGCAGATTTTATGAAGATCTGAATCATTGCCGGAAAATAGCAAGGAATGATCTGCAGGAAAATGGATTTTTTACAAGGCTGCGCAATTCTGCCTTCAGGATTATCGCCCCCATACTATAGGATACGAGATTAAATGAAAACACGAATAACTCTCCTTTTAACGTTACTGCTTTTTTTTACAAGTATTACCGGTGCCTATAGTGCCCAGGATTCTTTTACCCTTATTAACCAGCTAGATTTAAAGGATCAAGGAATTTTTGTTTCCACAGAGAGCAGGGGATTGCTCTTTTCGAAAGACAACGGGAGTACCTGGGAAGCTTTAAATTTTTCTCTCCCTCAGAAAAAAGTTTATCCCTTCGATCGTAAGGAGTACCGGCGGATTACTTCTTTCTCGGTAGATCCGCAAAATGCAGAAAGAATTGTACTATCGGTTTCATCAGGGGTGTATCTGTCTGAAGACGGCGGCGCTGCCTGGAATGCTATCCCGCTGGGGGGGCCGGTAAAGAAGACCAACTATATCACCTCCGTTGCACTTTCTTCCGGAAACAAAGAAACTTTTTATATCGGTACCTCTTTCAACGGGATATATAAAAGTGAAAACCTGGGGAAAACCTGGAGAAAACTCAGGTTCAAGAATGATCCCCTGTACATGGGGTCCTACTTTTACGAGGAGATATCCTCCCTTGCTCTGGATGATAAAACAAACACCCTGTACATCGCCTGCGCCCTGGAAGGAGCTGTATACCGGAGCGAGAACGGTGCTGATCCTGTCCTGATTCCTCTTCCAGATTTGAAGGGAGAGATGATCAAATCGGTTGTTTACAGGTCTGGGTCCCTTGTGCTGTATACCGAAAAGAGCAGATATGTCCAGGAGGAGGGAACCTGGAGAAAGGAACCGTTGCCGATAGCTTTAACGACTCCGCTTCCGGATGCGGACACCCTGCTACGATTGAAAAGGGCCTCGGATAAAAAAGGGATATACATAAACTCGTTTCATGCATCCGGTGATGCTTTACAGAAGCTGATTGGAGTCATAAAAGCAAATGGATACAACTCCATGGTAGTTGATATGAAGGATGACGAAGGGAAGGTTACGTATAATACCTCGTTAAAAATGCCCTCTGAAGCAGGAGC
>JANTFL010000117.1 GCA_024763455.1 Sediminispirochaeta sp. | reverse complement strand
TTCTGATGGTTTTTACGTCTGATAAAGGACCAGTATTCTATAAACTCATCATCTACCCTTGTATTGAGGGCTGCCGAAAGCTCTGATTTAAAGATGTCTTTCATTGAAGCATGGATTCCTGCATGAATAATATCGTATTCACCATCTTCCTCAACTCTGTCAATCCATACATTTATTATATTTATGTCAGATATGGTATCTGTTTGCTTCAAGAGGTCCATCATCTTAATCTGAGTAAGAAAACGCTGGTATACACCGTCTGTAATGTAGCGTCTGGCGCCGGCAATCTTCTTTTCTGACCAGGCCTGTTGGATAGCGGTAAAAGCTTTTTGAACCTTTTTTTTGAACCCTGCTTCATCGAAATCAGGATTGTGAATAAGAAAATCAGTATAGCCTTCAGCCTCTACAGAGTCTTTCTGTCCCCGAAAAGTGCGGAAAGCAGACCCATCATTCTTAACCTTTTTACTCCCTTTAAAGAGGACGAAGAAAATTATACCAATGGCTATAATATTAAAAGGGAAGGGCAGAATACGGATCAGATAGAAAATGAGATAGATAACACCGAGTCCGCCGCCCCCTCCGCTGCCGCTGCTGAAACCGCCGCTGCTTTTGCTCCCCCCGCCTCCGGCCCTGGCGAACAGAAATTCAACTCCAATGGCAAGGAGGAATATCAAAATAAAAATAGCTGTCTTCGATAACTTGTTCATTTTCATAGTACAAGTGTACGGCTCAAATCAACTCAGGTCAATAGGTTCAAAATATTAGAACGTTCTACCGTCCCATCCCCACATAGCGCCTTCAGCACCGGTAAATTCAATGTATATCCTGTTTGCCGGTACGTTCAGAATGTCGGTGCAGAAAGAACAGAGAGCCGATGATAATCCGGCAGTCTGATTTTTACTAAGGCCAATACTCTTACACTCTATAAATACTGCTGGTTCTGTACTCCCGCCAAAAGTCATGGTATCAACGGGGTCAAAAGCTGTCATTACATAAGCTTCCGGCTTTCCAAGCTCCGCTGCCATGAGGGCAGAAAGTTTATGCAATACTTCTGTCCCGTTTGAACTTTTTACATTTGTCTGAATTTTTATATAGGGCATGGTAACCTCCATCTGTGTGACTGTTCCCTTAATCTTATGCATGATGTCGGGCAATGTCAAATTGAGAAAAACAAAATTGCCATGTCCTGTGCGCCCGATTGTATTTATTAAAAGTATTATTCCACCAATTGTCCAATACAAGGTACTCTTTTTAGCAAGTCCGCTCCATGGGGTGCATGCTCAAGTTCTTCTGTTAAATCCTGGCCTGCTTTATGCAGTACCTGATGCTTTCCCCCTTTCCACAAAAAGCTTGAACTTACATCATAAATTTTACCCTTGTATGCGATGTAAAGAGGAGTATTGTGATCTCCATTATATTGCGACAGTGCTTCGATAGTCAGTTTTATCATTCTATTGTTCCTTTACCCCTAACCATTTGGATCTTAAGTAACCACAGTCCTCCCTGGAGAACTGTGGTTATGTACATTCTATCACTTATTCTATTTAAGGAATTTGCTCACAAAAGGGGAATTCTCCCCCCGTCTTAAGAAGTGCCCGGAAGGACCTTCTCCCAAAAATTCGGAAAACCATGATTCATGTTCGATCTCTTCATTTAAAATTGCCAATGCCAGGTCGTATGTTCGGTGATCCTTGCCGGCTGTCATATTACAGATTTGGGTATACCCTCTTACTGCACACCTCTCAGCATTTACAAAAACTTTTAACATTGCTTCGATATTTGTTGGATCCTCCGGTAAAGGTGCAGGTGGACAGGCGGAGATATCATGAAAATCGTTCATGCTTGCCGGAAGTGCCCCTCCTAGCTCATAAATACGCGGAACCAGGGCCTCAAAGTGATTTCTGTCTTCTATCCGTGCTGCTTCCGCAATTTCCTTAAGCCCTTCACCCTTAAGCCCGATCAAATTTACCCGTAGAATTGTGTAGTAGTAGTATGTTGTTAACTCTGCAGAAGCGTTTTTTACCAGAAGCTCAACGAGCTCATCCACATTAATCCCTGATCTTTCTACCATTTCTCTTGCAACTCTTGCCATTTTGTTTCTCCTAAAAAAAAATATATGAGACGATAACATCGTCTATAAAATAATAATCGGAACAATTATTATTTTAAACGAAAAAAATATACCCAGACTCCTCCTTTCGTTATGAACCCTTTTTAGCCATACAGGCATTACAAATACCAAAAAATTCAATCCGGTGTTTATGTACGGTCATATGTGTTTCTTCCTCAACTTTCTTTTCCAGCTGGTATTCCACGGGAAGTTCAAGATCCTTAATCGCTCCGCAAACTTCACAAATAAAGTGATAATGTGGAGTAATATTTGCTTCAAACCTGTCATAGGTGCTTCCAAAATCTATTTTCTTTACAAGCCCCTGTTTTTCCAGAATGGAAAGATTCCTGTAAATCGTCCCCATACTGAGACGGGGGAATTCTGCTTTTAGCTTCTCGTACAGCCAATCTGCAGAAGGGTGGGAGCCTGTTGTTTTGAGAAGTTCAAGTATTCTGTCACGTTGTTTGCTCTTTTTGTAAAGCATCATCCCTCGCTTAAAACAATATTCGGAACAATTACTAATATAAACAAATGTAGTGATTCTGTCAAGTAAAATGGTTAATGTGCACCATGCACGCTCCGATTTCATCCCTTTTATTTTCTTTTTATTGAGTATATGCTTACCTCCATGATATACCTTCAGCCTCTGGTTACAAAACCTGAAGATTTTACCGGAGAAACAGTTATCTATGTTTACCACGATTTGGATATTCTCGTTGAAAAAGACGAATTGACACCGGTGGAAACGAGTAAAGTACTTTCTTACTATACAAAGGAAAAAGATTTTATTTCTCTTGGTGTTGCAGAGGGCTATTACTATGAAGCACTCTTTGTCGATGACCGGGGAAATATCCCTAAAGGTACCCGATTTATTAATGTCCGCAATCTTTTTCGGATAGATGATGATCGATTCTTTTATAGGGCCGGGTACGGGAGGCAGATTGCAGAGTGGGACAGGGCTACGAGATTTTGCGGTAAATGCGGGTCTAAAACACTATCAGGCACAAAGGAGAGGTCTAAAATTTGTCCATCATGCGGGTATGTTTCCTATCCTAAAGTATCACCTGCTGTCATCTGTTCGGTAACCAGAGGGAATGAAATACTGCTGGCAAGGGGAAGTAAGTTCACCCTCCCTGTATATTCAGTTCTGGCAGGATTTGTTGAACCTGGAGAAACCCTGGAAGAAACAGTCCGACGGGAGATTATGGAGGAGACAGGTATTTCAGTTAAGAATATACGTTATTTTGGGAATCAGCCCTGGCCGTTCTCAAGTTCAATGATGATAGCCTTTACTGCAGCATACAGCAGTGGTGACCTGACTATTGATAATGATGAGATTATTGATGCCGGCTGGTATACCGAAGATGCTCTCCCCATGCTTCCTTCCCCCTACAGTATTGCACGAAAGCTCATCGAAAACTTCATTTCGCAACACACCTGAAAACCAAGAAATCAGAGAAAAAAACCGGCACATCATTGTACCGGCAATGGATGGAAAGACCGCTGTTCAGTTATTGTTTAACTGCTGTTCCTTCCACGATAATGCTCTGGGAATTAAGAATGCCGGCAGTAAAGTACGTTATAGCATAATCAAGCAGACCAAAGCGCTGAGAGATAGTCATCCTTTAACTGCATTGGCATCCTTCTTTTTTAAAGCTGGATCAATCATATCATCCAGGTTTTCATAATAATTCTTCCCCAGAACCGCAACACTCGGGTGTATAATGGAAAGTACCTTTTTAGACGTACGGATAGTGCCTTTTTCCGTACCTTTTACTTCTGCGTATGAAAGTTTTCCATTAGTCGTTGCATACATGGTTGTACACCCTGCAAGAACCATGATCAGAGCAGTTGCCATAAGAATGAGTACTACTGTTTTCTTCATCGTAAATCTCCTCGTTTTGTGTTTTTTATATTATGGACGGGTTAAATACCCCCCCGTATAATATGCAAATTTAATAAAAAAAGTTTTCTGTGTATCGATACCTATCCCGGTAAGGAGTCCTCCAATAGCGGTAACCGGTATGAGTATATTTATACTTGTTTCAAAAGTTGATTGCTTTATGGTGCTTAGATCAAACCGGAAGTCATTGAGGGAATAGACTCCAAATCCCCTTGTTTTATATATGCTGAGCTTTTCAAATATCGGTATTTCAACTCCCAGAAAAAATACGGGTGATCTCTCCGGATAATATCCGAATCCCAACCGCTCTCTGAAAAAGGTTTGGGGCAGTAGCTCCAGAGTAACTATTTCTTCTATCTGGCGAATATCCAGAGCACTGAAGAGCGAAGTGTCCTTTGAAGACGTTGTATTAATGGAGAAATCAGCCTCGGTACTTAATCACAAAAAAAAATCTTTGGCAGACAACAGCTGGGGCATCGCAAAAATAAAGAAACCTATAAGCATAATGAATATTCTTACCCGAGGAAACTGATTATTGCTCATTTACCGTTTCTGCCTCCAGCACTTTGATAATGTCCCGTTTGTGGAAGGGTGCTATAAAAAAGCGTAAAAATATTTTTCTTCCCGTCAGCCATGCTATTAAAGGAGCTTGTTTAGTATTTCTCAACATTTTTTTAACAAGAAAAGGGGTAACTGTTTCGACTGTATCAGCAAGAATTGCAAAAATCTTTAATGCCTGTTTTTTTTCTTTTGGATCTGCCGGCAGATCATGAAGCAAAAGAGATGTTGTAACCATTCCCGGGCTTAAACGTCCTACAGTAATGTTTGGATATTGCTTACATTCCTTTGCAAGGCTTTTTGTAAAATACCGCAGTGCATATTTTGTAGTACCATAAAGACCCAATTGTTCCCTCATAGAACCGTTAGCACCGAATCCTTCCATATTGAAGAGTGACCCGTGTCCCCGGTCAATAAAATAGCGGATAGCAAGACGTGACGCTTTCATCATGGCTTTCAGATTCAGATCGATTATCCGGTCAAACTCCGATAGTTCCAGCTCATAGAGTGGTTGGCGCTTTTGATCTGCTCCGGCATTGTTTATCCAGATATCTATCGGTAAAAATTCCTGTGCTGTTCTAAACAACGATTGCAATTCATTTTCCTGTGTGATATCAGCCGGCACCGCATGCACCATATCGGATGGGAATTCTTTCTGCAGCATGTTAAGAGATTCTTCCAGTTTTTCTTTATTTCTGCCGTTAAGCGTCACTGTGTTCCCGTGCTTGAGGAATTCTCTTGCCATTCCCAGCCCGATACCGGAAGAACTGCCTGTAATAACAACATGTGTCATTTTATAAGTAATAGGGGTAAATGATCCTGTTGTCAAGAGTGGGTGATAGTTTCTTAATCCATAACCATTTTGCTTAGGAATTATTGTGTTACTTTCCCGAGTATCCTATGCACCAGAAACCAGGATACTGTTCCTGACAGTGAGTATGAAACAACAAGAGACAGGAAAATCCCGGTTGTTCCCATGAGGTATTTACCCAGAAACGCAAGGGGTATATAAAGGATAAACATTTGAAAAAGGGTAAGAGCAGACGCATGAAGCGGTTTGTTGAGAGCATTTAACACCATGGAGTTAATATTAAAAATACCCTGCATGCCGTAAACGAAAGGAACAATCCTGAAATAGAGTGCTGCTACAGCGATAACAGATGGATCTGTAGAAAAGAGTGAGGCCAGCGGATATGCGAAAATGAACATAAAAGCAAGGAGTATAATGCCTGTACCCACTGATAAAAGCGAGGAGAACCGGATCCCCTCTAAAATCCTTGTATACTTTTTAGCACCGAAGTTCTGTCCTGCAAAGGGAGCCATTACTGTTGCTGTTGCCATGGTAAAGAGCAGGGCAAACCGTTCGAATTTTACCGCTGCGCCGAAACCTGCAACAGCCTCGGTCCCTATCGACGCAAGGAGTGCGGTAATAATACCTGCCGCAACGGGAATAATAATTCTGGTAACTGCTGCCGGACCTCCGACAAAAAGGATCCTTTTCCACGAATCAAGAATCTCTCTAAAAGGGGCTGCTTTGAGAGATAGAATTTTCTCCCGTTTGCCGAGAACGTACAGAGCCACACTGAAAGTAATACTCCGGGAGAATACCGTTGCAATTGCGGCTCCTTCAATTTCAAGACGGGGGAAGGGGCCAATTCCGAATATAAGAAGGGGATCAAGGATCATGTTGACCACGGCTGCAACCATCATAATGGTTCCGGGAGTTTTTGTGTCCCCCAGTGCCCGTATGGCATTATTCCCCACCATGGGGAACACCACAAAGAGCAGCCCCCCATACCATATTCTCATATAGCGTTTTACCATTACAAGTATTTCCCCTTGAGCTCCAAGGGTACGGAATACCGGTTCTATGGTAATTTCTCCCATAATGACAAAAAATACAATAAAAAGAAACGAAAGACTCAGACTGTCGGTTGTATAGCGGATAACCTTATGGTGATCTCCTCT
>JANTFL010000116.1 GCA_024763455.1 Sediminispirochaeta sp. | reverse complement strand
CCTCCTACAAACCGGTAATCTGACTCAAAGAAACCGTGTAATCGATAAAATTACCTCCCCCCCGGGTTAAATCGTTCACGAATTTCTCTGCTCTGGGGGAAACACGGAAAAAGAAGGTCTGTTCTTGATAGGAGGTATTGTTCACAACTATCCCGTCTCCACTGATAACAGAAAAGGGAACATGCCCTTCGAGATAAAAGGTTAACCACGAATCAGTACCGGTAAGGTTTTCCTGGGTAACAATAACAAACGCCTTTCTTCTCGGCGGAACCGCTACGCTATACCAGTCATCGTCGACAAGTTCTTCTCCCTTGTAAGACCGGTAGTAATAGATGTTTGCCTGTAAATCCCATTCAAGATGGACAGCGGTTTCTTTTGTATTGTTATTTTCAAGGCTGTCAAGAATAGTGCCGCTAACGACACCGAGAACTGCATCAGAAGGTCCAAACAGTTTACCGCCCCGCACCTTAGTCAGGGTGTAGAGGTATCTGCCCTGATCTGCAGTTTCACGGTCGGTATAGGTTAACGCATTTCCCCGGTAGATAACCGTGTAGACCGGTATCGGAACATCAGCTGAACGGGAAAGGATGTATTCATCAGCTCCCGGATCAGTCTCCCAGATAAGCCTGATGGTGCTCTCCGATTCAAATGGAACCACGACCGGGCTGTCTACAACAGGGTCTTTCAATTCCCGCTGCAAATCGGACAATAACCCTTCAGAACAGGCAGTCACGGTCAATACAATCAAGGCTGCTTCTAACGCATATACAATCTGTTTCACTCTTCTCCTTTCCTCCTTTCTATGAACCGGTACCGTACAGAGAGACCCGGGGTCATCGTAAAAACCACTGGCTTGTAAAATGCTGTTTGAAACTCCACTGAACATCCATAGGAAAAGTGCTTGCCAGGAGGGATATACTCATAACCCATGGCGGTTGCAAGAGAGAAAGCTCCGCTTTTTTCTGTTACCGTACTGCCATACAGCCGGTCCTGTACAAGGATGTCAAACTGTGCTTCCGGTGTAATCCTTAAGTAAACTCTGTTACGGTTGGACCAGAGAACCGAAAGGGTTACAGGGATTCCGGTATTTACACTATGGAGAAAAAAACTCTCAAACCCTTCCCGGTTTAGTCCGGGAGCAAATCCCAGGGAAATCCCATAGCTCAATGAGAACCTTAAAAAACCTATGGAAAATAATGGGGATACAGGAGTTAAGGAAACACTCACGTTGAATGATCCAATCCCCATAAGAGAATATGCCCAGGGATCAAAGGGGAACCAGTAGCCAAGTCTTGTTTCCGCAGCGGTTATTCCATACTCTTTTTGAGCTTCTTTCTTCCTTTGAGAGACGCCACCGATGTTACAGAAATAGTCCAAAATCCGATTTGATATGCTGCCTATTAAATTTTTATATCCATCAAAGCTTTCCTTGGCATAAAAAATCTTCTGTATCTTTCCTGCCTTCCGGTCGTAGAGTTTAATCTCGAGATCATAGTAGCGGTCAGTTATTTTAACAAATCCGTAAAGTATAAGATCACGGCTTTCTTCTGCTCCAAGAGCAGCTGCCTCAAGAATGGATTTTGGAGGATCATGAGAATCTGCCAATGCAAAGGTAACAGGGCACCCTATTTTTTTTGATAAAAGACTTTCGATCAAATCTCCGGTTATCGTTTTATCAGAATTCCCCGTTCCTTCAGGATTGTACTGATAGATTTCGGCAATGGTAACATCCAGACCCGATAGAATAGCGGGTATTAATAATCCTGTAAGGATAAGCGGTACATACGTTTTCAACTTCAATATCCCCCCTCCTCTCTGCTGATTGCTGCAAAGATATCCCTGATAATCTGCTGCAAATCCTGTCCGCATTTTTTATCTGCTGCTACCGCCTCAAGAGATTTTTTTATTACGAAATAGTTGCTTTCATCTCCGGGATTCAAGTAGAAAAGGGATGCATTGTAAAAGACCACCGCTTCCGCGCTCGAACCATCGAGGACTAACAGTTTTTTATAAATCTCCAATGAATCTGAATATCTGCCTTCTTTAAACACCGCCTTCCCTTCTGCATAAAGTTCTGAAAGTACAGGATTATCGGCAGAGGGTGCCGGTCCTTCTGTTGGATTGTTAGATAGGAGACCCTCTTTTCTGTAACTTTTAAGGAAATCTTCGATACCTGTAATCTGTTTTTGAAGTAAACCAGCCCTGCTTGTCAGTTCCGATTTAACTTCGAGGTATTTATTTTGAAGCATTGCCTGCCCTGCCAAAAGCTTAATCAGCCTTTTTGCTGAATCAGTGTTTTTTATGCAGTTGTCCTGTGCAATAGTCTTTAGCTCCTGCAACCCGGAGCGGATCGAGAACAGAGAAATAAGAACATTTACTGACAAAGCTGCAGCAAGCAGTGTGGAAATCCATTTTTCGACTTTCATACTAACAGTAACAGAGATTTTTCTGATAATGCTTCAAATATTCAGTAATTAATTAAAAACCTTGTAAATTAATTAAAACGGACTGATACTGTTTAGTATGGCGGATAAGTATAAGTATATAGTTAATACGTCAAGAGATTTTATTACCCTTATCAACAGAGATTATATCTATGAACTTGTGAATAAATCGTACCAACAGATGATGGGGTTACCCCATGACAAAATACTGAACCACACAGTGGCAGATGTTTGGGGAGATGAAATTTTCAACACAAAATTAAAAACCTACATTGACCGCTGTTTCGGTGGAGAAGAGGTTCACTATATCGATAAGTTCAAGTTTGGGCTGGAAATCAGATATGTTCATGTATCATATTACCCTTACAAGGACGATGATAGTACAGTAAGCCATGTACTGGTTTTTACCCATGATATTACCAGACTCGGAAAGATAGAATCCAAACTTATAAACTATGAATACCGGGATCCGGTAACAGGACTGTTCAATATAAAATCAATGGATATTATTCTGGAGATGGAACTCGAAAAAGCAAAACGGTCAAGAGGAGAAAACTTGAGGGCTCTCCTGTTTATTGATATTCACAACCTCAACAGTATTGGACAGACCTACGGTTTTGAAATTGCCAGAATGCTTCTGGAAAACACCGGTATCAGAATACGGGAAACTCTGAGGGAAAGTGATTTTATCTTCAGTTTTATGGGAAATGAACTTGCTATTATTCTTACAAGTCTTGCGAAAAAAACTGATGCCGCCAGAGTAGCTGAAAAGATTGCATCGCATATTGAAGAACCATACCAGTACAAGAATCACAGTATTAAGCTTCGACCCGGGATAGGGATATCGGTTTTCCCCCTTGACGGAGAGGATAGAAACGAATTAATTAAGAAAGCAACCTCTGCAGCAAAGGAGGCTATCATAAATAACCTCCCTTACCTGCTTTTCGACGAGGAGCTCTACCATGAATCAAAACGAAAACTGGAGATGGAAGCCCAAATGGCAAGGGCTTTCCAAAACAACGAATTCAAGCTCTATTACCAGCCCATAGTGAACACAGCTGGGTTTATCGTGGGAGCTGAAGGATTGATACGTTGGAACCATCCCAAAACAGGTCTTGTATCTCCGGTTGACTTTATTCCTTTGGCTGAGGATACCGGACTAATCGAGGAAATAGGTAAATGGGTACTATTCACTGCAGCTGATCAGCTCAGCAGATGGACCCAAAAAAAGGATGTCTATGTTTCTTTAAACCTCTGTGCCCGTGAATTTGCAGATCCGCACCTTCTTTCCGTAATATCAAACGCACTGGAACGGGCAGATAATCTGAACCCTAAATACCTCAAACTTGAAATAACCGAGTCCGAAGGGATAAAAGACCCCGAAGTATTTATATCCCAGATAACAAACCTGCAGAACATGGGAATTGAAATTTTTATTGATGACTTCGGAACCGGGCAGTCCTCTCTGGAATACCTCAAAGCAATTCCGGCGGATGTTTTAAAGATAGACCGCTCCTTTATCAAAACCATTGACAAAGATGAGGAAGATCTAGCCTTTCTGAAATCAATTGTAAGTATTGTAAAGTCCAGAAAGAAAAAAATAATTGCAGAGGGGATCGATACAAAAAAACAGGCGGAGATTTTAAAATCCCTTGAATGTGAACGGTTTCAGGGTTTTTACTTTTCAAAGCCCCTGCCTGCCGAAGAATTTGAAAGACTCCTGACAGCGGGAAAGCCGCTGCCGGAGTAATTGTATTCTACGTTAATAGATATCCAACTATTTTACTTATGTAATACCGTAATCCATGATACACTACTATTCACCATTCTCTATCAGATAACTTTCCAGGAGGCCAGGCTAATATGGATATACTAATAAAAAATGCTGTTTTACGGAAATCCAAGGGGCATACAACAGATATTGCTATAAAAGGCGGAATTATCTCGGAGATCAGCAGCACTATTACAGAACAAGCAGCTGAGACTATTGATGCAAAAGGGAAGCTCGTTACTGAATCTTTTGTAAACGGCCATCTCCATCTTGATAAAGTTTACACCCTTGAGAAAGCCGGAATGGATGCACTCAATTCTTATAAAAGCGGAACCATGGGCGGAGCCATGACATCCATTGAGCAGGCATCACGGGTAAAAGAAAGCTATGATGAAAAATGGATTATTAAGAACGTCCGGAAAGCTCTCGACCTTGCTGTTATGTATGGGAATACTCATATCAGGGCATTTGCAGATACAGACACAAAAGCCAGACTTGAAGGGGTAAAGGCGGTACTGAAAGCCAGAGATGAGTATAAGGACAAGGTCGATGTGCAGGTGGTTGCCTTTCCCCAGGATGGAATCGCCCGGGACCCCGGAGCTGAAGATTATATTCGCCAGGCTCTGGAGCTCGGTGCTGATGTTGTAGGAGGGATACCCTGGATTGAGTATACAGAAGAGGACATGCAGAACCATATTGACAGGATGTTTGCTCTTGCCATCGAATATGACAAGGATGTATCGATGCTGCTGGATGATGCAGGCGACCCTGATCTCCGTACAACTGAGATGCTGATAAAAAAAACACTGAAGGAAGGCTGGGAAGGAAGAGTAACAATACAACATGCCCGGGCCATGTCCATGTACAACGAGGTTTACTATCGGAAAATCGAACACCTCCTAAAAACGGCAAGGATTGGTTTGGTAAGTGACCCGCAGACAGGACCCCTCCATGCCCGGGTTAAAGATCTTCATAACGCAGGCGTTTCGGTGGCATTGGGTCAGGATGACATTGCTGACGCTTATTACCCCTTTGGCAGAAACAACATGCTGGAAGTCGCTTTTCTTGCAGCTCACATAATGCAGATGACCACCTATGATGATATAGATATCCTGTACGACCTGATTACAACTAATGCTGCAAAGGCATTGGGAATTGAAAACTTTGAACTGTCTGTAGGAAATCCTGCAAATCTCGTTATACTTGACGCAAATAATGAAGTAGAAGCCCTATGGAATCATGAAGCTCCCGCTGCAGTTATCAAAGCAGGTGTGAATATCACGATTTGAGCGTAGAGACTCCTCCTTCTATTGGTCTTGCCTTTGCTTCGTATAGTACTCTTCCAGAGCGGTTCCATCCGTATTCGTGGCCTGCTTCGGTGTAGAATTCTCTCTCCTGGGCTGTTTGAATTATTCTACCTAGTCCCTCAATTGTTTCTACTGTATCCATACTTTCCGTATCTGAAGGGTCGAATCGCAGTAGGTTTGCCGTTACTGCGTTGTTTTTATTTCTGGGCGTATCCCTGCTTCGCAGGGCCAGGCTTTCCGTTCCAATTCCTCCCGATTTTACCTTGGAAGTTTTCAGTTCTGTATTATTTGTAAATGGAATTATAATCTCATCATAGGTAATGGCCTTTCACGGTGCGGGATTTCCACTACAATCCTTTACGTTCGAAATTCAAATGTGTTTTTATTTAAACTGTTTAAGCTTTTCTCTAAACTCTTTTTTTAACTACGGTAGTATGGGGTAAAAATCCGGGGTGTGCACGGATTATATTGGGATGAACTTGGGAGCTTTAACAAAATGGTTCTTTGATCAGGCTTGTTTATTGTTCCTTGGTTTTTTAATTGTACTGTTCGTCTCCTCAGTGTAAAGACCCAAGGCTAGTTGCTCCGCAAGTCTTGACACCTCTACGAGAGAACAGGTTTGTAAATTCGAAAACAAGCCGTATTATTCTAGAACCGATAAATTTATGGGTACTCTCAGGGGAATAAAGAAACTGGTAACTTAGTTGACAGCTGGCTTCTTTCTCAAACCAGCATTATAAGAAGTTATTGAAAAGTGGCAAAAGTTCTCTGGTCGGATGAGTCAAAGAAATGGCTTATAGAGATTCATGACAATAATGCCTCTGATAGTCCTTACTGGTTCCAGACAGCAGACTCCTGTGGCGGAAAATATCATAATACAATTGTATTTTCCCAATTTTCCATATATTATTGAGTATGCAGGAGTTTATAGATGTCTCTATTAACAACTAATATTCCAGAACAGTTAAACAAACAAATGCAAATGCTCGTCAATGAGGGGTGGTTCTCCAACAAAGATGAAATTCTTTTTGACGC
>JANTFL010000115.1 GCA_024763455.1 Sediminispirochaeta sp. | reverse complement strand
CCAGTCCAGAGTTCTTTTTCCTTTCTGTTTTTATTATGGGAAATAAGTTTGTTTGCTGCAGCGAGAATGTTTTTTGTTGACCGGTAATTTTGCTCGAGTTTAATCTCCACAAGTTCAGGAAAGTCTTTTTCAAAGTTTACTATATTTTGATAGTTTGCCCCCCGCCAGGAATAGATTGACTGGTCATCGTCCCCGACAACACAGAGATTCCGGTATCTCATACCCAGCATTTTTATGAACTCATATTGCCGTAAGGAAGTATCCTGAAACTCATCGACCATTATGTATTTAAACTGCTGCTGATACGCTTTAAGAATATCGGGGAACTCTTTAAAAATTTTTATCGGGAGGTTGATAAGATCATCAAAATCTACAGCATTGTACAGAAACAGGTGCTCTTCGTAGCTCTCATAAAGTTCTTTGAACTGCCTGATTCCGTCATTCCATTTGAGTCTGCCCATCTTTATTCCGGAAAACAGGTTTGCCAGTTCAAAGGTATCGAGGGATTCAGGATGTATCCCCATTTCCCGGGCGGCATTCTTGATGGCAGAGATTTTATCAGTTTGATCATAGATACTGAAATTATCTTTGTACCCCAATTTGTTAATGGTTTTCCTGAGTACCTTTACCCCGAATGCATGGAAGGTGGATACAGTAAGGTTGGAGAGTTTTTGTCCGGTAATTTCTTTCACCCTCTCTGCCATCTCCATGGCTGCTTTATTGGTAAAGGTTAGGGCAAGAATGTTGGACTGATGAATCCCCATCTCCAGCATGTAAGCCATCCGGTAGGTGATCATTCTTGTTTTCCCCGACCCGGCACCTGCAATTACCAGCAAAGGACCGTCAAGCTGCACCGCAGCCTGGTACTGTTTTTCATTGAGTTCTTTTTTTAGCTGTAGCGGCAAAGTTGCAACCTCTTAAACGTTTATCTGCTTTATAAAAATAGAAAATGCTGCTATCCCGTAATAAGAGATGATTGTAACGATAATACCGGAAATGACAACACCGATGAGGACACTGAAAAATGTTTTTTTTGCATCCAGTCCCATGAGCCAGGCAACGAGGGTACCTGTGTACGCCCCTGTTATCGGCAGGGGGATGGCTACAAAGAGAGTTATTCCCGCGTATCCGTACTTCATGATTTTGTTTTCAACCTTATGCCTGTTTTTATCAACAAAGGAGTCAAAGAATGATTTGTACCATTGGAACCGCACAAGCCATTTATGAAGAGTAGAAAGAAATATAAAAACAAGAGGGCCAACCATGGCATTGAGGATCACAGCAAATATATAGGTAAATACCAGGGGCAGCCCGTTACCAAGTGCAAAGGGGATAGCTCCTCTGAGTTCTGAAATAGGAAGCAGAGAGAGAAATGCTGTTAAAAGAATTATTTTCATTGGGTTCCTCTATTTTCTGATCTCAATTGCATCAGCCGGGCAGACTTCATGGCAGCAGTAGCACCGAATGCATTTATTATAGTCAACAGCCACGAACTTGCCGTTCGGCCCTTCTTCAAACCAGTTGGCATTCGATGCACAGATCTTTATACATTCTCCGCACTTAATGCACTTTTCTTCTATAAAGTAGGGTTTCGGTTTACGTTTTAACCGATACTGCTGGATCAGTTTCGATGAGTGAAAGAGGTCAAAAATCAGGTGTTTATGTTTTTTATGGGGGATAAGGGTGAAATCACTGATGCTGCATTCTTCAATGGAATTCCCTCTAATCTCAACATCCTCAATGCTTCTGAGCCCGTAGTCCCGTTTAAAAGCAAGTCTGTTTGTTGGAATATCCATCGGATCATACCCTATTATAGCCGATGCAGCTATGTCCAGGGCGGGAAGATGTGTACTGCCGAGGATAACTTTGACAGGATGAGGTGTTCCATTTCCCGGCCCGGGGCCTTCCATCCCAATAATACCGTCCATCAGGGCGTATGAGGGTTTGACAGTGTCCAAAAGGTCGAGAAGCATTTCCCCAAAATCATCTCTGTCCGGATATTTTACGTGATACGTTGACTTAGGGATTCCTGGAACAAGACCGAAAAGATTTTTTACCGCTCCGGTAAAATACATAAGCTGGTGAGTTTTGAGTTTTGGAAGGGAAATAATCATATCAACTTTTTTTACGAAAGATGTAACGGTGAATTCCTTATGTTTTTTCCCTGAAGGGTTTTTGATGAGTACTTTGTCTTCTGCGAATTTTGCCCATACGGCTCCTTCTTGAGATACTACATCGGCTATTCCGCATTTTTTCCCCGAAAACCCGGGTTTTGGTACCCCGGGAGAATCTCCTACATAAATTGTTCCGGCTCCTTTATGTTTAAGATAACGAATTACCTGTTTAACAATTTCAGGATGGGTTGTAACAGCCTTTTCTGGAGGCTGGTCAGAGAGTATATTGGGTTTAAGAAGAATGGTTTTCCCCTCAACTCCGGGAAGGGGGGCGAGTTCAAAAACTTTTACTATGCTATTTTTTACCTCTTCCTCTCTGTAGGTATCACACTTTACCATTGCAACTGCTGTATCTTTCTTCATTTTTATTGAATCCTTATAATTTTTGCTATATACATCGGTCCTTTCCCCCCGGCAGTGTCCGGTAGAATTTGCCAACCGTACGTTGTCATCTCTCCGAATGGAATATCCGGTTTAACCAGTTTGAACCTGTCTGGTCTTTTCTTTCTAAGTTTTTCGATAACACCATCGTTTTCCACAGGTGAAAGCGCACAAGTGCTGTAAACAATAGTTCCTCCATTCTTGACTACATCCAATGCTGAAACCAGCATGGAATAAGCTTGAACAGCAAGATGCTTTGTGCGTGCTGTTCCCCACTTTTTCAAGTGACTGGGAGAAGTAAGCACATGCCGCTCCGAAGAACAGGGTGCATCCAGAAGGATTTTGTCATAAACATCAGTTTCGTAAAGACACCATTTTGATGCATCATGACCTGTTACGGTTATCTGTGAAGCCGCATAATCGGGAAGGTGCTCGGCTATCACCTTTTTCAATCTGGCCCTGCGGGCTGATGAACGGTCATTGGATGTCAGTTCCCCTGACTCCCCGAGCTGTCCTGCAAGAATCAGCGTCTTCCCCCCGGGAGCGGCGCACAAATCCAGTACCCTGTCCCCCTTTTTTATATCAAGGGCCATGGCTGTTGCAACGGATGCCTCGTCGAGGTAGTAGGGCTTCAAAAGCCCTTTCGTATAAGCTGTTTTTACCGGCTCTTTATGCAGAGCCTCTTTTAAGGATTCCCACCTCCCGGGAAAATAGAAACTGTAAAATGAATCGAAATCTATCCGCTCTTTTTTTTTGCCCATGAAAAACTCTGCGGTTACTTTACTTGAAAAAGAAAGTAAATGTAAAGGCTTTTATTGACTTTTGCCTCTGTGTTCCGTAGTCTATAGCAATGAAGTATGCAGCTGTTGTTTTCGATCTTGACGGAACACTTCTAGATACCCTGGGGGATATAGCAGGGGCGGTAAACAGGGCGCTTTCCTCCCGGGGCATAGAGGGGTACACGGATGAAGAATACAAAATGATGATCGGACACGGTTTGAAGTATCTTGTTACGACTGCGGTGGAGGGAACGCATCCTGATCTTGTTGAAGATCCCGGATTGTACACACGGGCTATGGAGGAATACCGGAATGCTCCCTGTGAGCATACATCGTTGTATCCCGGTATCTCAAAAGTACTTGATTATCTCTCTGAGCGGGGAGTATCTATGAGCATCCTTTCAAACAAGGAGGATGTTCTGTTGCAGGCAATAACTGATACGCTGCTGAAAGATTGGGAATTTACTGTGGTACTGGGGAGAAGAGTAGATTTTCCCCCGAAGCCGGATCCTGCGTCCCTGATTAATATTGTAAATGCAATGAAGGTTAAAAAAGAGAAGGTACTGTATGTTGGAGACAGCGAAGTTGATATAAAAACTGCTAAAAACGCAGGGATAACAGGCGTTGGTGCAGCATGGGGGTATCGGGATGCGGCTCTGCTGTTATCTGAAGGGGCAGATAGTATAGCGAAAGTACCCGAAGATTTAATTGAACTATTTTTATAGGAGGAACCATGAATCTTGTAGAAGAATATCTTGAATATGAGGAAAATGAGTATTTTATTAACGATCTTAAAAAGGTTGTTGCATCAGGCGATGAAGAAGAACTTAACGATAGATTCTATACCTCACTGGTCTTTGGTACCGGAGGATTAAGAGGAAAGATAGGAGGTGGGTACAACAGAATGAATCCGTACATCGTGCGGAAGGCAACTCAGGGACTAAGCAACTATGTCAAACGGTACACATCAAACGGATCCGCAGTTATTGCATACGATTCACGCAACTTCTCAAGGGTGTTTGCAGAAGAAGCAGCCAGGATTTTCTGCTCCAACGGAATAAAAACCTATCTTTTTACCTCTTTGCGCCCAACTCCTGTCCTCTCATTCGCAGTACGGGAGCTTGGTACTACAACCGGTATTGTTATTACCGCCTCCCACAATCCTGCAATATACAACGGCTATAAGGTGTTCTGGGAGGATGGAGGGCAGATTGTCCCTCCCCACGACAAAGCAATTATAAATGAAGTGAATGCCGTTTCAGGAAAGCTGAATCCAATAACACTAGAGGAAGCTGAGAAAAAGGGTCTGTTGGAGTATATAGACGCTGTTGTGGATGAACCTTTTGTAAAGATGGTAAAAGAGTGCAGTATCCGGCCTGAACTTATGAAGGAAAAGGGGAAGGATTTAAAGATAGTCTATACACCCCTTCATGGAGCGGGCAGAGTGCTCGTGGAAAGAACACTGTCGGAGATGGGTATAGAGGTTATCACCGTTCCGCAACAGCGGGAACCGGACGGTAATTTCCCCACAGTGGAGTTCCCTAACCCCGAGATAGCTTCGGCCATGAAACTGGGGATTGAGCTTTCCTTAAAGGAATCCGCGGATATGTTAATGGGGACAGACCCCGATTCAGACCGCCTGGGGATAGCTGTTCCGGAAGAGGGCAGGATGGTGCTGGTAACCGGGAATCAGCTTGGAGTGCTTCTTGCTGACTATATATTCTCTTCCCTCAGCATGCTTGGGAAAATGCCGGAGAAAGGAGCTTTTGTAAAAACCATTGTAACAACAGACCTTCAAAAGCTTGTTGCTGAAAGTTTTGGGGTTAAAGTATACGACGTTCTGACAGGGTTTAAATATATCGCTGAAAAAATAAAAGAGTTTGAAAAAACAGGTGAAAAATATATATTTGGTGGTGAAGAGAGTTATGGATTCCTTGTAACAGACAAGGTGCGGGACAAAGATGCTGTATCAGCTGCCTTTTTGGCTGTGGAAATGGCCCTCTATCACAGAACGAACGGAAAGAGTGTTCTTGACCGGTTGAAAGAGATCTGGAAGGAGTACGGATATTTCGAAGAACTTTTAATTTCAAGGTATTTTGAAGGGCAGAAAGGGAAAGAGATTATGGATTCCCTGATGGATTCACTACGGAATAATCCTCCTGAACGTTTCGGCGGGATACCGGTTGAAAAGATGATCGATTTCAAGTCAGGAGAAACAGTAAAAGCGGGCGGAGAACGGGTTAAGGATATTGACCTTCCATCCTCAAACGTTCTTCAGTTCTTTCTGATTGATGGTAGTAAGGTAACAGTAAGACCTTCGGGAACTGAGCCGAAGATCAAGTTTTATGCATCCTGCAGGGTTCAACCCGGGGTGTCTTTGGAGGAATCGAAAAGGGAAGCTTCCGGAAAACTAGAAGCTATCGAGAAAGATATTGATACATTTCTTTAGATAAAACGGGATGGCAATGGGAAAAACTATAGAACAGTATGAAGCGAAAATCAGGGACTTAAAAGAGCTTTTAGAGATCAGTAAAAGTTTGAGTTCCAATCTGGAGTATCACTCTCTGCTCGATTCCCTGATATTTGCCTGTATGGGGCATGCACGGGTTACAAAAGCAGGGTTATTTATAAAAAGCAATCTGGAGAGCAAAATCTTCACTCTCTATAGAAACTACGAAGGGTTTAATACCACTAAAAGTATCCGGTACGAGATACCGGAAGACTCAGAAGTTGTAGAGCTCTTCAAGAAGAATACCCGCTGTTACACCATGCCGGAACTGCTTCATGATAGTACCGATATTGCCGCCATAAAACCTTTTACCATTCTCGAACCTACCCTCATAATCCCCATAGTGAACAAGGGGAATATGCAGGGGATGATTGTTCTCGGAGAAAAGATTGAAAATCTTTCCTTCCCTGAAGAAGAGAAGGAATTCCTTTTGAATATTGCTAGTCTTGCTGCAATAGCGATCTACAATGCGTTTTTATATGAAGTATCTACGACAGATTTAATGACAAAACTGAAACTGCGGCATGTGATGTTTCAATCCCTCAGGCAGAATTTTCTCTCTAAAGATAATCTTCCCATTACACTGCTCATGATTGATATAGATAAATTCAAACGTATCAATGATACCTATGGCCATGCTTTCGGAGATAAAGTAATAAAGGAAGTAACCGGGACAATCCGCAGCACGATCCGTCTGAAAGATGTTGCAGCCCGGTACGGGGGGGAGGAGTTTACGGTAGTTCTTTA
>JANTFL010000114.1 GCA_024763455.1 Sediminispirochaeta sp. | reverse complement strand
CGCTATGCCTGCTGTTACGGCCATGACTAAAAGACTGATCCCCGTCCAGCGAGCCGCTTTTTTCTGTTCTACACTAAAAGTGTGCTTCTGTTTTTGTACTTTCATAATAAATACTCCTGTTATATCTTATTGATACTCTGAATATACTGAAACAGGTTTTTCAAAGCATTGACGAAAGTTAAGAATATCCTTGTGCCTATTTGATAATTGCCCAGACAAATATTGAAGAGTTACCACTCTTAACGGTTGATGTATTATTCCATTAGACTGAGCAACGGTTACAGCAGACTAATAGATGGATCATGATACATCACTGATATAATTATGGATGTTACAGACAGCGAAAAACCAGCCCAATACAGATTATAATTCACGCAGGCTTATTGTTTTAAGTCCAATTCTTTTGGCAGCAGCCAATTGTCTTTTGTCACTTGTCAGAAATGTATCACAATTTAGTATATCAGCAGTAGCTACATGAACAATATCCAGGGATCGTGTACCAATTACAGGACTGCTTCGTTTTGATATTTTAAATGACTCAAGTAGTACATCAGACCAATCAGGATTTATTACGTCCAAAATACCTGCAGCTTTGTCTTTTTCAAGAACGTTCCAAAGGTTATTAAAGCTTTCCTCAGAGATCTCATTTCTAAAAACTTTTAAGGCAAATGCATTTGTTATTTCCAGTTCATGAAATTGTGTAAAAACAATGGGCTGTTTCTGTTTTATTATCCATTCTGCAAATAGTTTACTTTCCGGTTCAGGATAATATAATTTTACCAGTACACTGCTGTCTATATACAGTTTCAAAGGCGTTCTTCCCTGTCATCCAGAATAAGCTGTTCGGGAGTTTTCCCCTTTCTTTCGGCGAACATCTCCTCAGCTCTTTCATAAAACGAGGGCCAGTCATCGGTTGTTATATCATATACAGGCTCAATTTTAGCAATAACTTTATTTCTTCTTGTTATAAGAACTTTCTCACCCTGCTCTACAAATTTTAATACGGAATTGAGATTGTGTTGTACCTCTGCAACACTTGCTTTCTTCATGCGTTAAATATAACGCATATTGTGCAAATTGTCAAATTATAGACTGGTTATGCTCTCTGCAGTTAACTCACGCATAGACGAAAGTTAAGAATATCCTCTGGCAAGTGACTTTTCTGCCGTTATTAATTATACTGACTCTATGAAAATAGTATTACTGGCAGTGCCAATAGTTCTCTTTTTCGGGTGTGTGAGCAACGACTACAAACCACCGGACAATAATCCGCTTGCAGCAGTTTCAAATTATATGGTGTACTACGGAGAAAATCACCTCACTAAATTGAAGCACTATGATCTGCTGGTTCTGCAGCCGGAATTATATACTGATTCAGAAGTAAAGGAGCTTAAGCAGGCGGGATCGATCCCTATAGCCTATTTGAGTATCGGGGAAATAGAAAAGAACCGCTGGTGGGCGGAGCGGATAAAGGATTCCTGGCTTCTCGGGAAGAATGAAGTGTGGGATTCCTACTATATCGACCCCGGAAATCCGGGCTGGCAAAAAGTGGTCCTTGAAGTAATTATCCCGTCGATAACCGAAAAGGGATTTAGGGGGCTTTTCCTTGATACGATCGATATGGTAGATCGTTACCCCGATTCCAGATCAGCAATGATTAACCTGATTTCCGGAATCAGAGAAGCATATCCCGGGCTTGTTTTAGTCCAGAACCGTGGGTTATCTATCTTTTCAAAGACGGCCAAAATAGTTAACGGTATAGTATTTGAAAGCATGACCAGCAGCTATAATTTTAATACAAAATCAGTGTATCCCCTGGATCAGCACGAATTGATCATAAAAACAAGACGAACAGCTGAGAAGAACGGGGTAGTTTTATTCGCGCTTGATTATCTCGCTCCGCTGAAGGGAGAACCTCCGGCGGATCTGCAGGAGCGTTTTTATCGAATAGCCGGGAGGTATAATTATATTCCTCTGGCAACAGATATATCATTGATGAAAATCGAATAATTTCTTTCACACCCCAATACTGCCGTTCCTCCCTCACTCCGGATTGCCATTGTTGTAAAGATATAAACATTACAAAAATACTAATATATATTGCCCTGATGTCTTCTATTTATTATACTATATCCATAGTCAAGAAAGGAATTGAAATGCAAAAATATTATCATGATCCAGATAGCGAAGAGACTGAGGAATGGCTGCACTCTTTGGATGGAATTATCACGTATGAAGGGCCGGAGAAAACAGATTTTCTGCTGAGAAAAATGACCGAAAGAGCACGTGAGAGGGGTGTATCCACTTCTCCCGGGATTCTTTCCCCCTATTCCAATACGATCCATCCGGATAAAGCGGAAAAAATACCCGGAGATTCCATAACAGCACGGAATGTTGCAGCTTATGTCAGGTGGAATGCCATGGCAATGGTTGCCCGGGCCAATAAGGATGGGAAAGGGCTGGGAGGTCATATAGCCAGTTTTTCATCAGCTGCGGTACTCTATGAGGTAGGATTTAACTGGTTTTTCAAAGGGCCTAATTCTCCGGATGGAGCAGATCTTATCTTTTTTCAGGGGCATTCCTCTCCGGGAATTTATGCACGGGCTTTTGTTGAAGGGAGACTTACCGAAGAGCAGCTGATTAATTTCCGTCAGGAAGTTGGCAAAAAAGGGATCTCTTCATACCCGCATCCCTGGCTTATGCCGGATTTTTGGCAGTTCCCCACAGTATCAATGGGACTCGGTCCGTTGATGGCTGTTTACCAGGCACGGTTTATGAAGTATATGACTTCACGAAAACTATCAAATCCCGGCAGCCGGAAGGTGTGGGCTTTTCTTGGAGACGGGGAGACCGATGAACCGGAAACACGGGGAGCTTTGGCGCTTGCCGCCAGAGAAAAACTGGATAATTTAATTTTCGTTATAAATTGTAATCTTCAAAGGCTTGACGGCCCGGTACGCGGGAATGGAAAAATTATTCAGGAACTGGAAGGAGTTTTTAGAGGAGCAGGGTGGAATGTCATTAAGGTTATCTGGGGCACTCAGTGGGATGAAATCATGGGAAGAGATAAGGACGGTCTGCTGCTTAGAAAGTTTTCAACTATGGTGGATGGAGAGTTCCAGACAATTCGGGCTAGAGGTCCGGAATATTTACGGAAACATGTTTTTGGAGATGATCCCCGGCTGCAGGAACTTATAGCTGATAAAACAGATAACGAACTGTGGCAGATGTCACGGGGTGGGCATGATCCACGGAAAGTATATGCTGCTTTCGCCGAAGCAAGTAAGCATCAGGGCGAACCTACGGTAATTCTGGTAAAAACAGTTAAAGGCGTCGGCATGGGTTCAGGGCAGGCATCCATGGGTGCGCATAATGTGAAGAAAATGGATCTTGAGTCTTTAAAGGAATTCAGAACACGATTTCATGTACCATTGGAAGATAATCAGCTGGAAGAACTCCCCTTTATTAAACCGGCAGAGGGCAGTAAGGAAGCAGTCTTTCTAAAGAACCAAAGGATTCTTATGGGCGGCCCTGTTCCTTCACGGGCTGTTTGTACAGAAAAACTTAAAATGCCTGAGTTGTCAGTGTTTAACGGTCTTCTTGAACATTCAGGAGAACGGACGCTGTCCACAACAATGGCTTTTGTGCGGATTCTCAGCATTCTGGCAAGAGATAAAATAATTGGAGAGCGAGTCGTACCTATTGTTCCTGATGAAGCACGGACATTCGGTATGGAGGGATTGTTTAGGCAGCTGGGGATTTATGCTCCGGAGGGGCAGTTATACGAACCAGCTGATGCTGATGCGCTTATGTGGTACCGTGAAGATGAAACGGGGCAGATACTGGAAGAAGGGATTAATGAAGCAGGAGCGTTTGCCTCCTGGATAGCTGCCGGAACAGCCTGTACCAATTACGGTAAAATTATGATTCCCTTTTATACTTTTTATTCAATTTTCGGATTTCAGCGTATCGGGGATTTAGCCTGGGCAGCGGGAGACAGCAGAGCGAAAGGATTTTTAATGGGAGCGACTGCCGGCCGTACCACTTTGAACGGTGAAGGGCTGCAGCATCAGGATGGCCAGGGCTTGCTTTACGCATCAACACTTCCCACCTGTGTTTCCTATGATCCAGCTTTTTCATTTGAGCTTGCTGTTATTATTGCGGACGGCTTGAAGCGGATGTATGAGAAAGGGGAAGATATTTTCTACTATATTACGTTGATGAATGAAAATTATATTCAGCCTGTTATGCCGGAAGGAGCGGCGAAAGGTATACTGAAAGGAATATACTTGTTTAAGAAAACTGACAGTTCAGCAAAATATGTAAACCTAATGGGAAGCGGAACAATTCTGAACGAGATTATTGCCGCTGCTGATCTCCTGAAGAAGGATTTCGATATCTCATCGAATATCTGGAGTATCCCAGGTGTAAATCAACTCCACAGGGAAGGAATAGAGGTTGAACGATGGAACAGACTCCATCCGGAAAAAGAAAAAAAGATTCCCTACCTTACCTCAGTTCTTGCAAAAACCAATGCTCCGGTAATCATAAGTACCGATTATATACGTGCGTATCCTGAACAAATAAGGCGTCTTATTCCCAATCCAACAACAATTCTTGGAACAGATGGTTATGGCCGGTCAGATATGCGGGATCATCTCCGGGATTTCTTTGAAGTAGACAGATATCATATTGTATTGGCAGCTCTAACTGCATTAGCTGCTGAAGGAACCATTTCAGAGGAAACCCGGGTGAAGGCTCTGCAAAAATACTCAATAACACCGGATAAAGAAAGTCCGTTGCAGGCGTAAGGAGCATACTGTGGAAAAAGTTTTTGTCCCTGATCTCGGCGGTTTTGAAAATGTTGAAATAATAGAGGTTTTCATACAGGAAGGAGATGTTGTTAAGAAGGAAACTCCCCTCTTTTCATTAGAGAGCGATAAAGCAGTGATGGACATTCCTTCTCCCGTTGGCGGGAGAGTGGTGTCCTTACACCTTAAAAAGGGAGATAAGGTTTCATCGGGAGATTTAATAGGTGAGATTGATACTGGAGAAGATGTAAAGGATACTGCTCCAAGCCCAGAAACACCGGAAAAAGTAGAGAAAAAAGTAAAAGAAGAGAAAAGCGTTCAGTCTGTTGCTTCTCATTTACCGGAATCTCAGGATAACAATCAGGCATCGGGTATACAGTATCATGCATCTCCTTCGGTACGGCAGTACGCTCGGGAACTTGATATAGACCTCGGCGTTGTTACCGGTACGGGTCCTAAAAACCGTATCAGGAGAGAAGATCTTGTTCACTACATTAAGAATAAACTCTCGAGTGGTGGAGGGACTTTTCCACCACCGGTGCCTCAGGATGACTATGCTGTGTACGGCCCGGTACATGAAGTCCCGTTAACAAGAATAAAACGTATTTCCGGAGAACGGTTAACAGGGAGCTGGCTCAACATTCCACACGTAACCCAATTTGATGAAGCAGATATCTCGAGTCTTGAAAAATTCCGGAAAGAAAGCGATCTGCGTATTTTGCCATTTATCATAAAAATTACTGCCAAGGCCTTGAAGAACCATCCGTTATTCAATGCCTCCCTTTCTCCCTCCGGGAAGTCCCTGGTACTCAAGGATTATTACAATATAGGGATTGCTGTTGATACAGAGGATGGCCTTGTTGTTCCGGTGATTAAAGGAGTTGATACAAAAAGTGTTGTTGACATTGCCGAAGAACTTAAAGAAAAGAGTGAACTGGCCAGAAATGGTAAACTGAATGGTGAAGCCTATAAAGGCGGGAGTTTTACTATTTCCAGTCTCGGCGGAATAGGCGGTACCGGATTTACCCCTATTGTCAATGCGCCGCAATCGGCAATTCTCGGGATTTCCCGGGCAGTTATGAAACCTCTCTGGAATGAATCCGAGTTCAAACCTGCACTCATGCTTCCCTTTTCGGTCTCCTATGATCATCGAATTATTGACGGTGCAGAGGGTGCCCGATTTGCACGGGAGTTACGAAGCCTGCTTGAAGATATAAGAAGGAGCCTGCTGTGAAAGAGGTTCATGCTGATCTGGTTATTCTTGGAGGAGGTCCCGGAGGGTACACTGCAGCATTCAGAGCTGCTGACTTGGGGAAAAAGGTTGTCATTATTGAAAAAGAAAACAAACTGGGGGGAGTGTGTCTTACGATTGGCTGTATTCCTTCCAAAACACTGCTTCATGCAGCTGATACTGTACGGAGAGCCAAGGAGAGCAGTGGGCTGGGGATAGCTTTTTCAGAACCGGGTATTGATCTTGATGTTCTACGGAACCATACAAATAGTGTAGTGAAAAAATTAACCGATGGTCTGGGTTCTCTCGCAGTTGTGCGTAAAATAGAAAGGATCCATGGAAATGGAAAATTTATCAATGCACATTCTCTTATCGTCCGTACTGGAGAAACAGACGAAACGACAGTAACGTTTAACCATTGCATCATTGCCGCTGGATCGAGGCCTGTGGAGATACCCGGGATTCCATACTCGGATGAAAGAATCTGGGGCTCAACAGAGGCGCTCTCCATTCCATTCATTCCCCCGCGGCTGGTGGTTATCGGGGGCGGTATAATTGGTCTTGAAATGGCGGCGGTTTATCATGAACTTGG
>JANTFL010000113.1 GCA_024763455.1 Sediminispirochaeta sp. | reverse complement strand
TATTGTTGATTGACTGGGTAATACGCACTGCCGACTGGGAAGCTGAATCTGCCAGTTTACGGATTTCGTCTGCGACTACGGCAAAGCCTTTTCCTGCATCCCCGGCATGCGCCGCCTCGATGGCTGCATTCATTGACAGAAGATTTGTCTGGGAGGCAATACCGTCAATCGTTTCCGCCATTTCCCTGATCTCATCTACCTTGGAGGCAACGTCCTTAAAGGCGTTACTCGTCTCATCCATCTTGGATAATCCGTCTGCTGCAATATCTTTAAGCCCCAGGGTAGAAACTTTCTTTGTCTCGGTAATCTTAGCTACAGAATTTAATGAAGCCATCATCTCTGTAATTGCAGAAGTGGACTGTTCAACCATCTCGGTCTGCTTTATGATCTGGGTGTCAAAATTATTTATATTAGAAGATACTTCTTCAACTGCTGCAACATTGGAAACAATATTACTGTCCAGGTTATTCATCTGTTTCAGCATTGATGAAATATTTGCACTCATCTGATGGGTTGCTGATGATGTCTCTTCGGAAGAAGCGACAATGCTGTCCTTGCTTTCATCTGCTCTGACTACTGCATCGCGGATAGCAATTATCAGGACCTTCAATTTGGTGATAAAAGCGTTAAAATTATCAGCAAGTCTTCCTATATCATCGTTAGTCTTAACCTCCATATGTATGGTTAGGTCTGCATCCTTGTTTGCAAGTTCACCAAGATTGTCTGAAGCCTTGTTTACCGGGTTTATAATTGTTTTTACTGTGAGAATAAAACTGATTATAAGAGCAAGGATAAAGAGCCCGAATGAGGCAAGAATTGCCGGTTGGAAAATGGTTTCTATTACCTTCTTCTGTACATATGAAGAGGGTTTTCCTATCATAAGACTCCAGGAGGTTCCTTTTACCGGTACTGATACCATAAGCTGCTGGCCATAGGCGGTGTTTCCGTTGAATGAATGTGATTCCTTTGTTACAAGATTCGTGACCAACGCAGCAGCTTCCTGGTCATTATAGCCGATGCTTTTAGCCATCTGAGCCAGAGGAATCATCTTTCCCTGGGTTTTCTCCGACCAGAGAATCTCTTTGGTACTGCGGGAATACATGTTAATTGAGATTTCGTACTTTTTCATCATATCGGCAAGAAAGCCGTATATCGAACTCATGGAATAATCCATTGCAGCAACACCTATAATACTGCCACTGTCGCTGTATATCGGGTATGAGAAGCTTATTGCTATTTGACGTGCAGCTTCTTGATCAGCTGTCTGGTATGGGTCGGTTACAAAAAAGCCCTTTGCGTTAACTGCTCCGATATACCAGGGCCGTTTACGGGCATCGTAGTCAGAAGGGAGAGCAGGTTCGCTGTTGGCAAATATTGCCGGGCTGTTGTTGCTGCTGAAGTATATGATATCGATATCACCTTCCTTCATAAGTCCAGCAAGGGGAGCTTTTATGTTGTTGTATATGTCGTATTTCCCCAGTTCTGCCCAGTCAAGGGTATCAGGAGCATTTTCTGCCAACGTGATAACTGAAGGAAGCCTGGAACAATCTTCAAGAATCTGCCGCTTCTCCATAAGGATGGAATTAATCGATTCACTCAGCTGTTCCCCGATATACGTCTGTTTCTGTATCTGCTGGTTATAGTTGACCCTGTAGTACGTTGCAACTACAAGAGATATGACAACCCCGAACAACAGCAGAGGAATGAGCAAATTTAAAAATAAGGATTTGATAAATAATTTTCCTTTTCTCCCTTTAACACCCATTTTGTTCCCCTTTTATCTATAATACATGAATTCTATGGGATAAAAAATGTAAAATCAAGGTATGGGGAAGAGGAAATTGGAAAGGTTCGTATAACTTTTACCATGTTGTTGATAATTAATTTCATTCGAGTTGCGCAGTACTGCCCTCTTTCGAGATCAGGCTTAGTATTTCTTCGATGAATCGATCCTTTTCCTGAACCAGGCTGTGCCGTGTATTGTATAAAACCTGGAAAGAAACTTCTGTAATACCGATAAAGTTAAAAATAGTCTTTTCCCAGATCTCTGTAATTGGAAGTGGACCTTCCTTTCTGTCTGTTGTAATTCCGACTAAAGCCTTCTTCCCTGTTAAAAGGGGGATTACTTTTTTGCTGTCAGAGAAACCCTCTTCATACTCATAGGCAAATCCCGGCTGCATAACTCTGTCTATCCACCCCTTAAGCAGTGCAGGCGGCTGGCCCCACCAGTCCGGGTGCAGTATCACAAGGTAATCTGAATCCTTTATATCTTTCATATGCTTTTGGACAAGAGGATCAAAGCTGTATTTCCGCTTCAGTTCCGGTAAGGTGAGATCCGCTGTGAACTTTTCAGTGTAAAGATTATGAAAAAACAGGGTATTTCCATCCATAGCAGCCCTCTGCACTATTTTTTCTGCAATGTGCATCGTGAAACTCTCCGGATCAGGATGAGAGACGACAAGAAATATGTTCATACACCTTCCCTTTTTACATGGTAAACAGTTGACAACGTCACTGGTGAATGCGTATATTATATATTACATAAATAGTAATGTATAGAGATGGAGTATGGGTACAGAAATTATAAAAGATTCAATTTGGATGGAATTATCGAGTGTTCTGGATCCGGAACTGAACCTTCCGGTTACCGACCTTGGAATCATCTATGATATTGCTATTGATAAGGAAACAGTAGTAATTACCTTTACGCTTACCTATCCGGGATGCCCGCTGGCAGATTTACTTGATCGGGAAATCCGCAAGGCAGCTCACCGGGTTGAAGGGGTAAAATTTGTTGACACCAAGCTTGTCTGGGAACCTGTATGGGGGCCGGAAATGATGAGCGAAACAGCCAGGTTTTCGCTTGGCTACGATATTTGATGCAAGGAGATAGTATGAAAACTCTTGAAATACAGAATTTGCATGCAGAGATAGAAGGAAAAAAGATTCTGAATGGTATTAACCTTACCATGAAGACTGGGGAAATACATGCCCTCATGGGGCCGAACGGATCAGGGAAAAGTACCCTGGCGAATGTTCTTGCAGGACACCCTGATTATACTGTAACCGAAGGAAAAATATTTCTCGACGGCGAGGACATCCTGGAAGACGATGCTTCCAAAAGATCGGTAAAAGGGATTTTTCTGGCTTTCCAGGCACCTGTTGAAATCCCCGGGATAACAATCGGGAAGTACCTCAAACGTATAATGGAAGTGCGGTTAAAAGAGGGGGAACGAATGGATGTTGCTGCTTTTATTAAAGAACTGCGGTCAATTCTTACCATGGTCGGCCTTTCCAAAGACTTTATCAATAGATACCTCAATGAAGGCTTTTCCGGGGGCGAAAAGAAACGGATGGAACTGGCACAGATGATCCTTTTGAAACCAAGTTTTGCCATTCTGGATGAACTTGATTCCGGACTTGATATTGATGCACTCCGGTCGGTAGCTGCAGGCATAGACACCCTGCGGGGTGAGAACTTCGGTTCGTTGATTATCACTCATTACCAGAGAATTATGGATTATATTAAACCGGATTTTGTACATATCCTATACCAGGGAAAAATTGTTGAATCCGGAGGAAGAGATCTTGTCGACCGTTTGGAAGAAACCGGGTACGGATGGGTAAAGGACATGCACGAAAACGTGGAGGAATCAGATGAATATAAGTACGCAGCTGCCGCTGGAGGAATATAAACACGGTTACTATTTCCCGGACCATTCGGTTTTTAAAACGGGAAAAGGACTTAATCCGGAAGTTATTAGAGCTATTTCGGCTCATAAGCAGGAACCTGAATGGATGCTGAATTTCAGACTCAAGGCTTATGAAACATTCTTAAAAAAAGAGATGCCCTCCTGGGGAGCAGCTATAGGTGATATAGATTTCGACGATATTTACTATTATGCAAAACCTGTAGATGAACAGCAGCGATCATGGGAAGATGTCCCCGATGACATAAAAGAAACATTTGACCGAATAGGTATCCCGGAGGCTGAAAAAAAGTTTCTTGCCGGGGTAGGAGCACAGTATGACTCGGAGGTAGTATACCATAACCTCAAGGATGAGATAAAAAAGAAGGGGGTCATATTCTGCGATCCAGAAACGGCTGTTCGTGAACATCCGGAACTGGTCCAAAAGTACTTCGGTACCATTATCCCCTATACCGATAACAAATTTGCAGCCTTGAATAGTGCTGTCTGGTCTGGCGGAAGTTTTGTCTACGTTCCCAAAGGGGTAACGGTTGATATACCCCTGCAGGCTTATTTCCGAATAAACTCAGAGAATTTCGGTCAGTTTGAACGTACTCTGATTATAGCTGAAGAGGGGAGTTTTGTTCATTACATCGAGGGGTGTACTGCTCCTGTCTATACGACAGATTCTCTCCACAGTGCAGTTGTTGAAATTATTGCCGAGGAGGGTGCACGGGTACGGTATTCTACCATTCAGAACTGGTCCGGCGATGTATACAATCTGGTTACCAAACGGGCAGTTGCTCATAAGAATGCAACAGTTGAATGGGTAGACGGGAATATCGGGAGCAAACGGACCATGAAGTACCCATCAGTATTTCTAAAGGGAGAAGGTGCCCATGGAGAAATCCTTTCCATAGCTTATGCGGGGAAAGATCAGGAACAGGATACAGGCGGGAAAGTCATTCATCTCGCAGATAATACAACCTCTACTATAACTGCAAAATCGATCAGTAAAGATAATGGAATTTCCAGTTACCGCGGGCTAATCCGGGTTAATCCCGGTTTAAAAAACATAAAGTCCAGAGTAGTTTGTGATGCCCTTTTACTGGATGAGCACTCTGTCTCGAATACCTATCCGTATATGGAAATTATGGCCGAAGATGTTTCCCAGGAGCATGAAGCACGGGTAAGCCGCATAAGTGAAGATCAGTTATTCTATCTTATGTCCCGTGGACTTGATGAAGAATCTGCTTCAAAGATGATTGTAAACGGTTTCCTGGATCCGCTGGTCAAGGAACTACCCATGGAATATGCGGTAGAATTAAACCGTCTTATAGAAATTGAAATGGAGAAATCAGTTGGATAATATACAGACATACAAAGATATTCAGAACGAAGCTCTGCAGAAGTTCAATACCTCTTCCTGGCCTTCCCAGGAAGAGGAAGAGTGGCGGAGAACAAATTTATCAAAATTTTCTATAGATACATACACTTCAGGAGAACCTAATCCTGCGGTAACCAGCCTCGTCACAACCACCGGGGAAATAAACGACTATGATATTGATGTTTCAATTAATGCTGATGGAAAAGCCAGTGCTCTGTTTTCCCCTCAGGCATCAGAATCAGGAGTAAGACTTTCCCTCCTGTCCGGAAATGAATTACCGGCGCCTTATGATATGATCAGGTGGTCTTTTGATAAAATGGATAACAAAACCGGGTATTACAACTTCACCAGGCTTGGGAATGCTTTACTTCTTGATATCCCCGGCAATGTGCAGCTATTGAAACCGGTTAGAGTACAGTACACCGCGGATAAATCAGACTCGACAGTACTTTACAGCCTTTTTATCAATGCAGGTAAAAACTCGGAGGCAGAAATTATAGAAAAGGTTACTGCAGCCGGAGAACGAATATACGTGAACAGTACAAGCACTCTTTTTGCAGATATGCGTACCCGTATTAAAACAGCTTTCATTTCTGATGTCTCGGATTCCTCAATCATTATTGCCCACCGGAATATCAGACTGGGGGAAGAAAGTACTTTTCTGGATTTCCAGAATTTTAACGGTTCAAAACTTTCTAAAGGCAGAACGGAAGTTGATCTCGCTGATGATAATATAACCGCTAATCTTTACGGCACTGTATACGCTGAGGGGACAGAACATTTTGACATACGGACGATACAGAACCACCATGCTCACAACGGGAAAAGCAAGGCGCTGCTGAAATCTATTGTTAAGGAGAAGGGGAGAACTATTTTTCAGGGGCTTATTAATGTGGGTGAACACGGAGCATTGACTGATGCATATCTTACAAACAACAACATTATCCTTAACGACAGTGCCCGGGCCGACTCCATACCTGCTTTGAAAATACAAAACAATGATGTAAAATGCAGCCATGGATCAACCACCGGGAAAATTGATCCGCACCAGGTTTTTTATCTTACCTCCCGGGGATTAAGCCATGAAGAAGCAAAGAGCCTGATCCTTGAAGGATTCCTTAATCAGGTTTATGATGTACTCCCTGAGAGTTTTACAAACGTTAGTTTGCCGCTTATTGAGAATAAACTTTCCCAGGTTTCTTAAAGGAGTGCTTAGTGAGCAGTGACAGCCCTCTTTTTAAAAATGGACAATCACTCATCCAGGTACGGGCAGATTTCCCGATTTTGGGACAGACACTGCACCTGACTGATAGCAGCAACCCCACTCCACTTGTTTACCTGGACAGTGCTGCAACTTCCCAGAAACCTGCGGCGGTTATACAGAGAGAGTCGGCTTTCTACACTACGACGAATGCCAATGTACACCGGGCTCTCCATGCTCTCGGAGAGAAGGCAACTGAAGAATATGAACATGCACGTAAAACTGTTCAGACCTTTATCAATGCAAAAAATACTTCTGAAATAATTTTTACCCGGAATACCACTGAGAGCATTAACCTTGTTGCCTCCTCCTGGGGTGGGAGTAATGTTAAAGCCGGTGATGAAATTATCCTGACCG
>JANTFL010000112.1 GCA_024763455.1 Sediminispirochaeta sp. | reverse complement strand
GGCAGCCGGGATAGTAGGATGAATACCGCAGACAACGGAGGCGCACATTGCTGCCCCTGCGGCTACCGTCTGTTCAGATTCCAGAACAGCGATCTCCCGATCCATGACATCAGCCAGTATCTGCATAACCAGAGGAGACTTCTTTGCAATCCCTCCGACTGCAATAATTCTTTCTATGGGAATACCGTACTCAATAAATCTGTCAAGTATGGCTTTTGATCCGAAAGCAGTTGCTTCAATCAACGCTCTGTATATTCTGGGAGCTGAATCTCCAAGCCGTAATCCCGTTAACGCTCCGGAAACATGGGGATTTCCGTCAGGTGTTCTTCTGCCGTTGAACCAGTCCAGAGCTGTGACTGTGGACTCCGGCATGAGCAGGGCAGCCTCCTTTTCAAGTTTTTCAAGTATCGTGTCTTTCTGTGGTGAGTCAGCAGGTAAAACCCAGGTAAGAAGGTTCTTGAACCAGGCGTAGACATCACCAAAGGCAGATTGTCCGGCCTCAAATCCGGTAAAACCGGGAACAATAGAACCGTCCACCTGGCCGCTTATTCCTGCTACCGGGTTTTCATCTGCATCAGTTTTATCTGTTATTATCATGTCGCAGGTGGATGTCCCCATTACCTTGATCATTGTTCCGGGGATGATACCTCCCCCTATACCGCCTATATGGGCATCCAGGGCGCCTGCACCAACTACGGCGTCTTTATTTATTCCAAGCCGCTCTGCCCAGTGTGCTGATATCTTCCCGATGGGAGTGTCAACCGTGTACGTTTCGGTATAAAGCTGTCCCCTGACACCTTTGAGCAGAGGATCCAGAGATGTAAGAAATTCTTCCGAAGGCAGTCCCCCCCATTTTTCATGCCACATCGCTTTGTGTCCTGCCGTGCAGCGGGAACGGTACATTTTTACTACATCATTCCCCCCGGTAATCATGTAGGGGATCCAGTCACTCTGTTCTACCCAGGACCATGCTGCATTCCGTACCTTTTCATTGGTTCGAAGTACATGGAGTACTTTTGCCCAGAACCATTCGGGGGAATAATTGCCGCCTGAGAACCGGGTGTAGTCTTCCCCTCCCCAACTCTTCGCATGAGTATTAATATCTTCTGATTCTTTTATGGCTGTATGATCCTTCCAGAGGATAAACATGGCATCAGGATCATCTTTGAACTCTGCTGTTAATGATAAAGGGGTGCCTGTCTTATCAACTGCACATGGAGTAGATCCGGTGGCATCAACAGAAATTCCTGCTATTCTTTCCCCTGTACCCGGTCCTGCTGTGTTTATTGCTTTTAAAACACATTCTTCAAGGCTTTCAATGTAATCTTCAGGGTGCTGCCGGAACATACTTTTATCCGGATCACAAAACTCTCCCCTTTCCCAACGGGGATATTTTTTTACCCCCTGACCAAGCTCTTTACCGCTCCGGGGGTCTACGACAACAGCTCTCACGCTGTCAGATCCAAAATCAATTCCCATTACCAATGTATTACTCAAACCAACACTCCTTTATCAATACCATTGTAGAAATAGTAAAATAAAAATAAATATTAGACAATATCGCCGGTTAAATGATATATTTTTCTACTATGAATGAAATATGTAAAAGAATTGAGTCTATTGGGGTTCTCCCGGTAGTAAAAATCACGAGTGCTGGTGACTCAGAGAACTTGGCAGCATCGCTTCTTGCAGGGGATCTTCCTGCGGTAGAAATTACATTCAGAACTGATGCTGCTGCGGAATCGATAGCAAGGATAAGAAAAAAGTTTCCTGATATGCTCATCGGAGCCGGTACGGTTCTTACCCCTGACCAGGTTGATCTCGCAGTGGATGCAGGTGCAGAATTCATTGTCGCTCCGGGGTTCAACCCGAGGATAGCACAGTATTGTACGAAGCTGAAGATTCCTTATATTCCAGGAGTAAACTCTCCAAGCCAGATAGAATTGGCTATGGAACACGGATTGGATGTTTTTAAATTCTTTCCGGCGGAAGCTATGGGAGGGATCAAGATGCTGAAAAGCCTTGCCGGACCCTACCCGGAATTGAAATTCATCCCTACAGGGGGTATATCCCCCGATAATCTTCTTGGTTATCTTTCCTTGCCCTCGGTTCTGGCCTGCGGCGGCAGCTGGATTTCACCTTCCGCCATGATTTCGGAAGGCCGGTTTGACGATATAGCCAAAATAGCGTCCCGGACTGTTTCAGACGTATTGGGATTTAACTTATCCGGAGTGATTCTGGGTGCAACGGATTCGGATGAAGCAGAACCGGTTCTTGATTTTTTTGCATCAACCTTCCTTTTGAACAAAGGTGAAACCGCAAAAACATTTACTGCCGGAACCATGATAGAGATAGAAAAAGAGAAAAATAAGTATCCAGCCGGTCTCATTATAACAGTGCACAGTATACCCCGGGTAAAAGCATTTTTAGACCGGAAGAAGATAGGCTACACCGAGAGTGAAGACAGCGAGATCATTTTAAATGAACAAAAAGGCGGCTTTGGGATAAAGCTCAGGCAGGAGTAATGTAATGACCGAAAAAACAAAGAGGGTTTCCGGACTCAAGGCTGCACAGATGATAATTTACAGTGTGATGATTGTTATGGTTTCCACTATGGGGATTCTTTATTCCAACAATCTCTCACAAATACGGGATAAGATTGAGCGCAACAACGAAGTTTCTGTCTCCTTTTCAGCAGACCTTTTAAATTTAAAAAGCAGTCTGGGATACGGAGGGTTTATTCATAACTTCAAGAATTATGTTCTCCGGGGGCAGCTAAAGTACTATGACCGGGTGGTGCAAAATTATAAGGATCTGGTGAAATACCTGGATCATCTGGATACATCCTTTTCGCTTGATGATCAGGATCATAATGATATTGCTGTGATACGGGATACCATCGAGAAGTATAGAAAAGCAGCGGATAAGATTAAACCTCTTGTTGAAGAGGGTAAATCGATTTCTTTTATCGATGGAGTTGTCAAAATTGATGATTCCCCTGCCATAGCAGCTTTCAAGGATCTTGATCAGAGCTACCAGACTCTCATAGCTGATGCAACAAATTCTGTTAAGGCAAGACTGTCCAAAACCCTCATTGTATTTGTTGTCCTTTTAAGTCTTACGTCTGTTCTTTTTATTCTAATTCTTGTTTTAATCTTTAGAAGGCTCATACGGCAGATAGGTAATATCACAGCGGTAACCAGGATTATGGTGGAAGGGGATCTTTCCAAAGAGATAACGGTCATTCCGAATGATGCTATAGGGGATATGGCTGAAAATTTTAACAAGGCTATAGAGTTTCTCAAGGCGATTATTCTAGGGGTAAAAGAGACCTTGAATGCCGGGAAGCAGCTGAACATAACCCTCCGGGAGAGGGTGGATCAGACAGAAAATTCAGTAGCAGAAATTTCAACTTCCATGGAATCAAATCTGGAGGGTATTGTTCAACAGAACATGCAGATCAGCGAAGCATCATCGGCGTTGGAGGAGATTTCTGCAAATACTTCAAGTCTTTCGAAGCAGATAACGATGCAGTCGGACAGTGTCAGCCAGACTTCCGCAGCCGTTGAACAGATGGCAGCTTCTATCCAGAATGTTGCAAGGATTGTAGATTCCAGAATGCATTTAACCGGTGAACTGCTTGAGATTACCAGAGAGGGTAATGATAAAATGGAGGATACCAACAGTGTCGTTCAGGAAGCTGTACGGAGTATTGGTCTTATGCAGGAGATGATTGAGGTAATCAACAGTATTGCTTCCCAGACCAACCTGCTGTCCATGAATGCTGCGATAGAAGCTGCCCATGCCGGGGAGGCAGGGAAGGGATTTTCTGTCGTAGCAGATGAGATCCGTAAATTGGCAGAATCTACAGCGGAAAACTCTCATGAAATATCAGATTCTTTGAATAATCTTATCGAAAGTATCAATCATGCTGCATCCTCCACCGACGAGAGCCGGGAGATGTTTCATACTATTGAGAAAGGGGTCAACGATTTTGTTACCGCTTTTACTGAAATATCCCAGAGTACCAGGGAGCTCGCTCAGGGAAGCAGTGAAATACAGAACTCTACCGCGTCTCTTCTCGATATTACATCGAACATTAAAATTGGATCAGGGGAGATTACGCTGGGTGCAAACGATATTAATATTGCCATTATGCGGATAAAAGAGATGTCTGAAGATAATGAAAAGAACCTGCGCGCTGTTAAAGAGCGTCTTGAGGCAATTCACAAAGCTGTAGTCGAGATAGCAAAAGCAGGTGAAGGGAATAGCGAAAACATGCGCATTCTGGATGAAAAAGTAGGGGTATTTACCCTGGATGACTCAGGGGGTAAGGATGTGTCTCAAGAGTCTGGTGTAAAAGTACTTGAAGAGGAGTAAAACAGGGAGCTATATCTTTCCTTCTTCTAAAAAGCTGTAATACGCATTTTCGGAAAAGATGATATGATCCAGCAGTTGAATCCCCAGGATTTCACCTGCCTGTTTTATCCGGCCGGTAATCTCAATATCCTCCTGTGAGGGCTCAAGATTGCCGGAAGGATGATTATGTGCAATGACTATTGCCGCTGCTCTGTCTTTTATGGGGTCGGAATAAATCTCTCTTGGATGAACCAGGGTTCGATTTACAAGTCCTATGGAGACGGTTCTGACAAATTTTACCTCGTTAGCACCGTTTAAAGACAAACAGAGAAAATGTTCCTGTTTTCTGTCCTCAAAATGACTGATAAGGGGGAGAATATCTTTTGGGGAGGTTATTTTACGTTTATCCGGGTAGAGAAACCGTCTTGAAAGTTCAATGGAGGCATGAATGACAGCAGCTTTTGCAGGTCCCAGTCCGGATAGCGAAAGCAGCTTGGCTATATCAACATGGTAATCGTTTTTATCAATAAGGAGCCTGAGCTCGTTTGCAAGTTCAGCAACCCCTTTCCCTCTGGTTCCTGTTCCCAGCAGTATGGCAAGCAGCTCTGTATCTGAAAGGGCTTCGGCTCCGGATCGTATCAGTTTTTCTCTCGGCAGTTCGTTCATACCCTTTACTACACAATTTTCCTCATCTCCGCTTCATGGTACAGGGTATTCGGAAAAAAAACGCTGCAAGGTTCATTCCCAAACAGCGTTTTCATTAAAAGTACAAGGTGCTCTGCTAGATGTCTCTTTCCTGAACAGTTTTTCTTTTGTCTTTCTTTGCTTTTTCGATAGCTTCATCGCATATTTCTCTGATCTTGTCTGAGAGTGCATCAATAACCTTGGCTGAACATTTCAGATCTCCGGCTTCTTTTATGTAGTTCTTTACCTTGGATGCAACAACGAGGGTTTCTTTTTCTGCCATATTTTACTCCTAAATATACATTTTTACTGCGAAACGCTTTTAAAACTGTTCCGATTGCAGCATACTCTATTCTATCAGCTTTTTTGCAGGAATCAATCTATAATACAGTTTTTTTTATACTTTTATTCCGTTATTCTTAAAATATGTCCGATGTTGGAGAGGGAAATGAGTGGTTTGCTGATTATAATGATTTTTATTTCGTCCCTGCTGCATGTAATCTGGAACATGCTTGGAAAAAAGGGGACCCCCTCAGCTGCTTTCTTTCTTGGGACGGCTGCCACAGCAGTTATTGTATTTCTACCGGTCTATACGGCCTTTTACCCAATTTCGGTAGTTCCGGGAAGATTATGGCCGTTTTTAATAGCTTCCGGCTTCTTTCAGACCGTATACTACATTGGTCTTGGAACCGGATACCGTTCCGGTGAACTTTCGTATGTTTATCCTTTGGTCAGAGCCTTACCTGTACTCCTGATTCCCCTTATAAGCATGATTTTCAGAATCGGTGTTGTCTACTCGGTTATTAATGGTGTGGGGATGGTTCTGGTCTTTTCCGGATGTGTTCTCCTCCCCATCGAAAAAGGTAAAATGAAGCGTAATTTGAGTAAATACCTGTCCGGAGGTTTTTTATATGCTATCCTTGCTGCCGCAGGTACAACAGGGTATACCCTTGTTGACAGCACCGGGGTCAGGCAGCTTGCTGAGTTTTCCCCCTCTATCCATAGTAAAGCGGCTCCTTCCATTTTCTATCTCTCCTATGAGATGCTGTTTGCCTTTGTATTTCTGCTGCTTTATGTATTCCTCGTAAGACATGAAAAAGGTTATTTTCTTGATATCATGAAAAATAACAAGCTAAGTACCTTTGCTTCCGGAATTATTATACTTCTTGCTTACGGAATCATTCTTGTCGCGTATACAATGTTTGAAAGTGTCAGCTACATTGCTGCTTTCCGGCAGATGAGTATCCCCCTCGGGGTAATAAGCGGAATAGTACTTCTGAAAGAGCGGCAGAACTATGGTAAGATTGTCGGTTCGCTGATTATCTTTACCGGACTTATTCTGGTGTATGTATAGATCCTACCCCGGGGTTTCTGTCCTATTCCTGTGAAAGTAAAAAAAAGCTGAAACCACAAGAAGTGATTTCAGCTTTTATAATAGCAGGGACAGGACTCGAACCTGTGACCTCCGGGTTATGAGCCCGACGAGCTGCCAACTGCTCTACCCTGCGACGATGGATGAAAGATACATAAAATCAGACATTTAGTCAATACGTTTCAGGTACCATCATTGCAAGAAACGGTGGTTTACCTGGGTTCAACTGGTATTTCTGCTAAGCCTCTCTGGGGAGAACACATGGTCTGAGAAAATCAAGTTAAAGCATTGAATCAAACTTTCACAAGGTGAGCGAAATTAGGCAGCCAGCCTGATAGTGGTGCTACTATATAGAATAATAGCACTATATGGTATAATAAAGTAAAAATAGTAGTAATAAAAAAATAAAAATAAAAATAAAAAAATA
>JANTFL010000111.1 GCA_024763455.1 Sediminispirochaeta sp. | reverse complement strand
TCCATCCTTCATGAATACATCCCGTACCCAAGAGGATTCGAACCTCCGGCCTTTAGATCCGCAATCTAATGCTCTATCCAGCTGAGCTATGGGTACAAAAGCGGAGATGGAGGAAAATCCTCCTTATCCGGAATACTGTCCGGAAATCCAGACAGTATAAAAAACGGAGAGGGAGGGATTCGAACCCTCGGTACAGTTACCCGTACAACTCCTTAGCAGGGAGCCCGATTCAACCGCTCTCGCACCTCTCCAAAATCAAAAATCAGTAAATAAGTACGGAGAAGGTGGGATTCGAACCCACGGAACCTTGCGGTTCAATAGTTTTCAAGACTACCTCCTTCGACCACTCGGACACCTCTCCAATATTCCATTTACTGGAACTAAAATATATAAATTTGGTTACCCTTTGTCAAGGTAGTTGTCTTTTGTATAAAACAAATAGAGGAATGAATAATAGCGGAACTATATGCAATAATTATTGCATATAGTTAAACTATGTGCAATAATAGATGTATATGGTACAAAGAACTTTTTGGATCAGTGAAATAAAAAGACTTTTATCGCAAAGATCCGTTTTATGGCTTCACGGGGTACGCAGATCTGGAAAAACTTTTCTGTGCAAGTCAATTAAAAATATTGAATATTTTGATTGTGAACTTCCCTCCCACAGACGTTTCTTCCAGGATGTAGAGAGTGCTTTAGACAGTCTAAAGGGTAAAACAATTGTTCTTGATGAGATTCACAGGCTTTTAAACCCTTCCGAGGTGCTAAAAATAGCGGCGGACTATTATCCGGAGACAAAAGTGATAGCTACAGGGTCCTCGACTCTTGGGGCAACTTCCAAATTTAAGGACACCCTTAGCGGCAGGAAACGGGAGTTATTGCTTCTGCCGATGATAACTCAGGATTTAAAAGATTTTAAAAATGAGAATTTGGAACATCGTTTCCTGCATGGCGGATTACCACCCTTTTTTCTTAATACAAAGTATTTTGAGGAAGATTACAATGAGTGGCTGGAATCCTTTTGGGCAAAGGACATTCAAGAACTTTTCAGAATTGAGAGGCGCTTCTCTTTTTTCAGGTTTATAGAACTGTTATCTGTTCAGAGCGGATCAATGTTTGAGGCCACCCGTTTTGCTGGTTCCTGCGAGGTGAGCAGGCCAACAATAAATAATTATTTAAATGTATTGGAAGTAACTTCCATCGTTCATATTGTACGCCCATTTTCTTCAAGAAAATCTGCAGAGATAATATCCGCTCCTAAAGTTTATATATTTGATACAGGATTTGTCTGCTTTTTTAAAGGATGGAACAGTCTTAGAAACGACGATATGGGACTTTTTTGGGAACATTTTGTTTTGACGGAAATAATAGCCAGGCTGCAGACACGGCGCATACAGTACTGGAGGGATAAGCACGGGCATGAGATAGATTTTGTATATGTACCGAGAGGAGCTGATCCCATTACAATAGAGTGCAAGTATTCAGATGGAAAATTCTCTCCGGGGAATTTGAAGGCTTTTCGGAGAAGATATCCGGCGGGGCGGAATTTTGTTGTTGTATCAAATCTAAGACGCGGTTATATAAAAAATTACGATGGTCTGAAGGTGGAAACCGTCGGACTTCAGGAGCTTATTAAAGCACTGACTTCGAAGGACTGAAACATGTTTAGGACAGTACCCGCTTTGTTCCTCCATATAAGCAGCCGGGTAATTAAGTGTTGACGTATCCCCATTGAGAAGACTATGCTCATACATACAATGAAATGTATATCCGCAAGTGTACAGGCAAAATTTACCATAGCCATCTCTTTTACTGTAATACTCTTTTTCAGCATTCTTCTTATTCTCAGCTTTAGGATATTCAGGAATTATTCGATAGAAAAGTCCAGAGAGTATGCATCGACTGTATTGTATGAAACAAACTCCAAAATTGATCTCTTTTTTTCAGAGTTCGAAAGTCTTGCACATTCTCTTGCCGGTTACAGAGCGGTTTATACCGTGAATACTGCGGAGATGAAAAACATTTTTCTATCCGCAGTACGGTCCAGAAAAGAATATATGAGAGCAATCTATCTGGGGACAAAGCAGGGACAGATGTATGAGTGGGGAATCGGTGAAGGATTTATCGATAATACCCCGACGTTTCCTGAAGGATATGATCCCCGGGTACGTCCCTGGTATCGAATTGGTGAAACGAAGAAACGATTTACTGTATCACAGCCCTATATCTATGCCAGCATTAATGCTCTTGGGATAACCGGTGTTCTTCCTGTCTATTCTGAGAACAATGCTTTTGTGGGCGTTTTGGGTATTGATATTATTCTTCAGGGGCTTAATAAAATTGTAAACAGCCTTAATGCCGGCCGGGACAGCAGGATAATTCTGCTCAATAAAAACTATGAAATCCTGGCCAGTCAGTTTGAAAGTATCCACGATAATGTAACAAAATTAAAAAAGTTCCCATCATTTCTCAATATACAGGGATCTGAAGGGACCTTTACCGACTACATAGCTTCGGAAAAAATGTTTGTTTCTTATAAGGTTAATAGTTCCACCGGATGGATTCTTCTCGTAGCGCTTCCGTACCATACAATAATGGAATTTTCGAACAATACCATCGAAGTAATCTTTTTCACCGATATACTGCTTATTTTCATTCTTGTTGTAATAATAAATCTTCTTATGCGGAACATTGTTACCAGGCATCTATCCAACCTTACCGCTGTTATGAATCAAATATCAGCAGGGAAATTATATGCCCGGGTTCCTGTGACCGGAAAGGACGAGTTTGCTGAACTGGCAAAACTTTTTAATCAACTCGCTGAAATTAGAGAGAAATATGCAAATACCATGGAAGAAGAAATTCGGAAAAGAACAGAAGCAATTGGTAAATTGCAGCAGGAAAATATTCGCCTGAGGGTTCTGGAGGAAAAGGAGAGAATTTTCAGGAATCTCCATGATTCGCTTGGTGCACGTCTAACCAATATATTCATCAGCAATAATGTTGCCAAAACTGTTTTAACTTCCGATAGTGCTGTTCTTGAAGATATGCTGACCCGGATTGAGAAAAATACAGATCTGGCTATCGAAGATTTAAAGGAGATCATTTTTGAACATGGTGATCAGCGAACCATAATTGATTTTACACGGTTTTTCCTCGGAACGATTAAAAACAGATTACAACTTAAAGATATTGTACTTAAGTACAAAATAAAACATCGGGAAGCAATAAACGGTATTCCCCGGCATATTCGATTTGAAATTGAGCATATTCTCCAGGAGCTTGTAACAAACGTACTCAAGCACTCAGGAGCTTCTGTTGTTACTATTGATATCCGTGTTGCTGGCAGCAAATTTATGCTTTTGTTTAAGGATAATGGAACAGGATTTGATCCAGAGGCTGTTACAGATGGGTACGGGCTGACAAGTGTAAAAGAACGGATCAATACCATAAACGGCACAATTAAAATAAAAACTTCTCCCGGTTCCGGAGTGCGCTATCTTATTACCATACCGATAAGGGATTCCAGAAATGATTAAAATTTCAATTATTGAAGATATCGATGAAGTACGGCAGGGCCTCAAGTATCTCATAGATGCTGATCCCGAGATTCTTGTTATAAAAACCTATAAAAATGCAGAGGCTTTCATTGATTCTTTTCCCCTGCTGACCATCCCTGATATAATTCTTATGGATATAGGCCTGCCGGGGATGAGCGGTATTGAAGCAACCCATGTTATTAAAAAAGAGTATCCCGGCATTGCCATTCTTATTTTAACCATTTTCGAAGAAGAGGAGAAAATTCTCAATGCAATACAGGCAGGAGCTACCGGTTATATCCTGAAAAATACCAAACCGGGGGAACTCATTTCCCAAATTAAAAGCATTCATATCGGGGGATCTCCCATCAGCCCTACGATTGCGAGTACCATCCTCCAGGAATTCAGAAAAGAGACCATAACAAAGGATAAAAAAGATTATAACCTCACTCCGCGGGAAAACGAAATTCTTCTTGCCATTGTAGAGGGATTAACATACAAAGAGATCAGCCAGCGGTATAATATTGCTGCTTCAACGGTAAAAAAACACATTCTTCACATTTACAGAAAACTTGAAGTAAACTCAAAAGTGGAATTTATAAAGAAGGTTATGGATGAAAAACTTATTTAGATACACCAAATGGTGTATTTTACCGTCTGTTTCCCTGCCCTGATACGCAAAATATCATATAAAAGGGTACTACCCGGATCCTCACTCTTATGGTTCACTGGTATAAGAAATATATATTTTGGAGGATTGTATGGGAAAAGATTCTAAGAAAGGAATTTTTGACTGGTACTTCAAGTCAAATCTTCTTTTACGTATCCTGTTGGGGTTGGTTCTTGGTGCATTGGTCGGGGTTATTGTCGGTCCATCTATTGTCTGGGTCAATCCCTTCGGCGATTTGTTTGTAAGACTTTTAAAGATGATCGTGATGCCGGTTATTCTTGCTTCACTTGTTGTCGGTGCTGCGAGCATCAGCCCGTCGGAGCTCGGGAAAGTGGGGGTCAAGATTATCCTGTTCTATCTTCTTACCTCAGCTTTTGCTGTAGCTGTTGGACTTTTAATGGGGAATTTATTTAAACCGGGTATGGGCCTTGCTTTGGGAACAGCGGCTGATGCAGCGGGAAGAGCTTTAAAGCAGCCGAAATTCATTGATACCCTTCTTGCCATAGTTCCCAAGAATCCCTTCGGGGCGTTCTCTTCCGGGGCAGTGCTTCCTACAATCTTTTTTGCACTGATTTTCGGTGTTGGTATTTCCTATCTTAAGTCGAGTAAAGAGGAACGTTTACAAAAAGTCGGATCTGTTCTTTTTGATGTATTCGATGGTACTGCAGAAGTTATGTACATGATTGTACGGGGAGTTTTACAGTATGCCCCCATCGGTGTTTTTGCTCTTATAGCTGTTGTATTTGCCAAGCAGGGAGCAAAAGCGGTTGGACCATTGGGAATGGTAACTCTGGCTTCCTATCTCGGATTTATCCTGCATGTTGTTATTGTATACGGCGGTCTTCTTTTACTTAATAAATTCAGTCCTGCAAAATTTTTCAAGAAAGCACAGACCCCCATGGTTACTGCTTTTGTAACTCGAAGCAGCAGCGGAACTCTTCCTGTTACTATGAGTACAGCAGATGAAAACCTTGGAGTTTCCAAAAAGGTTTACTCTTTTACCCTGCCTCTCGGTGCAACAATAAATATGGATGGTACAGCTATCTATCAGGGTGTATGTGCTCTATTTATCGGTTTTGCAATTGGTATGCCCCTTTCTTTCGGTCAGCAGATGACTGTTATTATTACAGCTGTACTGGCATCAATAGGAACAGCAGGTGTTCCCGGAGCAGGAGCAATCATGCTGCTTATGGTATTGAACAGTGTCGGATTACCTGTTGAAGCAGGAACCCCGGTTGCAGCTGCATATGCCATGATCCTGGGAATTGATGCTATTCTTGATATGGGAAGAACAAGTGTCAATGTTACCGGAGATATGACAGGAACACTGCTTGTTGCCAAAAGTGAAAAAGAGGTCGATATGGACAAGTGGAGAGCTTGAAGCACTCTCTGACAGCGGATATTTTAAAGAGAGGAAGAGCTGCTTCCTCTCTTTTTGCTTTTTGAGGAATAGGGAAACCGGATGGAATATCTATGTACTGAATGCGGAAAAACATACCCATCATCTGAAGTAATCTGGCAATGTACCTGCGGCGGGCTGCTGGATATAATTCATGAGTTTCGTTTTGACCCTGATATGGTCAAAGGAAGAGAGCCCTCGATGTGGCGGTACCGTGAGGCTCTTCCTGTAAAAAAAGATACTGTTGTGGTGAGTTTTCATGAGGGGTACACCCCCCTTATCCCTGTTGATTTTGGTTCAAGGAGAGTATTGATAAAACAGGATCATCTTTTCCCGACAGGATCCTACAAGGATAGAGGTGCCTCTGTTTTAGTCAGTAAAGCCTTTGAACGGGGAATCAAGCATGTAGTAGAAGATTCCTCGGGGAATGCAGGTTCAGCTATTGCTGCATATTGTGCCCATGCATCAATTCAGTGTGATATTTACGTTCCGCAGGCAACGTCCCCAAGCAAATTGAAACAGATCCGTTCTTACGGAGCAGATCTCCACACTATTAAAGGGGACAGAGCTGCTACAGCACGGGCGGTATTATCAGCGGCTGAGAACACTTTCTATGCAAGCCATTCGTATAATCCCCTTTTTTTTCATGGAACAAAAACCTTTGCATATGAAGTGTGCGAGCAGATGGGGTGGAATGCTCCGGATACTGTTATCCTGCCTATCGGGAATGGTACGTTATTTCTCGGAGCTTTCATCGGGTTCAAAGAACTCAAGGATCAGGGAATTATACCTGCCCTGCCGGTTATGGTAGGGGTACAAAGTGCATCCTGCGCTCCGGTTTACCGGAACTACATAGCTTCTCATATGGGAAAACTTTTAAAAACCGGGGTGGATTATAGAATAGATGATGCCGAATCATGTCTGCCGACTATTGCCGAAGGCATTGCTATTTCAAATCCGGTGAGGAAAAAACAGATACTTAATGCTGTTACCGTAACCGGAGGTTCGGTCATTACGGTGGATGATAGCGAAATAGAGCACAGTCTTAAAAAAATGTACAGCAGCGGATATTATATAGAACCGACAGCGGGAGCAGTTACGGCGGGAGTTGAAAAATACTGTATGACAGCAAAAGAAAATGAACGAATTGTATCGGTCTTTACCGGTCATGGATTAAAACATGGATGAAAAGGTAGTTGTTATCGGAGGGGGGGTAGGACCTCTGGCGGGAGTGAAACTTCATGAACATGTTATAAACAACACCCTCACAGACGGTACGGACCAGG
>JANTFL010000110.1 GCA_024763455.1 Sediminispirochaeta sp. | reverse complement strand
AAGACATTTACTCTGATCTTTTCAGGTGGTTGTTTGTTGATTTTGATACACTGGCAAAGGCATGTTTCAGGTTTGACTTAAGCTGCGCAATGCTCACTGAAGGGGAGAGTAACAGCTATCTTGCAAAGTTAAGTTTGGACTGATTCATAAAATAATGTTTCGATTTCTATGGCTGACCGATGGTTTTTTTGTACGAAAAATATAGAGTAGAACTGGATAGAATACTTACTATGGCCATAAGGAAGAAATAAATTATGCTGTACGCAGCATGTGAGTAGTTATAGATTCTCATGATAAAGTCTGCATCAAAGGGCGGGTCGCATAAAAACATAAAGTTTTGTTTGAATATGCAGTCCATGGATAAAGTAAAAAAAACAAGCAGAATGAGCAGCAGTAGTGATTGTACCGCCGACTTTTTTGTCGGAACATTCTGTTTAACGAAGAGATAATACATGTTCATCCAGATAAACGATGAATGAACCAGAAAGTAGTGATAGAACCTGAAGCGGTCGAAGCTGAAGGATTCAGTTCCCATGTCGGGGAAGAGTATTGAAAGGAAACCCCCGAACCACCAGAACCACAGGATACTGAATAACTTCCTGCTTCCGGCAATAAAAGCGGCGGATGACAGAAGAAGGGTTATATAACAAAGATCCAGAGAGAAGAGTTCCGAAATTGTCAGCCGTCCATAAACGAATAGCCATACTTTAAACCCTGCTTCAAGCAGGAGGGCAAAGATTCCCGCTGCAATACGGAACTGTTTTTCCCGGGGGTTATCCCGTAGTACTTTCCTGTACCTGATAATAAGCACCATTACAGTGATAAATACAATGATCATTACAGTGTGTGCAAAGCCATAATCCCTGAAGGGAATTCCGGGTTCACCGCTGAAAAAACTATTCATACAAGCATCTTATAAGGAAGCTGGGTTTTGTCAACAAGATATATAATCGGTACATAACTACTCACCCTTTCTCCAGTTTCCCCGCAGCCTTAAAAGAAACTGCTCCCACCGAAGTTAATCTGGTATTGTCCGGAATGTTCTTGTCCTTCCGGATGTATGAGTTCAGTCCTATTACACAGTTTTTACCAATTGTTACTCCCGGAGATATATAGCAGTGTGCTCCGATCATGGTTCCGGATCCAATTGTTACGGGTTTTAGGATAAGCTTGTTGTTTTCAAAAATGTGACAGCTTATGTCGGTCTGTCCTCCTACAATTACATCGTTTTCTATCTCCAAAAGGTACGCATCGTTAAGCATGAAGGTGTTTATCTGGCAGTTCTTTCCTATTTTAGCGCCGATAATCCTGAAGAACAGGAGTGCAAAAAATGTCATGGGGATAACGGGAAGAATCAATGTAACTGCCATGGTGTAGATACCTGAAAAGATCAGCCATCGGAAAACAGTAGGTGTTGCAATAGTGTAGGAACCGGGTTTTATACCAAGGCTTAGCAGGCGGATAATTATCCCCATAACGATTAAGCCGGTAATAAAAAACAAAAACACTGCAAGTCCTGTTGCCAGACATATAGTGGTAAGGCTTAAGAACACTTCAGAGCTGCTTCCTGCAGCAAGACCTGGTCCGAACCTGTGTATTGCGGTAACAATCAGATACCCGGAGGGGACCAAGCTGAGACCAAGAATCAATCCGTAAAAGGTGTAGACAATTAGTGTCACAGGAACCTGAAGAATAAAGGAATCGGCGACTTTTTTAAGCATTCTTTTCTTCCCTTTCCTTTATCCGCTGAAGGATCTCTTCGTACTTCCTTCCTGAGATAGGATATCCGGTCATTATCAGTATTCCTGTAATGATGACAATAACAGGAACAGGTCCAATCAATATCCTTATACCGGCTTTTGCGGTAAGGGATTGTTCCAACCCGGGGGCATAGTGCACAAGAGCCAGGACAGTTCCGATTATTAAGGCAGAAACCGCCTGCCCCAATTTGGAAAAGAAGGTCCATAACCCATAATAGATTCCTTCCCGCCTTTTCCCTGTTTCAGCATAGTTGTTTTCGACCACATCGGGAATCAGTGAGTAAGGCATTACATAGTGGGTTGAGAGCCCTATCCCGGCAAGGACCATATATAACATAAGAACAGGAAGCGGAACTCTATCTGCCGTAAATGCAACAATGAGTACTGTGGTAGAAAATATACTCATTCCAGTCATATAAGATCGTTTTTTCCCTATCTTTTGGGAGATCTTTACCCATACCGGAATAAAAACCAGGGCTGTTACAAGCAGTGCCAGCATAACAAGGGTTGTCAACTCTCTGTTACCATAGATGTACTGGAAAAAATAAATCAGGGTACCTGCAACAATTGTTACCCCTGAAATGTACAGTCCCCAGGGGACGAGAATCCTTAAGAAAACTTTGTCTTTTAGTACGGAGAGATATTCTTTTAAAACTCCGTCAGAAGATACCCTGTTCTTGACGACCGGTTCTTTAACTGTAAAGAAAGTGGTCCAGGCTGTTCCCAGAATGATAAGTCCAAAGATAACGCCCATTGCGGTATAACCGGAAGCTTTAGTGCCAAACATACCAACTATCGGCATTGCAGCTCCAGCTGCAATGAGTGTTCCCACAACTGCAAAGCTCATCCTGTATCCGTTTAAAACTGTCTGCTCATTGTAGTCTCTCGTTAGATCAGGGGTAAGCGCACTATATGGGATGTTTACTATAGTGTAGGATGTCGTCATAAGAAAGTATATTACGGTAACCCATGCAAAAAGCCCTTGCTGGGTTGTTATCCATACAGGTTTTGTAAACATGAGGATAAAAAAAACGGCCAAAGGTATCGATCCAAAAAATATGTACGGTCGCCTTCTGCCCCACCTGCTCTTTGTACGGTCTGAGATAAACCCCATAACCGGATCACTAAAAGCATCGACCACTCTTCCCAATAGCAGGGCAACTCCCATTAATGCTGCAGAGAGTCCTACAATATCAGTCAGAAATATAGTCAGTTGAAAGGAGAGAGTTGTAAAGAATAGATTCCCACCCACATCGCATATACCGAATCCGATCTTTGTTTTAAGGGGGAGAGTATCTGGTCTGTCTATGGTTTCCAATAAATTGCTCCTTTTGGCAGATTGAGAGTGCTGTTTTTTACTATCCCCTTGTTGTGAGTATTAATCAAGATATTTTTTCCCGAACAAATATGCCGGGGAATCGGGGGATTTACCCTCATTCTTGGAGGCGGAATATTTTACACCCTTGGAGCTGCTGTTTATTATCTGGAAAAGCCTAACCCGTTACCGGGGAAATTCGGTTTTCATGAAATTTGGCATCTGTTTGTTCTTGCAGGTTTTTTTACACTATCTTTTTATGTATACCGGCAAGTATAACTTTTCTTTTCGTTTATTCATGAGTATCTTAACTAAACACTTCTTATACATTGAGGAGGATTGAGAATGCATACTACCATACTTGTTACCGGTGGAACCGGGTATATTGGATCATGGGTTGTAAAATATTTACTGGAAGAAGGTAAAACAGTCCGTGTCGCTGTACGCAGTTTAGAGAACAGGAAAAAGTACAAACACCTCCAGGAGATAGCTGAAAAATCTGCCGGGACTCTGGAATTCCTCGAAGCTGATCTTTTAAAAGAAGGCTCCTTTGATGAAGCAGCTAAAGGATGTGATGCTGTTATACACATGGCTTCACCATTTAAGCTTTCCATAAAAAACCCCGAAAAAGAGCTGATAGAACCTGCATTGGCAGGAACGGCTAATGTACTCTCGGCGGTCAATAAAGCTGAAACGGTAAAAAAAGTTGTTCTTACTTCAAGTGTTGCTGCAATCTACGGCGATGCAGCAGATATGAAACGTAAAGGCCTTTCCGAATTTACAGAACAGATATTTAACGATTCAAGCTCCATAAAGAATCAGCCCTATTCGTTTTCCAAGGTTTTGGCTGAAAAAAAAGCATGGGAAATCCACGATGCTCAAAACCGCTGGGACATGGCTGTTGTCAATCCTTCGTTTGTTATGGGTCCTCCTTTAACACCACATTCAGAATCAGAAAGTATCACGTTTATGAGAACCATTCTTTCCGGAGCATACAGCTCAGGGGCTCCTGACTTGAACTTTGGATTTGTGGATGTACGCGATGTTGCCCGTGCTCATATAGCAGCACTGCATAACCAAGAGGCACAAGGCCGTTTCATCCTTTCGAATACTTCTTTATCAATTCTCGAATTAACAGCACTCATCAGGAAACATTATGGAAAAAGGTATAAGCTGCCACATAGGAGAATTCCAAAAGTCTTGATGTACGCAATTGGGTGGATGTTCGGTTTATCGCTGCATTTTATCAAAAATAATGTGGGCATTCCGCTTGATTTTAATAATTCCAGAAGCAAGCAGATACTGGCTATTCAGTACACTCCCTTTGAATCTACCGTTGTGGACATGATTGATGCTCTGGAAAAAATTACCCTTTCACGGAAAGAGTGAAGATGCTATGACAGCCGGTTAAAAGGGTACTCTCCTGTGCTGCAAAAAACTTTCATTTGACACATCCATATTCTTTGCATAGTATCAGTTTTTAAGAGAGGACCAGCAGATGATAGAGTTTTCTGAAAAAACGGGGATATTTTCTCTTTATACCGGTACTTTGGCATATATAATGCAGTTATTCCGGGGGAAATATCTTCTGCACCTCCATTGGGGACCGTATATAGAGCTTGCTGAACGGAGCAGGTATGTTCCTTTTGATGAACGGGTTAATATGGTACATGCCGATCCGGGGGACAAAAGTTATTTCATAGAGGATCTTCCCTTTGAATACGGATTCCGGGGTAATGGAGACTTCAGGGCTCCGTCTGCCATGATAGTGGACCAGATAAATGCACCAGTACTCGATTTTATCTATGATTCGTATACGATACAGGAGGGGAAACCGCCCCTTCCCGGGCTTCCGTCAACTATTACTATGGGAAAGGATGATACAGAAACGCTTGAAATACGGTTTGTCAGTAAATCGACCGGTGTACACCTGTGCCTGGTTTATACACTCTACCCGGCTTTTAATGTTATTACCCGGAGTGTCAAGGTTGAAAACACCGGGAAGGCTACGGTGCGCCTGGAAAAACTTATGAGTGCTGCAGTTGACTTTGCACCGGGTGAGTACGACCTGCTCACCCTTCCGGGATCATGGGCGCGGGAACGAGGGATCGAAAGAGCGCCGCTCCGTACGGGGATAACCTCTGTAGGGAGCACCCGGGGAATGAGCAGTCATCAATATAACCCTTTTGCTGCACTCGTACGGAACGATACTACAGAAAACAACGGTGAAGTATATGGAATAAATCTTGTCTACAGCGGAAATTTTTTAGGCGAAGTTGAGAAGAATCAGGATGAGAGAATAAGAGTGCACATGGGAATTGAACCCTCAACGTTCTCCTGGAACCTGGCATCAGGTGATTCCTTTTGTTCTCCCGAAGCAGTACTGGTGTATTCAGGGGCAGGTCTTAATGGTTTGAGCGGGGTTTTTCATAAATTTTACACCGAAAGACTTTCTTCCTCCGCTTTCAGAACTCAGGAACGTCCGATTCTTATTAATAACTGGGAAGCAACCTATTTTGATTTTGATGAGAAAAAACTGCTCGCACTCGCTGAAAAGAGCCGGGATGCAGGGATTGAACTTTTTGTCCTTGATGACGGATGGTTCGGCAGCAGAAATTCTGATACAACCTCATTGGGTGACTGGTTTGTGAATAAGGAAAAACTTCCCGGAGGGATAGAAGGACTCTCTTCGAAGATTAGATCCATGGGAATGAAGTTCGGTTTGTGGTTTGAGCCTGAAATGGTGTCTGCGGAAAGTGTATTATATAAAGAACATCCCGACTGGATCCTTCGTGTTCCGAACAGATCTCCTGCAGAAGGGAGGAACCAGCTTGTTCTCGACCTTTGCCGGGATGAAGTTGTCTCATTTCTGCTGGAACGTGTCAGTTCTATCCTGGCAACAGGAAGTGTGGACTATGTAAAGTGGGATATGAACCGGTCGCTTACAGATGTTTATTCCTCGTCTCTCGAACCGGGGGAGCAGGGAGGTGTGTATCACCGATATATTTTGGGATTATACCGATTAATGGAAACCCTGACTGAGAGGTTCCCCGATGTTTTATTTGAAGGGTGTGCAGCAGGAGGCGGAAGATTTGATCCGGGGATTCTTCACTACATGCCTCAGTACTGGACAAGTGACAATACCGATGCCGTATCCCGGTTAAAAATACAGTATGGTACCAGTATTGTGTACCCGCCCCTGTTTATGGGCTCCCATGTATCAGCTTCACCGAATCATCAAACGGGGAGAAATACCTCCCTGGAAATTCGTTCCCATTCAGCCATGATGGGGAATCTGGGTTATGAGCTTGATCTCACCGTTCTGTCGAAGGAAGAGTTTGATCAGATCCGGCAGCAGATTTCCTTTTATAAAAAACACCGCAGGCTTATTCAGTTTGGCAGGTTTTACCGCCTGGAAAGCCCTTTTTCCGGAAATAGTGCAGCCTGGATAACAGTGGGAGAAAACAAGAAGGAGTTTCTGTTTTTCTATTATCACATTCTGTCAGAGGTAAATAAGTCACGATCTAGTATCCGGTTTACCGGATTGGACGAGAGGAAACGGTATCAGGATACGAATACTCTGGAGATATACACCGGCTCGGAGCTCATGCACAGGGGCTACTATCTCCCCCTGTTTCAGGGCGATTTTCAATCTATACTTGTTTATTTTACCGAAGCAGAGCAGTAATTAGGTATACAGTTTCCTGTATTCGTTAGGACTTAGCCCTTCTTTTTTTCTAAAAACGGTGGCAAAGTAGCTTCCGCTTTCAAACCCTACTTCTTTGGCAATGTCGCTTATTTTCCTAAAGGGATCTGCAAGCATAAGATCCTTTGCTTTTTCAAGCCGGCGGTAATTGATATATTCTGTGGGGCGTTGATTTGTTGCATTCTTAAATATTTCACAAAAATACTG
>JANTFL010000109.1 GCA_024763455.1 Sediminispirochaeta sp. | reverse complement strand
AAGAGGGACACCTATTATCTTACAGAAGATTTGCAGAATAAAAGATCCAATATTTATACTTTCAAAGATCTTTTTACATACGATTAGCAAGTGGAACTTCTCAATTTCTTGTGAGGCGTCGTTTTAATCAACAAGCATTTCCTTTACTATACTTTTTACTTTTTCTATTTCAGTCTGCTTAACTTTTCCCAGTTTTTTTATCACTCTTTTCCGGTCAATTGTTCTTATCTGGTCCAATACAATCCACCCATCTTTCTTCTCAAATTTTATAGCAACCCGAGTTGGGTATGCATGTGACTTTGTTGTCATGGGAGCTATAATGAGGGTTTGTATTGTACTATTCATTTCATTTGGAGAAATTATTAAACATGGTCTTGTTTTTTTTATTTCATGTCCAATTGTTGGATCCAGATTTATGAGAACTACATCGTACTGATTTACTACCATTCCCACTGAAACTCTTCCTCTGCTCCCACTTTATCAATTATGAGTTCATCCTCATTTCGATGGTGCATTTTTGTAAATTCTTCGTACCAACCTTCTCTTGGTTTCTTTGTAACAGGTTTTATCAAGATTTCTTTATCATGAACCTCCATCTCAACTTTCTCTTCAATGTTAAGCTGCTGCAAAATACTTTTAGGTATCCTTATCCCCTTGGAATTCCCTATTGGAACTACTGAAACTAACATATCACCTCCTTATTATGTTATTATATTGTAATTACATTAAAAAGTCAATATTTTGGTATAGGGATTTCTACCTTCTCCAGAAATAATCACCGTCTCCGTATCTGCGGTGCTGGACAGACTCATAGATATGATCCTTTTCAAGAGTGTCCTTCCCTTCGAGGTCCGCAATTGTTCTTGCTACCCTTAAAACAGAGTGACATGCTCTGGAAGAGAGTTCAAGTTTTTCGGAAGCCCGGGTAAAGGCTTCCTTTCCGTCGGAACTCAAAGCACAGTACTCCAGAAGGGATGCCGCCGGGATTTCGGCGTTCCTTGAAAAGAGTGTTCCTTTAAACCTTCTCCTCTGGATATCGACAGCTTTTTCAACACGCCCGCGGATAGTTCTGCTGCTCTCCCCTTTTCCCCCCATAAGAGTTGAAGAGGTAACCGACTCTACGGGAATGCGGATATCTATCCTGTCCATAAGAGCTCCTCCGACTTTTTTCCAGTACTTACGTATCTCCTGTATGGAGCAGAAACAGCTCCTGTTTCCTTTTCCCAGATTCCCGCAGGGGCAGGGGTTGGCGGTCATTATAAGCTGAAACCTGGCAGGATACCAGTAATGGATATCCGACCGTGCAATATCAACCCTGCCTCTTTCCAACGGTTCCCGCAAAGACTGAAGAAGGGTTTTATTAAACTCCGGAGCTTCATCCAGAAACAAAATTCCCCTGTGGGCCAAAGAGATCTCCCCAGGCAGCTGGTCCCGGCCTCCCCCAATAAGCCCTTCCCTTGAGGCTGTATGATGGGGCATTCTTACAGGGGGTCTTTTTATAAGCCCCTCCCGGTTGGCAAGCTTTCCGCTGATTGAATGGATTCTGGTAACCTCCACGGCCTCATCCTGGGTCAGGTCTGGAAGTATTCCCGGAAGCCTTAATGCAGACATGGTCTTCCCGCTTCCCGGAGGACCAAACATATAGACATGATGCCCCCCGGCTGCGGCGACCTCCAGAGCGCGCTTTAGGAATTTATGTCCTCTTATATCACTGAAATCCAGTCCCCGGATATCCTGCCCGGGTTCCGGTTCGGCAGCATCAGTACCATTACTTTTATAGCTTTCCGCTCTGCCGGTATGTATACTTCCAAGGAGGTCGGGTATCTCGGCAAGATAATCGATACCGTAAACTCCGCCGCTGAAAACAGTAGATGCCTCTTTAAGATTCTCCCGGGGAACAACTATCAGTTCGATACCGGCTTCCCGTCCCCGGGAAACAGCAGAGATAACTCCGTTAATCTCCCGTATCCTGCCGGAAAGCTCCAGTTCCCCCAGAAACATTATTTTTCCGGTACGGGGAGATACAAGTTGTCCCGAAGTAAAAAGGACAGCAGCGGCAATGGAAAGATCAAATGAAGCCCCCTCCTTCTTTACCCCTGCAGGGGCTAGATTTATAAGGACCCTTTCCCGGGGAAAGTCAAATCCTGAATTCCGTATGGAAACCCGTACCCGCTCCCGGGCTTCCCGTACTGCATTGTCCGGAAGTCCGACAATGTCAACACCGGGAATTCCCCGCCTTAAATCCACCTCTACATGAACTATATCGCCGTCAAAGCCATGATTTACAAAACCTGCAATATCCATTACCTTCCTCCATATTCATATACAGGGGAAAACAAGCTGCAGATTCACATCTAATCAGTTTTTCTTAAAAAATGATCTACTTTATTCCTTCCATCTCTTTTTTAACCATCGCATCACATGCTTCATTCAGGGGATCTCCCGCATGTCCCTTTACCCATTTCCAGGTTATCTTTATTCTGTCTGAAAGTTCTTTAAGCTCCGCCCACAGCTCTTTGTTCTTTACCGGTTTACCGGCGGCAGTCTTCCAGCCGTTCTTTACCCAGTTGTGTATCCAGGAGGTTATCCCGTTCTTTACGTACTGTGAATCAGTATGAATAACAACATCGACTGTACTACCGAGGGAATGAACGTATTCAAGAGCTTTAATAACGGCAGTCAGCTCCATCTTGTTGTTGGTAGTGTACTTTTCGTTTCCGGAACCACTCTTTTCCCCGGAGGGGGAGCTTATAATGTAAGCCCAGCCCCCTGGCCCTGGATTCCCAAGACAGCCGCCGTCAGTATATACCTCAAGTTTATCCAGAGATGACAAATCAACCCTGTCTTTTTTATCCTCTATTTCCATTACCACCGGCACAACATCATCCAGTTTTTCCACGGTAAAAAAGTGTTCGTTCACAATCTCCTCATCAATCTTCTCGTGTTCCCAGGTAGAACCGCCGGGAATATAGACGGCCCATCCCCCCAGATTAAGGACAGGAAGGATATCGGATTTCAGCGAGTCTCCTACCATAATGCATTCGGAAAAATCAACATCCAGCCGCTTTGCCAAATCAGTATAATTTTGCTCTTTTTTGCCGCTCATAATCTCGACATGATCAAAAAAATCACTTAAACCTGATTTCTCAAGTTTTCGCTTCTGATCGAGCAAGTCTCCTTTTGTTACAAGGATCAGACGGTGCCCCGCGCCGGAGAGGGAGGACAGTGCCTCCCTGACTCCCTCTCTGAGAACTACCGGCCGGTTTATCAGTTCTTTTCCAAGATCCAGAATCTTTCCTATTACCTCGGCACTAACGTTATTTTCCGTGATCCTCAAAGATGTCTCAAGCAGAGAGAGGATAAATCCCTTGGCTCCATAACCGAAGAGGTCAAGATTTCCCATCTCGGTCCTGAACATCTCCTCCTCGATATCATCTCCGCGGTACCACGGAGAGAGAAGCATTTTTACCTTTTTTTCTGTTTCATGATAATACTGTTCATTTATCCAAAGAGTATCGTCTGCATCAAATCCAATAATCAAAATTCCTTCTCCATTCTTTTATTATAAACCAAAATGCAATGAGATTATAGATTGAGATGAGTCTATCCTCAACCCGCCCGCTATTTTTTCCCTGAGTAGAGGGTAAAATCCAAAGAAGCCAGATTCCGTTCTATAGTAGTATACCAGATTGATTTTCTTTTTATTAGATCCTTCCCCTCCATAACCTGATTCTTGAGCTTATCGTATACCTGAATATTCCTTTTTGCTGTCGTGTATAGTCTGGAAATATCAGAAGGGAATACTTCTCCATGGCGGGTGTCGAGGATATGTTCCACCTCCAGCTGGTACTTCTCCATAACCTCTTCATACAGCTCTGTTATTTTCCGTGCATACTCAAAAACAAGGTGATCAAAGTTCTGTACATGGGACAGATAATCAACTATCTTCCGGAGCTGCAGAACTGCCCGGTAATAGTTGTCCTGGCTCCGGTACATGAGCAGGGTTTTCTCAGCAAGGGAAATGATATCCGCATTGCCGCCCACCGAATGCTTAAGTCTGAATGGGGGCATCGTCCTGCACACCTTTATCAGCAGAAGAAGCAAAGCGGGAAAGACCTGATTACGCCAGAGCTTTTTGCGCAGTGCATCGTAAAGCTCCTGCATTTCCTCCTGAAACTTCAGAACGTAGCTGTCTTCTGATCTGAATATAAGCTCATACAGGGCGATGGATGTTCCCTTAAAGTCAATTATCCCTGAATTAAAAAAACGTATTTTCCCCTTCTTTTCTCCAACATTTTCTTTTTTATATCTGAATACTACATGGTTCGTAACAGTTATCCTGGTATTATGGGGTGATATTTTGTTTGCTCTGGCTTGAAGCCTGGCAGCCGTATTGATAACATCACCGGACAGGTTTCCATCTTCGGTAATTATCAAGGGGGTGTACATCTTACCACCCGAAATACCCGCAGAAACAGACATATCCGGCAGAATGATCTTCGCTCCGGAGCGGCTTCTCCGTAAGGCATCGCTGTTTACAATCCTCCGTTTTGAAAAATAGTCCACGATACTTAAGGTGGCGGAAACAATATCCGAGGCAGTTGTCCCGACAAGTACAATTTCATCTCCCCTTTCACGCCTGCTGAGAACATTCAGTTCCTGGGTTATCTTTCCAATATCTCCCTGAATAAAATCATCCAGAAGCTGTAGCATTGAGAGATTTCTGTTGTTTTGCCTGCAAAATGCCGTATAACCGTGAACATCCAGCATTGAGACATAGATGTTGGAAATAGTTGAATTCCGTTTTATATCTCCCGCGTACTTATAACCCGGGTGGGGGATTATTATTTCCCGCCAGATTTTGGGATAGGAGGCGTAATCAATATCCTTGAAAAACCCCCAGTGAAGCTTGCGTATCAGTTTAAACGCACTCATAAGAACAACCTGACGCCGGGGGGTTGTAAAAATATCTCCTGTATACGCAATAAGCTCGGAAAAAGTGCGGATCTTTTCCTCAATAATCTGTTCATACAGGTGAGACGAAAGTTCAGACAGGCTCGAAAACTTCTCCATACCCTGATTATTAGCACATTCTCTCACAAATACCAATATAATTGACTCACCTTATATTCTTACGTATACTTGAGACCGGAGGGGAACATGGCAGAACAGCTGATTGTAAAAAATCTTGAGTTTATAAAGGTCCTTCCCTACTGGGCACAGGACCTCTCCTACAAGTACTGCTCTAAAACTACCAACCTGTACATAGTGCACGGAAATATACGGGATTTTCTTCCAAACAAGATGTACGAGGGAGAGTTCGTATTCGTACGGATTCAGGAGTTTATATCGGAAGTCCTTTTCGGCAACAGAGATATTATTGCCTACTATGACCGCTCTTCGGGAATCAACTTTTGTACTCCGGAGATGCAGAAAGAGTATCTCAGCGCCATGAAAAAGGCGTTCCCCGATAAATCTATGGAAGATTTTCTCTCCCGGAATCCGTTTGAAGCCTTTGATCTCATGGAAAAGTACTTTTTAATGAATATTCCAAATAAACTCAGGATTGTTCTTATTATCGACTATGCTGAAACACTGATACCAAACACCGAGATTAACCAGATGGGGGAAGAAGACCGCTACTGCCAGGTAACCCTGAACAGGTGGGCACATGATCCTATTTTTACCCAGGGGGATGTATCAATCATTCTTTTAACAGAAAACCTTACCGATATAAATCAGCGCCTTGTGCGCTCTCCAAGTACCGTTAAGGTAAATATTCCCTATCCCGATGAAAAAGTCCGGCAGAGTTTTCTGGAGTTCCTCGAACGGAAGGAGGAACTCTTTTTGGAGCCCCGTCTGACTCCTGAGAGAATGGCCAAGGTAACCAGCGGCCTGAACCTTATGAACCTGAACCAGATGGCTGCCGAAACCTTTCAGGAAGACAAACCGATCTCCATGGACTATCTGAAAGTCAAGAAAAAAGAGATGATTGAAAATGAAGCGGCAGGATTAATCGAGTTTGTTGAAACCGAGCATGACCTCTCATTGGTCTCTGGACATGACTTTGTAAAAAAGAGGTTTAGAAGCGCTGCAAAAGCAATAAAACAGGGACGCCTTGACGTACTCCCCATGGGATATCTTGTATCAGGACCGATAGGAACCGGAAAGTCTTTTATGGTCACCGCTTTTGCCGGAGAGATCGGCATTCCCATGGTTAAGTTCAGGAACTTACGGTCCAAGTGGCACGGTGTTACAGAATCCAATCTGGAGCGGGCACTGACTATTTTGAAAGCAATGTCTCCGGTAGGGGTTATGATCGATGAAGCAGATGCCTTTTTAGGAAGCAGAAACGAAGAGGGTGATTCCGGGACAAGCAACCGTCTTTTCGCGCAGATTGCCTCCTTTATGGGAAACACCGAATACAGGGGAAAGATAATATGGTTTTTACTCACCTGCCGGCCGGATCTTATCCCCATAGACCTTAAGCGGCAGGGACGGGCGGAAGAACATTTATCCCTGTTTTATCCTGATACTCCGGCAGAAAAAGAAGATCTCTTTAAAACTCTGGTTAAAAAATTAAAGATCAAGATTCAGGACTTTCCCATCTCTGATCTGCTGAAAAAGTATCGTTTCCAGTCTTCCGGTGCTGATCTTGAGGCAATTCTTATCCGTGCAAAGTTCAAAGCAGCGATGGAGAATCATGTAATTCTTACCAAGAACGATGTGGAGGAAACAATTAAGGATTTTGTTCCCCCTGCGTACCCCCATGAAATTGAGCTGCAGAACCTTGTTGCTGTACTTGAATGTACCAGTAAAGAGATGATACCCAAACGTTTCCAGAATTTTGAACGGGCAAAGGTTATAACCCAGATCAGAGAGCTCAAAACACTGCTTGGGGAGATAGAATAGATGACAGTGGATGACCGCCTTTTCGGAAAAACATCAACGGGAGAGAGGGTTTTTGCATTTGATATTTCAAACAGCAGCGGTCTTTCCATGACGGTTATAACCTATGGCGCCACGCTCCAGTCCTTTAAAATGCCGGACAAAAATGGTTCAATCGAGGAATTGACCCTGGGATTCGAC
>JANTFL010000108.1 GCA_024763455.1 Sediminispirochaeta sp. | reverse complement strand
TTTAACGAGTCAGTGGGGATGATTGCTGATGCTTTGGGGTGGCATTTGGACGGGAAGGTCCGGCAGTCCATGGAGCCCATAGTGAGCCAGGTTCCACGGAAAACAGCCTATGTTTCCATTAAGGCTGGCGATGTTGCCGGATGCGATATGAGAGGCTACGGGTTAGTGGATGGAGAGAAAAAGATTGAGATGATTCATCCCCAGCAGATTGAGCCTGAAGATGCAGGGGTAGAGACCGGGGACTACATAACAATTACAGGAACTCCTGATATAAACCTGTCCATAAAACCGGAGGTACCCGGCGGAATCGGTACCATTGCAATGTGTGTGAATATGATCCCTCAGGTGATTAATGCATCCCCGGGATTAAAGACAATGCTGGATCTTCCTGTGCCCAGGGCACTAATGGGGGATGTGCGTGAACGGATTGAAAAGAGAGGATACCATGAAAAGCAGGGCTGTTGAAGGTGACTGGGTACGGATACACTCGGTAGTTTTGAAACCCGGAGAGAGAGCCGGACATTTACCGGAGGATACAAAGAAGGTTCCCCTGGAAATGTGGAACAAAGGCTTTTTGGTTCTTCCTGAATTCCGGGAAAGTGCAGTGGTAGGTGATGAGGTAGAGGTAAAAACGCTGACAGGAAGAAAGATCTCCGGCACTCTTGTTGAGATACATCCTGCGTATACCCACAGTTTCGGATCCTATGTTCCGGAAATTGCCTCGGCAGGAAACAAGCTTGTTTCCCTTTTCAGATCCCGGAAGGGGGGTATGAAATGAATACCGGATACGATGCTCTTATGGGAAGAAAAAACGACATAATGAAAAGAGCGGTAGGAATAGACTACGGCAGTTTCGAAGGAAAAAATATCTCCTTTGACTATGAAAAAATGATGATGGAGGTGGGGTACTCTCTGGATGAAATAAGGGAGATTCAGAGAGCTTCGGCGGTGGGAGACACTCCGCTGATTGAGCTTAAAAACCTTACCGCCCTGGTCCGGCAGTTTTCAGATCCCGGAAAGGGTGCACGGATTTTTCTCAAGGATGAGGCGGCAAATCCTTCCGGGAGTTTCAAGGCCCGCCGGGCAGCTGTTTCGGTCTACCATGCTAAAAAACTGGGTTATAAAGGCGTCATGGCAGCGACCAGCGGGAACTACGGGGCGGCGGTTGCAAGTCAGGCTGCAATGCACGGACTTGACTGCATTATTGTTCAGGAGTGTTACGACTCGAAAGGAAAAGGGCAGCCTGAGATCATAGAGAAAGCACGGAAGTGCGAGGCCTTCGGCGCAGAGGTTGTCCAGCTGACAGTCGGCCCTGAGCTTTTTTATATTTTCCTTCAGCTTTTGGAGGAGACGGGATACTTCAATGCCTCCCTCTATACTCCCTTTGGTATTGCCGGAGTGGAAACTCTAGGTTTTGAGATAAGCAGCCGGATGAGGGAGCTGACCGGAAAGGACCCTGATATGGTGGTTGTTACCAACGCCGGAGGGGGCAACCTGACAGGAACTGCACGGGGGCTGTTAAAGGCAGGAGCTGACAAAACCAGGGTAACCGGTGCAAGTGTTAATTTAAAGGGACTACACATGGCAAGCGACCGTGATTTCAACCGTAAATCATTTACCACCGGCCATACCGGTTTTGGTATCCCCTTTGCAACGCTCCCAGACCGCTCCGATGTTCCCCGGTCAGCGGCACGGCCACTGCGGTACATGGACCGGTACGTTACGGTGAATCAGGGAGAGGTTTTTTATATGACCGAAGCTCTTGCCCGCCTGGAGGGTTTGGAAAGAGGTCCTGCGGGAAATATTTCACTGGCCGCTGCATTTTCACTTGCCCGGGAGATGGGCTCAGGGGAAACAATCGTCGTTCAGGAGACTGAGTACACGGGAGCAGGGAAACATATCCAGCCTCAGCTCTCGTATGCAAGGGAGAACGGTGTTGCCATTGCCATTGGCGATCCCTCCGAGGAGGTTCCCGGCAGATCAATAATTATCCCTTCTTCCCCGGCTCTTATTAAGGCACAGGATCTGGATCTGGAGGATATGAGAAAATCCCTGATAAAAAACCTGATACTCAATTCAAAGGAAGCTGGGAGAAGCAGCCAGCAGACAGTCCGGCTGACAGAACGGGATTATCTCTTTTTAATTGAAGAGTCGAAGAGCAGCAGGGAGTTTGTAGAAAATACTGTTAAAGTGATGGAGTCGGATTAATGGAAAGAATTGATGATTTTGAACACCGCAGAAAACATTTAAAAGAGCTGCCTGAAGAGGATCTTGAAAAAAGATTCTGGGAGCTTTTGGAACAGGTGGTAGATCCCCTGGTAGATCTTGCAAGAACCCATACCACACCCTCTGTAGAACGGTCTGTGCTGCTGCGGATGGGGTTTTCCAGTCTTGAAGCAGATTCTATTGTGAAGCATGTTATTGATCACCACCTGATTGCCAAAGGAGCAGGGCATGTTGTGTACAGGGTTGCCAGGGAAGAGAACCTGGATATCCGGACTGCAGGACTGCGCCTTGGTGCAGGAGAGCTTTGGGACAAGGCCGGGGATATTTTCTTCGGCACAGATACAAATTCGGATCAAAGGTGAGTGATTATGGATACGATACAACCGGATAAAAAGCTGGATATAGAAAAGATTCTTGAGGATCTGGAACACTACCGGCCCCGCCGGCGGCACTGGACCTGGAGGAAAAGCAGTGATACCCACGGAGGGGGAAATAAAGAGGGTTTTTTTGAATATTTTGAGACCTCTGAAGACTTAAAGAACAGTGTTCCGTTACCGGCAGCACACTATTTTAACAACATAGATCCCCAACCATTACCCTCCATTACAACCGAAATAGCTTCCGGGCGTTTTGAGGATGATATACGCCGGATGCGAATGGCAGCCTGGCACGGTGCAGACCATTTAATGGTTATACGGACTGCCGGTCAAAGTCATATGGAAGGGTTGATCGAAGGAACTCCCCAGGGGGTCGGCGGTGTACCTATAACCCGGAAGCAGGTGCGGGCTCAGCGGAAAGCTCTGGACATGATCGAAGATGAGGTCGGACGGCCGATCAACTATCATTCATACGTGAGCGGTGTCTCGGGTCCCGAGATTGCAGTGATGTTTGCCGAGGAAGGGGTAAATGGTGTGCACCAGGACCCCCAGTACAATGTTCTGTACCGGAATATTAACATGGTGCGGAGTTTTGTCGATGCAGCTGAGGCGAAAAGGATTATCTCATGGGCAGGAATGGCCCAGATAGACGGAGCACATAATGCCAATGCCACCGCCCGTCAGGCATGGAAGGTTATGCCGGAGCTTATGGTGCAGCACGGGATCAACAGTATGTTTTCGGTGAAAACGGGGGTAAAGAAGGGGAATATCTGCCTTTCTACCGTTCCACCCACCGCTCCGCCGGCTCCGGCACTGCGTATGGATCTTCCCTATGCGGTTGCACTGAGGGAACTCTTTAAAGGATTCAGGATGAGAGCCCAGCAGAATACCAAATACATGACTTCGTCCACCCGGGAGGCGACGGTGACCCATACCCTGAATCTCCTTATTTCAGAACTTACCTCGGCTGATATTCAGTCTACCATTACCCCGGATGAAGGAAGAAATGTCCCCTGGCATATCTACAACATTGAGGGAACAGATACCGCAAAGCAGGCGTTTGCCGGTTTGGACGGCCTGAAAGAAATGGTAGAGATAAAACGAGATGGGGGCAAACTTGCTGCTGAAGTCAGGGAGCTAAAAGAGCGGGCTGTGCTCTTTCTCGAAGAGATTCTTGAAGCGGGAGGATATTTCAACGCGGTGGAGGCCGGGTTTTTTATCGACTCCGGAAAGTATCCCGAAAGGAACGGTGACGGTATCGCTCGGAAGATAGACGGCGGCGTCGGAGCAGGAACGGTGTATAAACGGGATCCGGATTATATGGCTCCAGTCACGGCCCATTTCGGGTACAATAACACCGGCCCCTACATGGACAACACCGGACTGGGTTCAGAGGATGAGCCGTCCTCCCTTATAGGCGGCTGTACCTTTGAAAAGCCGGAGAAAATCATTTTTATTGATGAGCTTGATGAAGAGGACAACGTGCATGTACGGCTTGAGAAAACAGCGGAACTGCGGCATACATCAAAGATAATTCCTGAAATGGAGTGGCAGGGTGACGGTATTGTACAGACAACGATGTTTTTTCCTGCAGACAGGAGGACTGCGTTTTATGCTGCTGTTGAAGCGGGGAAAAAGATGGGGCTTAAGGATGTAGAAGTTATCCACACCGAAGTGATGCATCCCTCGGAAGGGACCCGTGTGGAGATAAAGGGAAGGGTTGATTTTTCCATAGATACTTCAACGCTTGATATTCCTCCGGAACCGGAGATCCTGAGTGAGGATGAGATACGGACCTTTGTTAAGAATCGTCCTGTTAAAATTGTAGCAGGGACTGTGGGGAATGATGAACACTCAGTGGGCCTCAGGGAGATCCTCGATATCAAACACGGCGGGATAGAAGGGTTTGGTATTGAGTGCAGCTATCTTGGGACCTCTGTCCCTCTGGAAAAACTTGTTGATGCTGCAATTGAGCTGGACGCTGATGCAATTCTTATTTCGACAATTATAAGCCACGATGATATCCACTACAAAAATATGAAAAAGCTCAACGATATCTGCGTAGAGAAAGGGGTCCGGGACAGGTTTTTACTGGTTGCCGGAGGGACACAGGTTACACCGGAGCTTGCTGTCAGTCAGGGTATTGATGCAGGATTCGGCAGAGGAACGAAGGGAATTGAGGTTGCAACCTTTCTTGTAAAAAGTCTGCAGGAGAGGAACGGGAATCATGATTGTTGATGTCCTGGTTGCGGAAATAGGAAGTACCACCACCTGTGTTAATGCCTTTGACGGGATAGATGAGATAGGGGCTGGAGCACGGTTTCTGGGGCAGGGGGTTTCGAGAACTACTGTAGCCGAGGAAGATGTCAGGATAGGTCTTAACGGAGCCCTGACTGATCTTAAAAAACACCTTGGGACAAAAGAACTCACCTGGCGCTCCTTCTACGCTACCTCCAGTGCTGCCGGCGGGCTCAGGATGACGGTTCACGGGCTTGTTTACGATATGACGGTGCGGGCTGCAAAGGAGGCTGCCCTGGGGGCCGGGGCTAATATCCATCAGGTTACTGCAGGGAAGATGCGGGAGCGGGATATTGACATGCTGTTACAGATAAAGCCCAACATTATTCTGATTGCCGGAGGAGTGGATTACGGGGAACGGGAAACCGCTCTCTACAACAGCTCAAAGATTGCTGAAGCCTTGGCCGGGAACGGATTATCCATTCCGGTACTCTACGGGGGCAACGTTGATGCTGCAGATGAAGTACGGGATATTTTCTCCGGTTATTCGGGTAAACTTACTGTTATTCCGAATATCTATCCGAGGATAGATGAACTGAAAGTTGTCCCCGCACGGAAGATTATTCAGGATCTTTTTGAAGAGCATATAGTGCAGGCCCGGGGAATGGAACATATACGGGATATGGTAGACGGACCGATTGTTCCGACTCCCGGTGGAGTGATGCTGGCAGCCCAACTCTTGAAAGAAGAGATAGGCGATGTGGTGGTTTTTGATGTTGGCGGCGCCACAACGGATCTCCATTCGGTAACATCGGGAAGTGAGAACATAGATCTGGTTCAGATAAGCCCCCAGCCCGAGGCAAAACGGACAGTGGAAGGTGATCTTGGTGTTTATGTAAACAGGAGAAACATCCTTAAAAATGGAGATCTGGAACGGGGAGCTGAAATGTTTCCGGGTGACAAGGGACTGTTTCTTCAGGTAATAGAGAATCTGGGAGAAATCCCGGTGACAGAGGAAGAAAAAACGGCGGTTGAGATCCTGACCCAATTTGCACTGGAAACAGCTCTTCGCAGGCACGCAGGAGTATACCGCACACTGTACGGGAGCGGGGGACGTACAATAGCTGCAGAGGGGAAGGATTTAACCGCGGTGAAGTATTGTATCGGAACAGGGGGAGCGCTTACCCGGCTCGGCAGGGGAAAGGAGATAATGGAAAGGGTTCTTAAGGGCGGCTCTGTCCCCGGAGACCGTAAAAAACGCCTCTATCCGCCGGAGGATACACCGTGTCTTCTGGATAGTAACTATATAATGGCATCACTCGGGGTTCTTTCAAAACACCGGCCCAAAGCTGCCCTGAAACTACTAAAAGAGAGTTTGGTATGAGCGGACCGGTGATAACAGTAGATCTTGCAAAGATAGAACAGAATTCCAGGGTGATCGTAAATTTCTGCCGGGAGCATGGAATCGCTGTTATGGGAGTAACAAAGGTAACCTGCGGGATGCCTTCTGTTGCATGGGCAATGATTTCAGGAGGGATCAGCGAACTTGGGGAATCGAGGATAGAAAATATAAAACGGCTGAGAAACAGCGGAATCGGGGTTCCTGTAACACTTTTAAGAATCCCTCCTCTCTCTGCGGCACGGGAAGTAGTGATGTATGCAGACTGCAGCCTTAATTCAGAACTCCCGGTTATGAGGGAGCTTTCTACTGCAGCTGAGGAGTTGGGAACGGTACATGATGTTATTCTGATGCTTGATCTGGGAGATCTCAGGGAAGGAATATGGCCCGATGATCTTATGACGACAGCACGTGAGGTCAAGAAACTCCCGGGGATCCGTTTAAAGGGGCTTGGTACAAACCTTACCTGTTACGGAGGTGTGCTTCCAACGAAAGAAAACATGGAAAGCCTTGCTTCTTTTGCTGACCAAATAGAAGAGGAGCTGAATATCTCCCTTGATGTGGTTTCCGGAGGGAACTCCTCTTCTCTGGACCTCGTCAGGCGTGGACAGATGCCGGAGAGAATAAATCAGCTGAGAATTGGAGAGGCAATAATGCTGGGGCGGGAAACAGCATATGGAAAGCTCTGGCAGGGTACAAGTCCTGATGCCTTTGTTCTCCAGGCTGAACTCATTGAAGTTAAGGAAAAACCTTCGGTGCCCCAGGGTGAAACGGGGATGGATGCCTTCGGTAACAAACCGGTCTTTACTGACAGGGGCATACGGGTACGGGGGATCCTTAATATTGGAAGGGAGGATGTTGATGTCGAGGGGCTTACTCCTGTAATCCCCGGAATATCAATTCTTGGTGCTTCCAGTGATCATCT
>JANTFL010000107.1 GCA_024763455.1 Sediminispirochaeta sp. | reverse complement strand
GGATGAAAGGCGTCATCAAGAAAAATGTCCGGCTTTCCGCTGCGAAAATAACCGAAGCGGTGCTCAAAGATATAAATGCCTTTACAGGCACCGGGCACAAGACGGATGACCAGACGCTGCTGATAATAAAAGCTGTTTAGAATAATTCCAGTAACGGGTCAGAATTGAACCAGTCGGACGAAATAGTGTCGTATACAAGTAGTTCCTCATTCCAGCTTCCGGCGGTGATTGATGCTACGAAATTTCTGGTTTCCTCCTTCAGCATTTGAGTTGTCTGCACTGATCTGTAAAGAGGTATCCCGGCAGCGCATGCAAATAATGCAGCAGCAATAAGAATAGTTTTCTTCGAAGGATGTATGCCTGAATCCTGCCCCGTTTCTCCTGCCTTAAAGGTAATAGGTTTGTCGCTGATGTATGTATCAAGGCTGTTGGTCAAATCGGCCTGGAATCCGGTTATCCCCTCCAGTATTTCCCGTTCTCCGGCAGTCATCTGTGCAATAAGTTCCTCCGGGACCTTCCTGCCTGCATCCATATATTCCTGTGCCTTCGCAAGTATATTTTTCATGCTGTTCCAGCCTCCTTTTCTTTTTTATAGATCTCAGCGGCATGAATTCTTGCCCTGTGAAGCCTTGATTTTACTGTTCCCACCGGTTTTTTTAGGATCCTGCTTATCTCCTCCAGTTTCCGGTGTTCAACGTCTTTGAGTACAATCAACGTCCGCTCTATTTCCGGCAGTCGGGATAGCGTGTCTGTGATAGTGTTCATGGTTTCTCTTTTTTCTACGATTATTTCTGAATTATTAATGGGTTCAGCCGGAATAGTATGAAGAATCCTGCGGCTGAGCCTTCGCTCTTTCTGTTTTTGCCTGATATGGTCAACTGTTTTATTCCTGCAGAGCCGGTACAAATAGGTGCTGAAGCTTGACCGCATGGAAAAGTCAGGAAGTGCGCTGTAAAGAGCAATTGCTGTTTCCTGGGCAATGTCCTCACTGTCTTCCACTGTTATCCCCGGCGCAACGGCATAGATAATTCTCCGGATATATTTTTTATAACGGTTGAGGAGACAGTTAAACACTGCCTCCTCCCGGGTTCTCTGAAACCGTTTGATACATGCTTTGTCACTCAATGTTTCAGGTATACCCACCGAACTCATTTCCATGTGCAAGGTATCAGTTACCCGTTCCGCTCTTACCGCCGGGTAAGGTATTTGGCCGCGGCTGTGTCTGCATTTGTTTCCGTTCGATCAACCGTTTTCTTAAACGGAGCATCTGTTCCCACTTTTCCTCTCCCATGGCCTTTCTTGTCTCTACTCTCTCGGTAATCGCGGCCATCTCTGACTGGAGTCTCCATTTGAGAGATTCTTCCAGAAGTTTCTTTACCTTACTCATATCCGGATCTTCTTTAAAAAGCAATTTCTCCAACTCCGCTTTGTATACATTCATCTCCAGAGCTGCTTCTCTGATCTGCTTTTGATATGTCTCCTGGATTTGAAGCACCTGTTCAATCTGATCCTGGGACAGGTCGAGTTTTTTAAGCAGTTCTTCTGCAACAATATCCTGGGCCGAAACCCAGACAGCACTGAAAACCAGGATGCATAGCAGAGCCATTAGTTTTTTCATCTTTTCCCTCCATGATATACTATATATCTGTTAGTCGCAGTTCTCTTAAAAAAGTTCCCCGAAATAGTGACTTTTTACTTGCTTCACCGATGGTTGAGTGCAATAATTGATCATGATTCTTGGTTTATTTAAAGTTCTCGTAAATCAGGCAGGGATTACGGCTATACTTGCCATCGTCATATCCCAGTCCAGGAATGTCCGGCGCATACTGGCAAAAAGAGACCGCCGTTTACGGGAACGGATAATCCTTATTATATTTTTCAGCGGATTTGGAATTGCAAGTACCTATATGGGCGTTCCTGTTCATGGAGCTATTGCCAATTCCCGGGTTGTTGGAGTTTTTGTCGCAGGGTTGATTGGAGGGCCCCTGGTCGGGTTCCTTTCCGGTGTGATTGCAGGAGTTCACCGGTGGGCTATCGATATAGGAGGGTTTACTGCGTTTGCCTGTATGCTCTCCACTATTCTTGAGGGTCTTTTGGGAGGGCTGCTCCGTTCAAAAATGCAGAAAGCGGAGGAGAAATGGCTTTTTGCCATGATAGCCGGAGCTGCTGCGGAAATGATGCAGATGATGATTATTCTTTTAGTCGTCAAGCCGTTTAACGAGGCCCTTAACCTTGTATCAATTATTGCCATGCCCATGATTATTGCCAATTCCATAGGGATTGGTATCTTTATAGCAATCTTCGATGGAGTCAGAAAGGAGTTTGACCGGGTTGCCGCCAACCAGGCGGAGATTGTTCTCACCATAGCAAATCTTACCCAGAAATACTTCAGGATGGGGTACAACAGCGAAACTGCTCAGGAAACTGCTAAAATTGTTCTTCAGTATACTGATCTAGATGCTGTTGCATTTACAGATCTGGAAAAAATCCTTGCCCATCTGGGGTTGGGGGCAGACCATCACAAGCCGGGAGAACCTTTCCAATCTGATTTCTGCTTAAAGGCTATTTCACAGAAGAAAACGGCAATTGCGGACAACCGGCATCAGATTAATTGTGCAGATTCCCGATGCCCTCTTAACTCTGCTGTATTGGTTCCTCTTTTCCAGGGGGAAGAGGTTATTGGGGCTATGAAACTTTACCGTAAAGAGAGGGATGCAATAAAACCGGTGGACAGAAAGCTTGCGGAAGGGTTGGGGTCGCTTTTTTCCACCCAGATTGAACTGAGCAGAATTGAGGAGCAGATTAAGCTGGCTGATCAATCGGAACTTAAGGCCCTGCAGGCACAAATAAATCCCCATTTTCTCTTTAATGCACTGAATACCATAGGCTCACTGATACGGGTGGACCCGGAGAAGGCACGTGAAGTCCTTCAGCATCTCAGCCTTTTCTTTCGAAACAGCTTTCAGACTGAAAAAGATCTTGTAAGTATTCAAAAGGAGATGGATCATATACGCTCATACCTGGAGATAGAGAAGGCGCGGTTCGGTGAAAAACTGAAGGTTGATATTAATATTCCACCCAGTGTTTCCTGCACTATTCCCCCATTCCTTCTGCAGCCTATTGTAGAGAACGCTGTCAAGCATGGCATTATGGTTCGAAGGAACGGCGGAAATATAAAGGTAAGTGCAAAATCGGACAGAAAAGGTACTCTCATTACCATAAAGGACAATGGGGTCGGGATGGATAAAGAGAAAATACAAACACTTCTCGGAGAGGACAGTTCTGTCAACAGTGCTCTTAAAAACATTAATAAAAGGCTTGCTCTAAAGTACGGGACAACCTCGGGATTGTCTATCAACAGCAGGGTAGGGTATGGTACGGCTGTTACCATACGTATACCGTGAAAGGGATGAAATGATTCGGACACTTGTAATTGATGATGAGAAACCCTCCAGGGATGAACTTAAATTCCTTTTGGCAGAGATTGATGGGATAGAAATATCCGGAGAAGCTGGAGACGGAATAGAAGCGGTTAAACTTATTGTAAAACTTGAGCCGGATATTATTTTTCTTGACGTACAGATGCCGGAAATGTCGGGGATAGAACTGGCGGAGAGTATACAGCATATGAAAAATAAACCGTACATTGTTTTTACCACCGCATATGATAATTTTGCAATAAAAGCATTTGATCTTGGAGCTATAGACTATATTTTGAAACCATACAGCAAAGGCCGAATCATAAAGAGCATAGAGAAGTACAAAGAGTTTGCGTCAGATGGAACCGCTGCTCTCTCTGATAAACTTAATGAAATTATCAAAGTATTCAGAGGGAAAGAAAGAAAAGCAGGGTTTTCCCGGATTACTGTTGTAAAGGGAGAGAACTTTCATCCCCTAAAACCTGAGGATATTGTTGCGGTTATTGCATCGGGGAAGAAGACGAGGATCGTTGCTCTGGATGATGAGTATGAGGATACTAATACAATTACCCATTTTGAGGAGATCCTGCCGAAAGAGATTTTTTTCAGGAGTCACCGTAGTTACATAATAAATTTGGATTATATAAAGAAAATAGGAATTTGGTTTAACAATACGTATCAGCTTACTATGGAAAATTTGGATGAAAAAGTCCCTGTTTCCCGCAGCAGGGTGCATGATTTCAGGCAATTGATGGCAATAGATTAATATTTTTTGCATTTCGTACCTTATTTTTTGCATTTCATACGTGTGTTGATTATGGATCATAAAAAGCAGTTACAATTTGGTCAAATTTTTTTTGGAGGTAGTTGTATGACGACTATTATTGTTGTTTTGGGTGTTGTTGTCTACTTCGTTCTTTACAAGACCTATGGTAAAAAGCTTGAAAGAGAAGTAGTTAAAGCAGACAACAGTATCGAAACACCTTCTGCAAGGATGTATGACGGTGTTGATTATGTTCCGGCTAAAGCTCCGGTTCTATTCGGGCATCATTTTGCATCTATTGCAGGTGCTGCTCCCATCATCGGGCCTGTTCTTGCCATGGCCTGGGGCTGGGTTCCTGCTCTCGCATGGGTTTGGTTCGGGAATATCTTTATTGGTGCAGTTCATGATTATCTTTCATTGATGGCATCTGTGCGGTATGACGGTAAATCGGTCCAGTTTGTTGCTTCGGATCTGATTACAAAAAGAACCGGTATTCTTTTCTACTGGCTTGTATTCTTCCTGCTTATTCTTGTTATTGCGGCATTTGGTGCGGTACTCGGCGGTATGTTTGTTGGCACACCTGAGATCCCCTCTGCCTACATAATGAAGATTATAGCAGCACTTATTCTCGGTGTTTTGATGTACAGGGTAAAGATGAACTTCGCCTTAGCCACAGTAATTGGAATTATTCTCCTTGCTCTTGCTATATGGCTTGGTTCTATACTCCCCATAACGGCATCAAAGAATACCTGGTATGTGATCATGTTCTTCTACATCATTATTGCTTCCGCCATACCGGTTAATGTTCTTCTGCAGCCGAGGGATTATCTTAACTCATGGCTTCTCTATTTCGGCCTTGTAATCGGTGCTATTGCAGCCCTTTTCAGTTTTCATGGATTTACAGCTCCCGCTTTTACCTCTTTTGCTCCAATAGTTTCAGGGGGAAAGGCAACTCCCTACTGGCCGGCTATTGTTCTGATAATTGCCTGTGGATCACTTTCCGGTTTCCATTCTCTGGTAGGTTCCGGGACAACATCAAAACAGCTTGAAAAAGAAACCGACGGACTTACAATCGGCTACGGTGCAATGCTCACCGAAGGATTTCTTTCAACGCTGGTTGTTATCGCTGTTGCCGGATTCGGTCTCAAGCTTATGGTTGACAAGGGAATGGATATTACTACAGCCAACTGGGCAACCAGCTATACTGGCGCAATGATGAAGAGCTATCCTAAAGCTGCAATGTTTACAGCATCTTATGCTCAGATGGTAGCTTCAACCTGGCTTAACTTTATCCCGACAAAGATTGTTCAGATAATTGCAGGTATGTGGGTTGCTTCATTTGCAATGACTACATTGGATACCACGAACCGTCTCGGACGGTATACATTCTCCGAGATCATGCTTCCTCTTAAAGACAAGCATGAAGGTGCTTATAACTTTTTTACAAACAGATGGATTGCTTCTGTAGTTCCTGCTTTGATCGGTATCTATCTTGCATGGAGCGGTAACTTTACCATACTGTGGCCTTCTTTCGGGACTGCCAACCAGCTTATTGCATCCATAGCATTGCTGACCGGTTCTGCATGGGTTGCAAAACGGCAGAAATCTACCAGTAAGTTTGCTCTTATTCCAGCGTATCTGCTCTGGATTACGGTAACTGCAGCTATCCTGTGGTTTTCCATTGTTGTTCTGCCAGGTTCGATTAAGGCTAAACCTGTAACGGGTATTACTGTTCTCGTTATAGAAGTTATAATGCTTATTATGAACTTTGTCTTTATTGTTGATTTTATTAAACACAAGGATGACGTGGTAGCGTAAACCGCCGATTCTCTTCTGTCCGGGGATGGAATATGTTGACTAAAATATGGGGCTTTATAAAAGATTTCATCTCCGGTATGGATTACGTTCACCGGGAAAAGGCTGCTGGTATTACCCAGTGGGAGGAGAAGGAGCTTGAGAATATTTTTATTCTGCTCCTGACAGGTTCTTTTTCCGGCATTCCGGCTCCGCCTGCTTTTGTAGCAGCGGAGCTGCTTCCTTTATTATCGCGGGAAATAAAAATATTTAACCAGCGGGCGGAAAATTCTTTTGATACCCTCGCAGAGATGACAGGATTGCTTGATATTGACTAAAGACCGGGGAGATGTATGAAGACTGTTTTTTTTACGGGAAAAGGAGGGGTTGGAAAGTCAACGCTTTCCGCAGCTGCAGCCTGGCAGCTGGCTCAAAAAGGATACCGGGTGCTGGCGGTGTCCTTCGATCCTGCCCACAATTTAGGTGATATCTTTGAAACGAAGCTTACCCACAGGAAGAAGCGGTTTAAAGATGGGCTGTATCTTCAGGAAGTTGATCTTGAAAAAGCTGCGTCCGAGTATGTTAAGGCAAGTATGAACCTCATGAAAGAGGTCTATGGATATCTTAAGTCTTTCAATATGGATAGCTATTTCAGTATTCTGAAGTATTCTCCTGGGATTGATGAGTATGCAGCGTTAACCGCATTGGAAAAGATCCTTGCAAAGGAAGGGGATAAATTTGATTACATTATCTTTGATACCCCGCCGACGGGGCTTACCCTTCATATTTTTGCGTTGCCCGGGGTTACTCTGACCTGGCTGGAGAGGCTGATAAAAATAAGAAGGGAGATCCTTGTAAAACGGTATACTATACACAATATTCAGGGAAAGTATGCTCCTGAAGGAGTTCCTCTGAGTTACGAAGAGACAGACGACAAAGTTATTACCAAGCTTTATGAACTCAGGGACCGGTACTCAAAGGTACAGGAGCTTCTTCAGGGGAAGGGCAACGATGTTGTTCTTGTTTTTAACCCGGATGTACTCTCTTTAAAGGAATCGCAGCGTCTGTTATCCGGTTTGGAGGATCTTAAACTCCCATTTTCCATAGGTTACAATAACAAAGTAAGCAGAACCTCTGGTGAAACAGCGGAAACTATTGAAAAGGAGTTGCAGAAAAACTTTCCCTCTCTTAAAATACAGAGAATTTTATATTCAGATAACAATTTGACTGCAGGGTA
>JANTFL010000106.1 GCA_024763455.1 Sediminispirochaeta sp. | reverse complement strand
GCAGAGAAGAAGAGCGGCTTCTTGACCGGGCTGCAGAGATCTTCAAATTTGAAGCATACAGGTACCGATCAATAAAAGAGCGCTACATAACCCATGACAGCAAAGCGTATTCTGTTTTGGGATTAGAAAAGAACAGCTCTGCTGATGAAATAAAGAGAGCATACCGAAAGCTTGTAAGTGAATACCACCCTGACAAGATTGCCGCCAAAGGCCTTCCGGAGGAATTTAACAAATTTGCTGCTGAAAAGTTCCGTGAGATTCAGGAAGCCTACGAGACCATCAGGAAGGAGCGAGGATTCTAGAAGGGGTAGTTATACGGTTACCATCCGTTTTTATGAAGAGCTAAACTATTTCCTTCCTGAATCAAAACAGAAACAGTCCTTCGAAGCTCCCTTGTATCCCGGGCAGAGTGTTAAAGACCTTATTGAATCCCTAAACGTTCCTCATGTCGAAGTCGATCTCATTCTGGTTAACGGAGTGTCTGTAGACTTTTCTTTTCAGCCTTCCCCTGGGGATTATATAAGTGTTTATCCTGTTTTTGAATCATTAAACATAGAAAATGTTACAAGACTGCGTCCTTTCCCGTTAAGGACTCCCGCTTTTGCTTTGGATGTACATCTGGGCAAGCTGGCCCGGTACCTGAGACTTTTAGGGTTCAGGGCAGAGTACCGGAAGAACTGGGATGATGCAGATCTTGTTTCTTACGGGGTGGATAATTTACTTATCGTTCTTACCAGAGACAGAGGACTGCTCAAGAGAAAGGTTCTTGATAGAGGGATGTTTGTATTCAGTACCGATCCTGAAGAACAGCTGCGGGAGATCTGCCGGCGGCTGGACCTTTACTCACTGGTTCGGCCCTATTCCAGGTGCCTTTCCTGCGGAGGAAAACTTACGGTCCTGGAATACGGATCTGTAGAATTTGATTCCGTAAAAGACAAAATCCCCCCTGGAGTAATTTCCTGGTGCCGGGAGTATTCCCTCTGCACCGGCTGCGGCAAACTGTTCTGGAAAGGGAGCCATATCAGGAATCTGGATCGGATAATCCGCTTAATTCAAGCCGATTCTCTCCTTTAACGTATCTTTAGCCATCTATGTGGTTTTAAAAAAAAGCGATTTAATACTTGACTTGTATGGTAAGTAATTATATATTCTCTATATACCCTAGGGGGGTATAGTACTAGGCAGCGTGAATAGAGATTAAAGGAGTTTTTATATGATGATTATTTTATTGGTACTGATTATTGTTGGAGTTTATTTCTTTGTTTCATCTTCCGGCAGAAGAAAAGCCGGAGATTTTATTTCCGGAAGAGAAGTTTCTGCTCTGGATATTATAAAGGAACGGTATGCAGAAGGTGAAATTACATTAGCTGAATACGAAGTAATGAAGAAGGCAATCCTTGATGGAGGCAGAAACAATGAATAAAAGATTGACAGCAGTTCTTTCGGTAGTTTTGGCCATGGGAATGTTTTTAACCGCATCGGCAGTATTTGCAGATGCATCCGAAAATCATGGAGAATCAATCGATTCAATACTTTCGGAGATAAGGGGCGAACTTAATCTGGACAGCAGTGCAACGATAAATCCGGATAATGTCTCAGATGAATCTCTGGAGAAGCTTGGTGAGGCCGTAATGAGCTTCAGAATACCTAATCCCAGACAGCATGAATGGATGGATAAAATGATGGGGGGAGAAGGTTCAGAAAGTCTAAGCAACATGCATAAACTGCTCGGGTACCGCTATCTTGTAAACGGCAGTGCAGCTTTTGGCCCCCTTATGATGGGATACGGATACCGGGGCAATGAAATGACGGTTAGAGATTTTGATAACGGCAGATTCGGCGGCTGGGGGCAGATGCCGATGGTTTGGAGCAGCGGGTATGGATGGATATTCCCTGTGTTAGGTTTGCTTCTTATAGCAGTTCTTGTTGTACTTATTGTTCTTTTTGCAAAGAAGCGTAATAAAGCTTACCCATATGGCAGTGACGTTCTGGAAAAACTCAATGAAAGGTACGCCAAAGGAGAAATTACAAAGGAAGAATACCTGAGAATAAAGAAGGAAATACTGGTATAACTGTTAATAGGGTAGAAGGAAGAGAGGTGTAAAGATGAAAGAGGAAATGGATAATCATAAAGGGCATGAGATGCATGGAACACATGAGGATCACGGGGACCATAGCGGACACGAAGGACACAGTGGAGGGCAGCATTCCCATCATGAACATATGGTAGCGGATTTTAAGAAACGTTTTTTTGTCTCAATAGTCTTTACTGTACCTATTCTGTTCCTTTCTCCGATGCTGAGGAAACTCTTCGGCGTTGAAGATCTGCTTCGGTTCAGCGGCGACAGTTACCTGTTGTTTGCACTGGCCTCGTTTGTATTCTTTTACGGAGGATGGCCTTTTTTGAAGGGTCTGGTAACTGAGGTAAAAGCAAAGCTGCCTGGAATGATGACATTGATAGGGCTGGCCATATCCACCGCGTACATATACAGCAGTGTTGTTGTTTTTGGACTTCCGGGTAAGGTATTTTTCTGGGAGCTGGTAACTCTTGTGGACATAATGCTTTTAGGGCACTGGATAGAGATGCGTTCGGTTATGGGTGCTTCCAGAGCATTGGAAGAGCTGGCAAAACTAATGCCGTCAAATGCCCATAAACTTCTTGAAGACGGGAGCACCGTTGAAGTAGCGGTTGAGGATATCAAAGTCGGGGACCGTATACTGGTTAAGCCGGGTGAAAAGCTGCCGGTGGACGGTGTTGTTGTAGAAGGGGTCAGTTCGGTAAATGAATCCATGCTTACCGGTGAATCCCTGCCGATTACAAAGCGGGAGAAAGATCAGGTAATAGGCGGATCTATTAACGGTGAAGGATCCCTGGTTGTTGAAATAAAGAAAACGGGTAAGGATTCATATCTATCCCAGGTTGTAAAACTGGTCAGGGAAGCACAGGAAAGCAAGTCAAAAAGTCAGGATCTTGCCAGCAGAGCAGCATTGTGGCTTACCTTTATCGCTTTGGGTGCCGGAGGTATAACCATGTTCGTATGGCTCTTTTTTACTACCAAAAACTTTGCCTATGCCCTGGAGCGTACAGTAACGGTAATGGTTATAACATGCCCCCACGCACTTGGCCTTGCGGTACCTCTGGTTGTTGCGGTATCAACGGCGATATCGGCAAAGAACGGTCTTTTGATCCGTAACCGGGCTGCATTCGAACATGCCCGCAATATTCAGGCTGTTATATTTGACAAAACCGGAACTCTTACGGAAGGAAAGTTTGGTGTTACCGATACTATTGTTTTGGATGAAAAGTATTCAAAAGAGGAATTGATAAACCTTGCAGCTTCTGTCGAGGCAAACTCTGAGCATCCCATAGCCAGGGGAGTTGTTGCTTCTGCTGTCAAAACAATGCCTGTAAAGGAGTTCTCTTCCATAACCGGAAGAGGTGCTCAGGGAGTAGTAGACGGCAGGAAAGTTCTTGTTGTAAGTCCCGGGTATCTTAAGGAGAAGGGCAAAGAGGTTAAAAATGAGACTATTGGTAAACTTTCAGCCCAGGGTAAAACGGTTGTCTTTGTAATTGTAGATGATGAAGTAAAGGGAGCTTTGGCTCTGGCAGATAGAATAAGAAAAGAATCGAAGGATACAGTTGCCCGGCTAAGGGAAATGGGGATAAGGAGCATTATGCTTACCGGTGACAACAAACAGGTGGCTTCCTGGGTAGCAGAAGAGATAGGTATTGACGAAGTATTTGCCGAGGTTCTTCCCCATGAAAAAGCAGACAAGGTAAAAGAGGTAAAAGGGCGAGGTCTTGTCGTTGCCATGACCGGTGATGGTGTTAACGATGCACCTGCTCTTGCCCTTGCCGATGTAGGTATTGCCATAGGTGCAGGAACCGATGTCGCAATCGAAACGGCGGATATCGTTCTTGTCCGGAGTAATCCATTGGATGTAGTTAAGATCCTGGATCTTGCACGGGTTACATACAGCAAGATGGTTCAGAATCTTATTTGGGCAACCGGTTACAATGCCCTGGCTATTCCGCTGGCTGCCGGTGCTCTGTATAGTTTCGGTATAGTTTTGAGTCCTGCTGCAGGAGCAGTTTTAATGTCTCTTAGCACAGTTATAGTTGCGGTAAACGCACGAATGTTAAAGATTAAAGGAGAAAATTAATGAAATATTTTTATTCAAGAAAACTTAATGGATCGTTTGACGAAACAATTGAAACGATTAAAGAAGAATTAAAGAAGGAAGGTTTTGGAGTACTGTCCGATGTTAATGTAAAGGAGCTTTTTAAAGCCAGGATAAACGTTGATTTCAGGAAGTACAGAATACTTGGTGCGTGCAATCCGGTATTTTCACATAAAGCACTGATAGAGGAGGACTGGGTTGGTACTATGCTCCCCTGTAACATTATCGTACAGGAAAGGGAAGACGGTTTAATTGAAGTTTCTGCCGTTGATCCTGTTGTATCGATGCTGGCAATAGACAACGATCCGCTGAAAGTAATTGCAGCGCAGATTGGAGAAAAATTAGTTCAGGTTGTGGATCGTTTGTAAGGAGACAAAACAGCACAATTCAAGTTTTGGATGATAGGGCTTGTTAAAAGGGAAATTGATCAAGTATCCTTGAAATTTCATCATAGGCATTGATCCCTTTTATCCATTCCCCAGGAATCGACTTTTCCCCGTTTATAATACCGAGAATCATTCCTGCTAAAAGACCCCGTGCAGCTCCGTCGCCGCCGGAAAAGGCGTTTTCTTCCATTGCCATAGGGTAGTTGTCCTGGTACTTTGTGATAAGGTGGATAACTCCCGGAAATACATGGGAGGTGTCGCATGCGGGACCGAATTTTTTTATTACCAAAGAACTCTTTTTACGGCTGCTTTTCATACCTTCTATGACCCAATTCCGGATGAGCTCGGAACTGTTTTCCGCAGCAGCTGTCAGACTCTCGGTAAGCTCTTTTCCCGCAAGCAGCATCGGTATAAGCTCACAGACAAAATCTGCCGCTTGCAGAACCGGTGCAGAGTTATGGGTTATTTTAACAAATTCAAAAACCTTTTCTTTAAGTACCTCCGGATCATCTCCGTAGAGAATGAGAAGGGGTGCTATTCTGCTTACCGCGCTCAGTTCTGTAGAATCAGATCCGCATTTTAATGGATCCAACCCTGCTTTCATGTTTTCAAGGGTGGTTTCAGATGCATGGTCGATATATCCGGAATAGCTGCTCATCCTGGAAAACCAGTATTTCCCATAATCTACGGCATCAAATGATTTATTTTGGGATATGAACTGCAAAAGCCACAGCATCTGATCCCCATAGGGGGTAAAATCCCCGGCTTTTTTCCCTTTATGGTACTTTGCAATCGGATCGTTAAAGCTCTTCCGGTTAAGTACTGCTGCTTCTATATTCTTTGTGTTGTATTCCCAGTGGGGTCCAAGGGCATATGCATCTGCACAGAAGGCTCCCCATAGGGCACCTTTTAAAGTATCTTTATTCATATATATATGATAAATATAGTAAGCTTAAAAGGCAACACCTTTTTTATGCTTTTACGCCATATCCATTTCAAAAAGCTTGATCCCTTCGGAGGTAAAAAAATGCTTTAAGGTTTCTACAACCTGCTTTATCCGTTCTGCTTCTGTCTGTTCACAATAAATAATCAGGCAGAAGTTTTCTTCTGGCCAAATATGGTCCCCCATCCGGGGGCCCTGTCTTCCTACTCCCATGACCTGTGGAATAAGGGTGTAGTGTTTTACGACACCCTCTCTTTTGAACGCATCGAACATATCGTCCTGGATTGATCGGTTCGCAATTATCTCTATCCTTTTCATTTTTTTGCCCTCCTGTTCTCCATCCTTTTAATTTTCCGCTGTTCCTTTTTTTCTCTTCTTTTTTCAGCGCCTTCGTTAAAAACTGCGTATACAACTGGAACAACAAAAAGGGTAAGTAATGCCCCGAATGTCAACCCTCCGACAACCGTTTTACCGATCGGGTTAACCAGCGCAGCTGCTTCTCCGGGGAAGAATGCCATCGGGATAAGACCGAGAACAGTAGTCAGGGTTGTCATCAGTATCGGACGTAAGCGGTTACCCCCTGCTTCAACACAGGCATCGTGGATCGATAATCCACGCTTGCGCAGAAGATTTGTATAGTCTACGAGTACAATCCCGTTATTTACAATAATACCTGAAAGCATGATCAGGCCGACAGCAGTAAGAATGTTGAACATCTCGCCTGTGGCTACGTAGAGCAGAACTACTCCGATAAGAGACAGCGGGATGGTAAAAAGAATTATGAAGGGGTCAAGGAGTGACTCAAACAGGCTCGCCATGACACCGAAAACGAGGAATACCGCAACAAGCATAATGATAATTAATTTTATGCCGTACTTCATTAAATTGGCATAGTCTCCGGAAAACTCAATAGTAAGACCTTCTTCCGCAGGAATGGCTTTTTTTACAGCCGCCTCTATCCTGAGTGAAATATCGTTAAGAGATGTCCCGGGGACAGTACCGGCTGTAACATGAATAGTCCGCGCCTTGTTCTCCCTGTTAATAGCCACCGGTCCGGTTGTTTTTTTGTAGCTTGCAAAACTGGCCAGGGGGATCCGTTTACCTGACTGGTTCATTACAAATATTTTATTTAAATCGGGAAGCTCATCCCTGTCCTTCTCGTCGAGAATAACAATGATATCGTATTCCGAACCCCTATCCCGGTATCTTGATGCGGTTATCCCGTCTATACTGGCTTTTATCTCCTGCCCCGCTGTATAAATATTCAGTCCGAGAGCATACAGTTTATCCCGGTCAATCATTATATCGACCTGCGGAAGTCCGTCTTTAATATCTATTGCCGGTTCGGTTACTTCGGGGAATTTGTCTTTGAGCAGTGCCTGGATGCTCTCTGCCACTTTTTTAGAGAGTGCCAGGTCTTCAGATTTAACAAGGATATCCACCGGACTGCTTGAAAATCCTCCCTGCATATTGCCTCCGAAAGAGAATACTGCTGCAGGGAAATCGTTGAAATGTTTACGCAGTTTTTTCTTTACATCCTCCGATGAATCCTGTCTTTGGTTGAATGGGGGAAGATTCACTCTGATAGTACCTTTATTGGTTTCGGCGGATCCGAGGAATCCCATAAAATTCTTGCTTCCGGCTTGTACAATTATTTCCTCATACCCGTTTATCTCGTCCCGTATTATTTTCTCGACCTGCAGCAGGACTGATTCGGTTA
>JANTFL010000105.1 GCA_024763455.1 Sediminispirochaeta sp. | reverse complement strand
TTTTTTCTTGCACTTTAACAAAATGGGGTTTATACTGAACTGGTAACGTTACCGGAAACGTTACCATTGCTTATTATGTTTGGAGAGGAAGTGGCAGTAACCATTAAGGATATAGCAAAACATGCGGAAGTATCTGTTTCGACTGTTTCCCGGGTGCTGAATGGTAAACCTGATGTAAACATTGAAACTCAAACCCGGGTGCAGGAAGTCATTAAAAAGCTGGGGTATAGCCCTAATAGTGTAGCCCGGGGGCTTGTCCTCCGCCGGACTAACGTTATTGGGTTTGTTGTACCTGATATAATGAATCCTAATTTCCCGGAACTTGCCCGGGGAATAATGGAACGGGCTGACCATTACGGATATTCGGTAATATTTGTTGATACAAATCATGACAGCAAGGTGGAAAAGAAGGCAATAAAACTACTTCGAAGTAATCAGGTTGATGGAATTATTGTATCTTTTACCGAGGCTAATCAGGATGAACTGGTCAAATTGAAGAAAGAGAATTTCCCTTCTGTCCAGGTCTACCGAAAAAGCCCCAATTCAATTCTCTCGACAATTGCAATTGACAATGTTGCATCTGCATATAGAGCGGTAAAGTACCTTATAGAGCTGGGACATACGCACATAGGCCATATTACGACAGGGGAGAAAACTCAGTCAGGTATGGAAAGACTTCAGGGGTATCAAAAAGCAATGAAAGAAGCGGGCATTCCGGTAAAAGACTCCTGGATCCAAGTCTGTGCGCATTCAGCCGATGAAGGAGAGAAAGCAGCTGACCGTCTGTTAGATACTGACAAAAGTATTACCGCTGTTTTCTCATCTCATGATCTGATGGCTGTTGGTGTGTACGAATCGGTATACAAAAGGGGGTTATCCATACCCAACGATATTTCTGTTGTCGGACACGATGATATTGGTATTTCTAAGTACCTGAGACCGAAGCTGACAACCATAAAGACGTTTAAGAAGAATTTGGGAAAAGCAGCGGTGGATCTGCTTATTGAGGAGATGCAGAGTGAAACGCCCATGAACCGTGAGGAAATATTTCAAACGGAGTTAATTGTGAGGGGCTCTACAGGAAAAACGTAATTTTTTTGCCTGAACTGAAAACGTTACCGGTATCGTTACCGGTACTAACAGGGCATGTAATTCAAAAAGGGGAGCATATGAAAAAGAAATTGGAAAAAGAGGTTCTTACAGACAGAGCAATAGCGGCAATGGTATCGCTGGCTGTTGGCGATGCAGCTGGTGATTTGGGCCGGGATGATGCTGTAAGGCAGAAGTACGGTATTTTAACAAAATTGCTTCCTGAGGGAAAAAGTACCGACGATACCGAGTTCAGTGTGCTCTCTGCCAGGGCGCTTTTGGAATGTCCTGGAGAATTTAACTCACAATTTGTTGCGGATACCTGGAGAAGGCTTGTACTTGAAGAAGGGGGGGCAAAAGACAGGGGCGGTACACCATTGTATGGTGCCCTTTGGAATCTCTCCCAGGGGATTAATCCTCCTCTATCAGGTCAGGATAATACTTTGAACATTGATGACGGTGCAGCCATGAGGGCAGTACCCTTTGGAATAGCTGCTGCCGGGGATCCTGACGAAGCGGCACGATTGGCTGGGATTGATGCTTCGGTCAGTCACGACAAAGACGGTTTGTGGGCAGCCCAGGCAATCGCAGCAAGCATAGCTTCTGCAATTATCGGCTCGGGTGTTGATGAAGTAATAGAGGAGGGGATGCGCTATATTCCCGAAAACAGCTGGCTTGGAAGGCGTATGAAAGCTGCACTGCAAATAGTAGACCAGGAAAATGACTCTTTTAAAGCATACGAAAAACTTCATACTGAACTGTGGGCGCCAAGGCATTCTGTCTCACCGGAGGCAATACCTCAGATATATGGGCTGTACAAAATGTCCGGAGGGGATTTCCATAAAGGGTTCCTCCTGGCAGCTAATTTTGGAAGGGATGCTGATACGATAACGGCTCTTGTTCTTTCCCTGTGTGCAGCAGGAAGCGGTATGAAAGATATACCGGATGCATGGGTTGAGCAGGTCCGGCATCCAGCCGGAGTCTGTCTTCCTTTTGCAGCAGGAGATGATATGGTGGCTCTTGGGAAAAGACTTGCAGAGTATGCTTTGCGGGGAGGCAGGTAATGGCGAGTAGTGTCAGAAAAAGGATTGTAAAAGACCGTCAGATGTATTTAATGCTCCTGCCTGTCATATTATTTTTTATAATCTGGCATTATATTCCCATGTGGGGAGCAAGGATTGCTTTTCAGGATGTACGGTATGTCGGTGCAAATCAGTGGGCAGGAGTAAAACATTTCAAGATGCTTTTTTCCTCTCCGGTATTTTTTAATGTTTTTAAAAATACACTCATCATAAGTGCAATGAAGATGTTTATCATTTTTCCCCTCCCTATAATCCTTGCCTTTATGTTGAATGAAGTTTCGAGTACAGGATACCGAAAGGGGATACAAAGTGTTATTTATCTTCCTCACTTTCTATCATGGGTTGTTATTGCTGGGCTGTTTATCTCCATGCTTGCATCACCGGACGGAGCGGTAAATAAGGTTAGAATTTTCTTTCACCTGAAACCAATTTCATACATGACTTCCACACATCATATCCGATGGGTTTTTGTTTTTTCCGAAATTTGGCGGAGTATTGGATGGGATTCAATCCTGTATATTGCAGCCATTAATAGTATTTCTCCAACTTTGTATGAAGCTGCAACAATAGATGGAGCAACGCCCCTGCAGCAGGCTTTTAATATAACGCTCCCTGCAATTGTACCGACTATTATTACTGTTTTTATCCTTAATCTTGGTTTTTTTATGAATGCGGGATTTGATCAGGTCTTTAACATGATGAATGATGCGGTTATTAATACTGTTGACATAATTGATACATACGTCTACCGGGTAGGTCTTATGCAGGGGAATTACTCTCTTGGTACTGCTGCCGGCTTATTCAAGGGAGTTATCGGACTGTTTCTGATCCTTTCAACAGATAAACTGAGCCGGAAAGTTACCGGCGAGGGGGTCTGGTAATGAGGGCAAAGAGAAATGGTATTGGACACTATAGTATCATTATCCTCCTTCTTATTACCGCGATCGTGATGGTTTATCCGCTGTATAATCAGCTTGTTATTTCTCTCACCGGTTCAGATTATATAGTGGAGGCAAACGGAACAACACTTGTACCACATGGTTTTACATTAAACACGTATAGAAATGTATTGGCAATTCCCAAGGTTGCAAGAGGTGTATTAAACAGTATTTTCATTACAGCTGCAGGATTGGTGATAAATATTATCTTTACAAGTATGGGGGCCTATGTTTTAACAAAACGTAATTTGTATGGACGGAGTTTCTTCATAACCATGATTGTTATAACCATGATTTTTGAAGGCGGACTCATTCCCGATTACTTTCTTATGCGGAGACTTCATCTCCTTAATACTTACTGGTCTGTTATTCTTTATAAAGCGGTAAATCCATACTATCTCATCATTCTTATGCGGTTCTTTGACCAGGTTCCTCCGTCTTTGATTGAAGCTGCCAGAATTGACGGTTACAACGAAACAAAGATCCTTTTTAAGATTGTTATTCCCGTAAGTGTAGCCGGAATAGCCACGGTAAGTCTTTTCTATGGTGTATTCCACTGGAACGAATATTTTAGAGCAATGATATACCTGACAGATGAAGGCAAGTTCCCTCTTCAAGTTGTTTTAAGGGAATTACTTATATCTGCAGAAAAAGCATCATTCATTGGCAGTATGAATTATCTTAAAGGAACCGCTGCTGCACAGCTTGATATAAAAGCGATAAAAGCAGCGCTTATTATTATATCCATTATTCCAATTCTTGTATTCTATCCTTTTGTGCTTAAGTTTTTTGTCAAGGGCAGGCTGCAGGGATCGGTTAAGGAATAGAATTTGCAGAAAATTTATAATCTGCAAAGGTTTATGTTTCAGAGGAGGATTATATGAAACGTTTTTTAACTACACTATTGCTGTTGGCAGTGGTGGCTTCAATTGGTTTTGCCGGAGGTTCACAGGACAGTAAACCTGCTGCGGCGGCAACCGGGGATGTTCCCACAATACGAATAGTTGGAAAGGATTTTTCCCCGGCCGAAGATGTCAATATTCAGTTTCTTGCTAAGGTTCAGGCTGGGCTTGAGGAATATACCGGGCAGAAAGTTAAGCTTGAACTGGTAAAAGTTCCGGACGGAGCATACAAGGAAAAACTTAATCTTATGCTAATGGGTGGAGATATTCCTGATCTTATCTACTTTCAGGGCGGTGATGAAGCAATAGCAAAGCAGGGACTATTGGTGGATTTAAAACCATACGTGGATAAATCTGCTGTTATGCAGAAGGCTCTTATGGATTTCAACAAAAAAAGGATTGCAAATTATCCATATCTTTTATGGCTTGCTCCGCCCAGGGCTCGTGTTGCTCTTGTTAGGGAAGACTGGTTTAAAGAAGCTGGAGGTAAAACACCGGTAACGGTCGATGATTATTACAATCTCTTTAAGACATTGAAAAAGAATCATCCGGATGCTTTTGTAATGACAGATACAGGAAATACCAACCGGATGGATTTCACTTTTGAACAGGCCTTTGGTGAAACAGCTACCTGGATTAAACAGGGAGGCTCTTATGTATATAAAAAGGTATCCAATGCTGAAAAGGAAAAACTTGCTTTTTATCAGAAGCTTTACAAAGAGGGGCTGTTTGACAAAGATTACGTTACCACCAAATGGGACACAATGGAAGATAAACTCTATACCAATAAGGTCGCAATGGTTTTTGGAACCTCCGGAGTGGTCTGTGATATTTATGACACCAAGCTAAAGAAAAACCAGGGAGTCGGTCTTGTTGCGCTGCCCCCTGCCAAAGGTGTAGGTCAGGGATATGCCGTATCAACAGCCAAAGAAACAAGAGGCTGGGCAATAAGTACACAGAGTAAAAATCCTGATCTGGTTTTTAAACTTCTTGATTTCATGGCTACAGATAAAGGACAGCTGCTTGACCGCTATGGTATAGAAGGTATTCATTATACAGTAACTGATGGCAAATATGCATTTACTGACAAAAAGTCGGATTGGTGGCCCAGGTTCAACGAAGTGATGAGCTACAAAGGACCTCTTCCTGTACTTGGTCCGGTAGGAGCAAAGAGTTGGGAGTTTCTTGACAAGTATGTTGTTGGAGATCCTGACTTCCCCATTCCCGCTGATCTTGCACCTACATGGGATGCACTTACCAACCTCTATAAAGAGTACAGTTTCAAGATTATTACCGGCGAGTATTCAATTGACAAGTTCGATGAATTCGTAAAAAAGTGGTATGATATGGGTGGCGACAAAATTACTGATTACGCACAGGGTAAATTAAAGTAGTATATACTACGGTAGAGAAGGGAGTATTCCCTTCTCTGTATAAATCTCATATCATTATTCATAATAGCAGGAAATAGTACCATGGACAAAGAATTGTATCTTGAAAAAGTTTACGGCGGAATTCTCGGCAAATGTATCGGGGACAGGATTGGTGCTCCAGTAGAACCTACCGTGTGGAGTTATGAACGTATTATAGATGTTTATGGCGAGATAACCGGTTATGTAAAGGATTATAAAAACTTTGCCGCAGATGATGATGTCAATGGCCCTCTTTTTTTTATCCGGGCACTACTGGATCATAAAGCTCCTCTGACGGCTGAAAAAATTGGGCAGACGTGGCTCAACTATACCCGAGAGGAAATTGGATTCTACTGGTGGGGCGGTGAGGGTATCAGTACCGAGCATACGGCATATCGTAATCTTAAAAATGGTATTCCTGCACCCCGTTCAGGAAGTGAATTGGTCAACGGGAAAACTCTGGCAGAACAGATTGGAGGACAGATATTTATTGATACCTGGGGGCTTGTGTTCCCAGGGAATCCTGAAAAGGCTGCAGCGTATGCCGCAATGGCGGCCAGTGTAAGTCATGACGGGAACGGCCTGCATGGAGCACGGTTTATTGCCTCTCTTATTTCCATGGCCTTCAAGGTTGATACGAACTGTTCAATCGCGGATATGATTGAAGATGCTCTTGCTTTACTGCCAGAGGAGAGTGAATACACGAGGGTTGTAGAAGCTGTGCGGGATTTTCACCGGAATCATAAAAGACCAGAGCAATGGAGGGATGCGTTAACATTTCTTCATTCTTTTTTTGGATATGACAAGTATCCAGGGGTCTGTCATATAATTCCGAATTCGGGAGTTGTTGCACTGGCCCTCTATTATGGGAATGGAGATTTTGCAAGAACTGTTGAGATTGCAACCATGTGCGGGTGGGATACGGACTGTAATGCCGGTAATGTCGGAACTATTCTTGGAGTGCTTAACGGCCCGAAAGGGATACCTGATCACTACAGGAAGCCGGTCAATGATTTCCATGCTGCAAGCAGTATAGCCGGAGCTTTGAATATTATCGATTTACCGACAGCTGCGAAAGAGGTGGCAATGCTAGGGTTAAGAGATTCAGGTTCAGAGGTGCCGGAATCCTGGAAGAAGGGAGCTTATTCTGATGATATTTTCCTGGACTTCACACTGGCGGGGTCAACTTCCGGGATACGAACATCAAGCAGATATTTGACACCGGTACTGCGTAACAATGGTAAAGGTGAGCTTACAGTAATTCTGGATAGGCTAAAAGAAGGAGAAAGTGTACGGATCTTTTATAAACCTTATTACAGGAGAAATGATTTTGATGATGAACGATACTCTCCGACCTTTACTCCTCTTGTATACCCGGGACAGACCATGGAAATTAAAGGAAAAATAGAGCAATGGAGCGGTAAAGAAATTTCTGTTTCTCCGTTTGTTCTTGATGCTGCTTCAGAGAAAGTTATATCGGGTCCTGAAACTGTTTATGCAGGTGGAGGGGATATTGAAATTTCCTGGAAAATTCCTGATGTTTCCTTTGCTGTTGCCGAAGCGGGTTTACTTTTTAATCAGAGTTCTGAAGAAAAATATCTTGGTGAACTGCTTCTATCTGCATTTGAAATAACCGGTGAAAAAGACTTTGCCATTGATTTCAGTGAAGAAAGAAATGAATTCAGGGGACTTTCCCGCTGTTCATTATCAGGTGGAAACTGGGAATTACTTGACGGCGAGCTCATTGCAAAGACCGAAGACATATTTCTTTTATTCACTGGTCCTTATTACTGTGAGGATTACTGTGTTGAAACATCACTCATTGCAGTTGAGGGAGTTAGTCATCTTGTTGCTTTTCGGGCAATCGGTGCAGAACGGGGATATTTTTTTGGCTTTAACAGTTCAAATACTGCTGCATTGATAAAACGGGACCACAACAACACCATCCTTCAAGAAATAGAATTCCCATGGAAGATGGGAGAACTCTATAAGCTAAAGGTTAAAGTATCCGGTTCTGATATTACCTGTATTATTGATAATGAGGCAGTTCTTTCCTATTCGGACAGAGATCCTTTTACCCATGGTATGGCCGGCCTTGGCAAGCTGGGAGCCGGCAAGACAATTTTTAAGAATATTGTTTTTCACGAAACACGGAAATAATTCAGACAGATGAAATTAGACTTGGATAATAAAGGAACCTTTAAACTTGCCCTCGCACAGATGCTTGTGCAGGGAGGAGAAAAAGAAGCCAATCTTTCCCGGGCTGAAAAATATATAGAAGAAGCTGCCGAAAGTGGTGCTCAGGTCATAGTACTGCCGGAATGTCTTGATCTGGGATGGACTCATCCGTCATCCCTGAAAGAAGCTGAGCCTATTCCTGAAGGAATGCCGTATAA
>JANTFL010000104.1 GCA_024763455.1 Sediminispirochaeta sp. | reverse complement strand
CTATGGTACCTCGAACATTCGGCGATAATTTAAAATATTATAGAACTTTAATGGATCTAACTCAAAAAGAGCTTGGGGAGATTGCTGCAGTGGGGCAAGGAACAATTGCCAACTATGAAAGAGGGTTGCGTTTCCCGGGAGAAATCACACTTCGAAAAATAGCTGAAGGTCTGAATGTTTCTCTGGATAAACTGCTAAATATAAGAATTGAATCCAAAATAGGCAGGAAAGAGGGAGATTTTCGTTTGGAAGAGCTGATCTCACTTTTACTTACGGAGGATACCGATACCTGTTACCAGTATCTTGGTACCTATAGGGAAAACAGCAATTTAAATTTATTACAGGTATTTCAAACTGTTCTTATTCCAACATTAGAACAAACGGGTACATTATGGGAAAGTGGCAGGATAAGTATTGCTGAAGAACATGTAATAAGCAGTAAAATGCGGGAATTAATAATTCGTTCAGCCAGGAAAGTTCCACAACCAGCAGGAAACCCCGCTTTTAAACGGAAACTCTGGATGGGGCTGTGTGCCCCGGGGGAAAAACATGACCTGGCTCTTTTAATGGGATCTTATCTTATGGAAGAAGCAGGGTGGAGCGTGATCCTTCTTGGAACTGACGTACCAATTGCTGACCTGGTAAACATGATCCAAAAACATAAACCGGCTATTGTGTGCTTTTCACTCACCATGGAGGAATATATAAACGGTCTGGAAGCCTATTTGAAAATCTTACATAATCAACCAAACCATTCATTTGAATTCATCATAGGGAGTAAGATTTTCCCTGCAAATAAGTTGAAAGATTATCCTCGGATTCTCGGGGTGGCAAAAAATCTGGAGGAATTATTAAGAATAAACACGATACAGCCCTATTGAATTTTGTTAAGCCTGTTGTTAAATGCTTCTCTAATTCTCTCTATTCTTTTTCTGTTCTTCCCCATATCGCTATATCCAACTCGTGAAGCAGATTTAACCTCAACTTTTTTACCCTGTTTAGGAAAAAGAAACTCAACATCATCTTTAAACCTGAAAAATTTGGTTATAAAAACTGCATGTATGTAAAAATTACCTTCCTCAATGATTTGTACATTATTTAAAGAATTGAGATAAGAAACCAGCTCAGCGTAGGCTGTTTGTCTGCTTCCTTTGAATGAAAATGGCGGTATATAATGCTCCGAATCAAGTGGATCAGCCAAAGAAGATACACAATTAGGTGATTTCGGACAGGGGGCCATTTTGCTGAAATGAGTTGATTCTGCATAGAGAGCGGAAGAATTAAAAATTGCCGCTGCTGAAACTAACATCATAATAACATTTTTCATTTTTTTACCCTTTACTTAATAATTCAATTAATTTTGCAGTTTGTCCATTATATCATTGCCATCCGAAGCAAGAAGCTGAAGAGTGGTGATATACCTTTCTCCATAAATATTTTGTATATCCCTTTCTCTGCTCAGAAGTTCGAGCCGGAGGGTTTCAACATCAACTTTTGTGGAGGAGCCTCTTTCTTGTCGAACTATTTCACGTTGAAGTAACTGCCTATCGTATTCAATAGTAGTGAGGAGCAATTGAATTCTATCTTCCAGGAGTTTTAGTTTTCCCAAAAGTTCTTTCCTGTTTTGTCTTACTTTGCTAACCGAGTCCTCCAGGTTTTGTTGTGCAATCTCCAGTGAAATACCATCCGTTTCTCGTGCACTTCTTGAAACACCCCCATCCCAAATGTTAAAATTTAGTGAAGCGCCCAAACTTAAATTTATTCCTGCTTCTTTTGAAAAGAGGTCAGTAAGAGATGAGACAGGATCTGAAGTATCTGTTCTACTACCAGGATATCTTGGACCAGCTCGGAGGACAAAATTCAGTACCGGTGCATCAGCAAGTTTATTCAGCGTAAGGGCTATTTTTTTCTGTGCCACAGTAAGGGTAGCTTTTAAAACATCAGGGTTCGAATGAGCAACGGCATCTGATTCTAACGACCCGGGGACATCAACAGTAGTAAGGTTCAGATTAAATTTATAAGCAGAGGGATTCTCTATACCGAGAACTCTGCTTATTTCCATTTCTGCCTGGGCTAACTGATATTCCATATCAAACAGAGCTTCCTTCTGCCGCCCAACATCAAGTTCGATACCTAAAAGATCAGAAGAAGAAATTCTACCGCCTTCTCTGTCCTGCCTCGCCATTTCCACCCTTAAGTTTGCAAGCTTAATTCCTTTTTCCATGATTAACGTGCTTTGCCTTAGTATATTTGTCCTATGAACCAGGGAGAGAACAGCGATGAGTACATTATTTTTAGTACCTAGATTATTCATATGTGAAATTTCATAGGAAATTTGACTGTTTTCCCTGGTGTTCCCCATTGCCGAAAAATCAATTAATCTACCATTGCTTAACACCGGTTGTATCAGGTTTAAACTAAACCCGGGTTCCTGAGAAAATTCCCAGGGATCATTACGTGTTCCCCGGGACACAGAAAGTGAATTATCAACTGTTAAGGATGCAGTTCCTCCGGTGGGGAGAAGCTGACTTATTTTGAGCCCTGCAGAAACTGAATGTGTTTCTGTAGTAATTGGTGAAGTAGAACTGAATGAGCTGTTACTGTATCCATAAAGGGGACTTGTAAAACTATCGCTCGTAAACGATATGGTAGGATTTCCCGATTTAAGAACCTGATTATAGATACTCCTGGCTAAATCTGTCCCTGAAGCTGATATTTTAACAGTAGCATTGTTTTTCACAACAAGTTTGATAATATCCTTAGTATTGAGGATACTTTCTTTTCCAAACAGGGGCAAAGCCAGAAATTGTGTACACAGTAACATAATAAACAGGTTTAATAAATATTTCATAGTGTTGACTCTTTTTTAAAATTTTTCCTTGAATCCCGATCAAATAAAAGTCCGTATACCAGGGGGATAATCAGCAGAGCTGTAAGGGTTGAAAACAGCAATCCGAATATTATTGAGCTTGCCATGGGGCTCCAGACAACGGACTTGCCTCCTATACCAATAGCTGTAGGAAGCAGTCCTGCTATGGTGGTAAGAGAAGTAAGAATAATAGGCCGGAGACGGGTTATCGCAGATTCCAGCAGGGCTTCTGCCACACCCATGCCCTTTGCCCGTAATTCATTTACAAAACTTAACAATACAATGGTATCGTTAACGGCAATTCCGGCAAGAGCAACTCCTGAATACAGTACTGTTGTTGAAAACGGAGTCCCTGAAATAAACAGATAGAGAATAATACCGACAAAAGAGAAGGGGATAGTTATTAAAATAAGAAAAGGCTGCAGGTATGATTTAAATTGTGTTCCGAGAATAATGTATATGAGAAACAGTCCAATGAGGAAGACTCTCAGTATCTGCACTAAAAGATTACCCAGATCAGCAAACTCTCCGCCCACAACCAGCTTGATATCAGGATACAGAGGCTTTATTTGCTCATTAAAGTAGTTCTTGATATCCTTATTTATATCCCTGATATTATCCTTCACAAACGCATCGGAACTTATTGTAATTTCTCTCTCTCCATCAACTCTTTTTATACTTGCAAGGGAATCCCCCTGTTCCAAAGTGGCGACTGAAGAGAAGGGGATTTTTCTCCCATCAGAAAGAGATATCTGCATTTGATCAAGCGTTGAAAGAGAAATGTCTTCTCCTGGATCATACTTTACGAGTACATCAACTTCTCTATTATTCTTGAAAAAGGTTGTGGCCGTTCTCCCCTCAAAGCTGTCTCTGAGATATGATCCCAGGGTTACAGCATCTATTCCCAGAGCAGAAGCTCTATCAGAATTAAGTTTAACTCTAATTTCAGGACCCCCCTTGTCAAGATTATCTTCTATATTCAGGAGATCAGGGTAAGTTGCTAACCGTTCGATTATATCCTTGGATACTGCAGCGAGGTTATTATAATTATTCCCAAGTAATCGAAACGAAACTGCTGAACTTACCGGCGGGCCATTCACTGCTTTCCGGAAAATTACCTTATCCGGACCTGGGATATCAGAACTTTTCTTTTTTATTTCATCCATTATGCGTGTAATTGACCGTTCTCTTCCTTCTTTTCGTTCAGTTAGATCTACAGTTATTTGGGCAACATTTGATTTAATGGTATTACCACTTCCTCCAGAGCTTATTCCTACAGAAGATAGGACCGATACAACTTCACCGTTCCCAATAAGAGGAATGATCCTTTGTTCATATTCATCTGTGATCTGTTTAGTTTTTTCAATCGGTGATCCAGGCGGAAGTTCAATATTAATGTAGAAAAGAGTATAATCCTCAGAACTGAACAGATCCTGCTTTAAGAGCGGCACAAGTGCAAAAGATGAAATCATAATAACAAAAAGGATGGGGAGTACTATTTTTTTTCTTTTATACATTTTACCGAGAACTTTTCTAAATTTTTCCTGAAACCCCATGAAACGGTCATGAATATTTTTCTTATTTTTTCCCCCGGGCCAGTCAGCAAAATGAGAAGGAATAAAAAGAATTGCTTCAAGGGTTGATGCAGCCAGTGCAATTGAAACCGTAAAGGGGATGACTCTGAGGAATTTACCTATTGTGCCGGGGAGTATCATCAAAGGAAGAAATGCTGCGATGGTTGTTCCCGTTGCAGCAATTACCGGAATTATCACCTGGTTTACTCCCTCTACCGCGGCATCCCTTTGGGAAAGACCGTCCTGCTGCAGCCTAAAACTATTTTCTATAATAATAATGGCATGGTCAACGATAAGACCAAGAACAAGTACCATGCCAAAAAGCGTATTTGTATTGAATGTTTCTCCAAAGGCTTCAAGAACCACAAAGGTAATTGCAAACGTTACCGGTATTCCAAGTGCTGTAATCATGGCATTTCTGAATCCTACAAACAGTAGAAGAATAAGCGTCAGAAACAACAGGCCAAAGAGTGCATTATTAAGAAGGACCTTAATACTATCCTTTATTTGAATAGTAGAATCCCCACTGAGGTCAATTTCTAATCCAGGAGGCAGGGTTTTACGGAACTCAGATACCTCTGCTTTTACATTTTGAATAACTGCAACCGAATTACCTCGTGGAACCTTAGCTATTTTTAAAGAAATTGAAGGTTTACCATTATACTTTTCATATATTCCTCTGGGATCATAGCTATCCATAACTTGTGCAATATCCCTTACCCGTACTATCCCGCCAGTTTCACTGCCGCGCCGTACAATCAGTTCCTTGAAATCGTTTACCTCCTGCAGTTCCCCTACAGTTCTTAGTAGATACTCTCTCGACGGAGTCTCAATTGTACCCCCGGGAATATTAATATTTTGCTGGCTAACAGCTCTAGTGATCTCACCAATCGAAATACCGAGAGAATCAAGTTTCCCCCTGTCTGCTTCTATTATAATTTGTCTGTCCCTGAGTCCGACTAAATCAACTTTTGAAACCTGGTTAATCCCTTTTAGTCGTTCTGCAAGCAAATCTGTCTGTTTCGCAAGTTCAGAGTAATTCCCGTTTCCGGAAAGAATTACTTCAATGACTGGAAGAAAATCCGAGGAGGAAAAATCATCAACCAAACCAGGTAAGGTTCCATCAGGAAGAACTACTTTACTGAACCGTGTTCTTGCGTCCTGAAAAAGTTTATCAAAATCATTATTCGATATACCATCATCAAATTCTACCCGCACTACACTTAGTCCTTCTGAACTAACTGATTGGATTTTTTTTAGTTTATCTATTCCCTTGAGTTCATTTTCCACAGGAATTGTTACTGTTTTTTCAACATCTTCTGCTGCAACACCAGGATAGGGGACTATAATATTAACCCAGAAAAAGGGAACTTCGGAGAATTGCTCTCTTGGAAGTCTTTGGAGACTGAAGGCTCCCAAAATAAGAATGGTTACTATGGCAATATTTATTAAAACCGGATTACGAACTGAAAATTTTCCAATGTTCATAAGATATCTCCAGTTTTTCCCGATACCTGTGCTTTTACTTTTGATCCAGGCCGGAGAGCACTTAAACCGCTGATTATTACATTATCACCGATGCTTAAACCGGATGTAACAGTTGTTCGATTGCCGAAGACCGTTCCTTTGCTTATTTCCACCGGTGCTGCAGCACCATTATTTTCTACAAACACATATTCTTTTCCTGAGCGGATAACTATTGAGCTCGAAGGAATGATAATCTCTTCTTTTTGCGAGTTTGTTTCGATAACTACTTTAGCACTCATACCAGCTAAAAGAGCATTCCCGATGCTATTTGGAGCTTCAACAATTACCGGAAAACTGCCGGTAGAAACATCACTCCCTGCTGAGATAGCACTAACTTTTCCGTAGATGAGATTGTCTTTCGGCAAGGAGTTTATAAATATTGATGCTTTAGCTCCGGTATCAATAAGCCCTATTTGCCTTTCTCCTAAAGACAGCTTGATCCTGATAGAGGACATATCAATTATTTTTGCTACCCTCATTCCTCTGTTTAGAAAACTTCCAATTGCCGTCTCTGGGGCTTTCCATGAAACAGCACCATTTATCGGTGATTTAAGTGAACAATCTTCATATACTTTTTTTGCTGTTTCGTACTGCGATCTCGCACCATTTGCGGCACTCCGTGCCCTGGAAAGTTCTACATTCGACGCACTTCCCTGTTTATGAAAGCTTTCTATACTTTCCAGATCAATGCGGGCAGTTTCGTACTGCTGTTTTGCCTGTTCCATCGAGAGCCTGGCAATCGTATCATCTACTTTAAGGAGTACTTCTCCTTTTTTAACAGTATCTCCAATTTCGAAGTAAACTTCTTTTATTAAACCGCTTGTTTCAGAAATCACATACGCTTCTGATTTTCCTGATACAACAGAGGAGGCTTCCACTGCTGGAATTAGTTTTCCCTTTGTAACTTCAAGGGCTTCCACAGGGAGAATTGTTTCCCCTGCATCCTCCGCTGTCCAGGAAGCTGAAGAAACTTCATCCTCTTTTGGAGAACAGGCAGTTAGCTGAAGTGAAAGAATTACCGCCGCAAGCAGCATAAAAATGTAGATATGTACTTTTTTTATCATAATTGTCTCCTTACTTATCATTACACAATAAAGTTACTATACATTACGAAATATGTCAACATAAAATATGTAAAAAAATAACGTAACGTGTTAATTGGTGATGATTTCCCATTCTTCTATTCCACCGTCAACGACCGTAAACAAAGGATGGGGTTTGATAATTTCTAAAGACTGTAAATTTTTATAGAGTAGAGGAGCACGAACCTTTAGTTTCTTCAGCAAATGGTTGAATTCGTACTCAAGCTGGCCCGTTGTAACGTGTAACCGATTGTATCTATCTTTTTTAACTATTTTTTCTCTATTAAAGGTATACCCTCTTTGATCTGCTTCTCTTACCACAGCCCAAAGATAACTGGAAAGAGCTGCCAGGGGATCAGAAACATCTTTAAACCTTACGAGCTGAGGATGATGAGTGTATCCCTTTGTTTTTCCAAGCAACACCTTTTGCGCAAGCAGTCCTTCTCTCCATAACGCAACTAACCCTTTTGAATCTAAATAACCTGGGTGAATTGACCAGAGTCTCATTTATTCATGCTCTACCCAGATCAATTCTTCGGTATTAACTCCAATACGGTTTGCAATACTCACATACTTGGTTTTAATACTTTCCGGAATTGTTTTTTCTCTGGAGAGTATCCACATATAATCAGTATTTTTCCCAATTACCAAGGCGTATTTGTAATCGTTATCAAGACTGACAATATTATATTCTGAATAAAAGGGTCCGAAAAAAGAAACTTTAAGCGCGCCGTTTTCTAACTCTGTTCGGAATTTAGCCTTGCCCTTAACTTCCTGCCATTTGTTCTTAGAGGTTTTGAAACCTCTGTTTATAACCTTCAGGGTACCGTTAGTGTTTAAACTGTACTCAGCGGTAGTATTGGTCA
>JANTFL010000103.1 GCA_024763455.1 Sediminispirochaeta sp. | reverse complement strand
TGATCCAAACGGTGGAGAAACATTGATATCTGCCGTTCAGGAAGGGGTGAGATCGTATGAGGGTGAAGGTGCCGTATTTTAACACCCTGCTGCTCAGCGAGGTATCGTGCTTCCCGTATTGCTCCTTCGGTAGAGCCCCAGCCTATAATCCCGATTTTATCTCCTGGGTCTCCGTATGTTTCCATGGGATTCTTTTCAAATGCCCGTGAAACGGTATCCAGTTTTTTGAACCTCTTTTTCGACATTTTCAGGTGGTTTTCCGGAGTCTGGTCCGTACGGCCGTATTCATTATGCTCGAGTCCTGTTGCTACGTACTGTCCGCCTTCGGTTCCCGGACGTGAAATGGGGGAGATGCCGGTTTTTGTATCTTTGAACCGCTTATAATCCTTAAGCTCCTCGGCGGTAGGTTCCTGCCTCTGGAGAAGGTCTATAAGATCGGCTTTCGGAATTTTTATTTTCCTCTTTCTGTCAAACGTATCAACCTGGAAGATGTGATCAAAATCAGGCATTTTAACCGTGGCTTTGCGGTAGCCGATAGACTGATCGGTCAGGATAATTACCGGCATCTGATACTTCTCGGCAAGATTAAAGGCACGAATGGTTTGATAAAAGGTATCTTCAACAGAGGTGGGAGCAAGGATAATCCTCGGAGATTCACCTGCAGAACCGTACACCGCAAATTTCAGATCCCCCTGTTCTGTTTTAGTAGGTAATCCGGTGCTGGGGCCTCCCCTCTGAACATCAACAACCACAAGAGGCAGCTCAAGCATGGAAGCAAGACTCAGCTGTTCAGCCATGAGCTGCAATCCCGGCCCGGAGGTTGGAGTAATAACCTTTTCCCCTCCGAAGGAAGCTCCGATAATCGCCGAGATAGCAGCAATTTCATCTTCCATCTGTATAGCTTTCCCTCCAACCAGGGGAAGCAGCTTTGAAAGGGTTTCAAAGATTGAGGTAGCAGGGGTAAGGGGGTACCCTGCGGTAAATCTGCATCCTGCGGCAATTGCTCCCAGGGCCACCGCCTGGTTACCTGAGATAAACATATACTCTTCGTTTGCAGCTGCAGTTCCGGTAAGTGAGAACAGCTGGGGAATGGCACATTCCCGGGCCTTGTTCACCCCGGCTTCCAATACATTGAAGTTTCCCTCTACCACATTCTGACCTTTGGAGCCGTACCGCTCTTTTATAAGAATTTTTGCTTTCTCACGGTCAAGATCAAAAATGTGGCTGAGTACTCCAAGGGCAACAACATTTTTCCCGAGAATTTTCCCCAGAATTGTCTTCGAAATTTGTGTTAGGGGAATCGGGTATTTTTGAGCATCCAGGGAATCTTCTACGGTAACAGTTTCCGGATCATAAATGAGGATTGCTCCCTTTTTAAGTACAGAAATCGATTTGTCATATGCTTCCTGGTTAAATACGACAAGACAGTCAACAAAACTTCCCATTGAGTAGATGGTTATATCCCTGAACCTGATCTGGATCATGGAATAGCCGCCCCGCATCTCTGAGGGGTAGGTTATAAAGGTAAAGACGTGATAGTTTGTACGGGCTACAGTTTTTGCAAAGAGCTCACCGCAGCTGATAACACCTTCTCCTCCTTCTCCTGCAATACGGATTATGAAATCCACGTTGGATTTTTTCTTTTGTTTCCCCATAATTTATTCCTTTACCTGACAGATTTCTGTAAGAACTCTTCCCGTAGATTTAGGGTGAAGGAAAGCTATCAATGTTCCATGAGCGCCCTCCCTCGGGCTCTTGTCCAGCAGATCAACCCCGTTATCTGTAAAAAAACTCAATTCCTCTACTATTCCATCACTTTCATACGCTATATGATGAATCCCGTCGCCTTTCTTTTCCAGAAATTTGGCAATAGGGCTGTCGTCTGAGGTGGGTTCAAGAAGTTCAATTTTTACTTCACCCACTTTAAACATGGCAACCCTGACCTTTTGATCGGCCACTTCCTCCCTTCCCAGGTCTTCAAGGCGTAGAACATCCCGGTAAAAGGGGATCTGCTTTTCCAGAGATGTAACGGCAATCCCTATGTGATTTATTTTTTTTATCATCCTTTCACATACTCCTTTGTAAGTTCTTTCATTTTTTCTGATATAAATTTATACGGTTTAATCTCTTTTTTATAAATGCCCTCGATCCATGAATCCATTTGTGCCTGTACGGACAGCTGTTCTTCCAGAAACTCTCTTGTTTTTATATAAAACAGATTTGAAAGTTCTTTAGTAAGACGCCGTTTTCTCTTCTCTGTGAGAAAACCTGATTCCAAATCCTCTTTATATTTTGATTGCAGAATTTCGTACAGTTCTTCAATCCCGGTGTTGTCCCTTGCACTGGTCATGCATATCGTTTTTTGCGGAGATTCTTCAGGTTTCTCACTAATCATGAGTACGTATTCGACTTCGGCTTTGAGCCGTTCTGCTCCCTCTCTGTCACTTTTGTTGATAACGAAAATATCGCCGATTTCCATCACCCCTGCTTTCATAGCCTGTATTTCGTCCCCCATGCCGGGAACAAGAACGAGCATGACGATATCTGAAAGCTCAATAATTTCGACTTCGGTTTGGCCGACTCCGATGGTTTCAACCATAATGGTATCATATCCTGCAGCATCAAAAATCTTTACTGCATCGAAAGCTGCGGTAGATATTCCGCCGAGATGTCCCCTCGAGGCCATGGACCGTATGAATACGCCGGGATCGGTGGCGTGGGTCTGCATTCTAAGACGGTCACCAAGAAGAGACCCTCCGGTAAAAGGAGAGCTGGGGTCAACGGCAATAACTGCGACTTTCTTCCCTCTATCTCTCTCTTTTTGGATAAGTTTGTCTGCAAGGGTACTTTTCCCTGCTCCCGGCGGTCCGGTTATCCCCCAGACAACAGCATTTCCGGTATGAGGGTGCAGCTCGTCAAGCAGCTCCTCTTTCCCTTCCATGTTGTTCTCTATAATTGATACTGCCCTGGCAATGGAGCGGATATTGCCAGCAGTTATCCCCTTTACAAGTTCCATTTATGCTGCAGTGGTTTTTTTCTTGGATTCAATAAAATCGATAACAGCACTTATCGGGGTTCCCGGCCTGAATATTGCCTGTATCCCCTTTTTTGTCAGGGATTCTACATCTTCTTCAGGGATCACCCCGCCGCCGAATACAATAATATCATCGGCTCCTTCTGCCTTCAGCAGCTCGACAACTCTCGGAAAAAGTTCGTTGTGAGCACCTGACAGAAGGCTTAAGCCGACAAAATCCACATCTTCCTGGATTGCAGTTGCAACGATTGATTCCGGAGTCTGCCTGATACCTGTGTAGATAACCTCGTAGCCTGCATCTTTCAAGGCTCTTGCAATGTATTTTGCACCCCTGTCGTGTCCGTCAAGACCGGGTTTTGCAATTTCAATTCTTGTTTTCCGTTCCATGCTTTTTTCTCCTGATCCTAAAGTACTATTGATTCCCGGTATTCACCGAACTCTTCCCGCAGAACATGAGTGATCTCTCCGAGGGTTGCATAAGCGTGTACGGCATCGAGAATCAGCGGCATAAGGTTAACCGATTCATCTGCAGCCCCTTTCTTTAAAGCTGTCAGGGACGATTCAACGCTGCTGCCGTCTCTGCTCTCCTTAATCTCTTTTATCTTTTTTATCTGAACCTCCCGCAGGGCAGGATCAACCTTGAGCAGCCCCTTGGGTTCTGCTTCCTCTACGGTAAACTTGTTGACGCCGACGACAATTCTCTCTCCCTTTTCTACCGCTTTCTGATACCTGTAGGCAGAATCCTGGATCTCTTTCTGAACATAGCCGGCTTCAATTGCCCGTACCATGCCGCCCATCTTTTCTATTTTTTCTATGTATTCAAGAGCTTCTTTCTCTATCTCATCGGTCATCTGCTCGATAAAGTAAGAGCCTGCAAGGGGATCAACAGTATTGGCTGCTCCTGATTCATGAGCAACGATCTGCTGCGTCCGTAATGCTACCCTGACTGAATCTTCCGTCGGTAGAGCAAGGGCTTCATCTTTGGAATTTGTGTGAAGACTCTGGGTTCCTCCAAGAACCGCTGCAAGGGTCTGTATTGTTACCCGGATTACATTATTGTCAGGCTGCTGTGCAGTCAGAGTCGACCCTGCAGTCTGAGTATGAAACCGCATCATCATTGACTTTTCTTTCCTGGCGGAAAACTTCTCTTTCATGATCCTGGCCCAAATTCTTCGCGCAGCCCGGTATTTGGCAACCTCTTCAAAAAGATCGTTGTGGGCGTTGAAAAAGAAGGACAGACGCCCTGCAAACTGGTCAACATCGAGACCGGTTTTTATTGCGTTGCGCACGTACTCTATCCCGTCTGCTATGGTAAAAGCGATTTCCTGAACAGCGGTTGATCCTGCTTCCCGAATGTGATATCCCGAAATACTGATGGTATTCCATTTGGGTACCTCTTTTGAGCAGAATTCAAAAATATTGTTGATAAGCCGCATTGAGGGGGCCGGCGGAAATATATAGGTGCCTCGTGCAATGTACTCTTTTAGAATATCATTCTGGATCGTGCCCCGTATTTTGTCCCTGGTAACACCCTGCTTTTCTGCAACGGCAATGTACATAGCAAGCAGCACTGCAGCAGGGGCGTTTATGGTCATGGAGGTTGATACTTTATCCAGAGGAATTCCTGAAAAGAGGATCTCCATATCTTTCAGGCTGTCGATAGCAACTCCCACTTTACCGACTTCCCCCATGCTGACCGGGTCGTCTGAGTCATATCCTATCTGGGTCGGTAGGTCAAAGGCTATGGAGAGCCCGGTCTGCCCCTGATCAAGGAGATATTTGTACCGTTCATTTGATTCCTCGGCTGTACCGAATCCGGCATACTGCCTCATCGTCCATAACCGGCCGCGGTACATGGTCGGCTGAACTCCTCTTGTATAGGGATACTCTCCAGGAAAGCCAATTTTTTCCAGGTAATCGCCCTTTGTTTCCTCCTCAGGCAAATACAGTCTTTCCACCGGTTTATCTGATCCGGTGGTAAATGTCTCTCTTCTTTCAGGGAATTTCTGCAGAACCTTATTTAAAACAGATTCTTCCCATTCCATTTTCCGGTTTTTAATCGATTCCTGCACTATTCTGCTCCTGTATTATCACTGATAGATAAAGTATAACCCTCTTTTGCATATAGCGCTACTTCTAAATTGAATATGGATTAAAAATAGTGTAGATTGAGGGTATGAAAAAAGAAATACCAATACTTATTGTTGAAGATGAGGTCCTCTCTGCAATGTCGCTGCAGCAGGACTTGAAACGGTCGGGGTATACAAACAGCAGGTATGTTACTACCGGAGAAGATGCTCTTGCTCAGCTGCATAACGATACAGCCGGCCTTGTTATTATGGATATCAGTCTTGGAGGAGGGATGTCAGGGATCGAGACTGCAGAGGTTATTGCTTCAGATTATAGAATTCCTATTATTCTTGCTTCCGGTTACAATTACGCCGATTACAAAGATAAAGTCGAAGTCATTGAGAATGTATTTTTTTTGAAAAAACCAATTAGAAAAACAGAATTGTTAAAAATTCTTGAAAGTGTTTAAACAGCAGTCTGTTGAAGTTAATTTGAAAAAAGTTCCATAACCTCATCCCTCGTAAATTCATAATCTGTTCCGCAGTTGTGACAGGTCGTAATGAGTGGGAACGGCCCTTCTTTCATGATTTTCTCCTTCTCATCCCCCTTCAGGGAGGAAAGAAAAGAACCGAACTTCTCTTTACTGCAGCTGCAGCTGAAGGCTACGTTCTTTCCGGCAATAATACGCGGAGAATAATCCGTAAAGGTGTCAGATATAAGATCGTCCACTCTTCCTTTTTCCGAGAAATAAAGACCGATTGAAGGCATCTGGTTTACCCGGTCTTCCAAAGCGCCTAGAACCTCCTCGTCAGCACCTGGAAGTTCCTGGAGAAACAATCCCCCCGCTCCGATGACATCACCTTCCTTATCGAACTTGATACTTATGGAGAAGAGGGTCTTTATCTGCTCTGATGTATGAAAATAGAGTGCCAGATCCTGGGCGATGTTTCCGTAGTTCAGCATGATCTGGCCGGAGAAGGGCTGTTTGGCTCCTTCAATGTACCTGGTTATGTTTAAAAAACCGGGACCGAAGAATGGAGAGAGATCAAAACTTTCCAAAGGGGTGCCGATGGGAATCGGATTACTCAGGAGATAGCCTCTGATTCCACCGTCTGCCGAAGCCTCGGTGGATATCCCTTTTATCGGCCCGCCGCATTCTATCATCATACCGATTCTGTCATTCCCTTTTATCATGGAGGTTAGAAGCCCAGTGCCGATGTATGCATGCCCGAGAACCAGGGTCTCAAGAATGCCAAGGTTATGATTTACCCTCATTTGGTTTATCATTTTTGTTCCATGGAGAAGGGAGCCCCGTACTGTTCCGTTTTCCAGTAGAAATATTTTCTCTTCATCCGGAGAAACAGAATTAAGATGATCTATAATTTTCGGGTTGGCTATTGGTTTTATAATCATCCTTTCATTCTACAGGAAAAGTGTTCTAATAACAATATTGCACTCTTTACAAACATTATGCTTTTGTCTATTAATTGGAAATGGAAGCACGAAATATTTTTAAAAACTTATCGCCTCTGGATCACCGTTATTACCTGTCCAACAAGGATCTTTTTGAGTCCCTCAGTACCTATCTCAGTGAAGAAGCCGTTGTTCAATACTGCCTTAAGGTAGAGATTGCCCTTTTGCGGATGCATGTAAGAATGAATGTATCCGACTATCATTCCTACGATGAAAAAATGGACACACTTGAGAGTGAGATTACTCCAGAAGAGGTTTATCTTGAGGAAGAGAAAACCCAGCATAACCTGCGGGCTCTGGTCAATGTAATCAAAAGAAAAGTTCCAGCCGGGATCAGCAATTTCGTTCATCTTGGTGCAACATCCGTTGATATACTGGATACTGCCCAGGCCCTGCGGATGAGAGATGTTGTTCGGAAGGTTGTCATTCCGTTGTTAATAGAGCTTCTGGAAGAGATTATCAAGATCTCTGACAGGGAAGCAGAAACACCCCAGGTCGGGAGAACGCATGGTCAGCATGCAGTACCCGTTACCCTGGGGTTTTCTTTTGCAGAGTTTACCGCCCGGCTTGGAAAATCCATTGTGGAACTGGAAAGACTGTCGTCAAACCTGCGGGGTAAGTTCTCCGGAGCTGTGGGGGCATACAATGCAGCCAGTCTTCTGGTAAAGGATCCCGTTGCTTTCGAAAGGGATTTTCTCCATACCCTGGGGATTGAACCTGCAGAGTACTCGACCCAGATGGTAGAACCTGAGTACCTTCTCAGGATGCTTCTGGAGCTCAATATTGCCTTTGGGATAATTGCAAACCTGGCAGATGATCTTCGGCATCTGCAAAGGACGGAGATTGATGAGCTGCGGGAGTTTTTTTCAAATACACAGGTGGGTTCCTCCACCATGCCCCAAAAAAGAAATCCATGGAATTCAGAGCACGTTAAGAGTCTGTGGAAAGCTTTTGCCCCCCGGGTAATGAGCTTTTATATGGATCAGATCTCTGAACATCAGCGGGATATGAGCAACTCCGCATCCATGCGGTTTGTCTCAGATTATATTGCCGGTTTTACCGCAGCCGCCGCCAGAATGAAAAAGATTTTAGCTTCAGTAAGAGTGGATAGAGACCGGCTAAAAAAGAACATGACCCTTCATGGAGATATGGTACTGGCCGAAGCGGCCTATGTACTCCTTTCCCTTTCCGGTGATCCGGATGCACATGAACGGGTGAGAAAGCTTACTCTCTCCTGCGAAGAAACCGGAGAGAGACTTGTTGACGCACTAAAAACTGATTCCGGGGTGTGGGAGATGATATCCAGCCGTCTGGAAGCTACTGCAGGAATAGATGCCGATGCGTTCTTCTCTAACCCTGCGCTGTACCGGGGTAAATCAGCCGAAAAAGCCAGAATGCTGGCAGAGCAGTACAGATCAATTATTAAGGATATAAAGGGTAAATTGTAAAATGGCAGAGATCAAGCAGACCTACAGTTACGACGATATTCTCCTTGTTCCCGGGTATTCGGATGTACTCCCCGGAAATGCGCAGACAAAAACGACACTGGTTCCCGGTATCAAGCTCAATGTGCCGATTCTCTCTGCAGCGATGGATACAGTAACCGAGGATAACCTGGCAATTGCCATGGCGCTGCAGGGCGGTGCGGGGGTTATCCACAGGAATCTGACTCCCGAGGAGCAGGCACGGCAGATAGG
>JANTFL010000102.1 GCA_024763455.1 Sediminispirochaeta sp. | reverse complement strand
TCTTTGGGACTGACCCCTTCCTGCAGGGCTCTGGTTTCGGTTGCTGTGCCGTATTCATCCGTACCGCAGACATAGAGGGTTTCGTAATCCGCAAGTCTGCAGTATCTGGCGAAAACATCCGCCGAAAGCACCTGGATAAGGTTTCCCAGATGAGGAATATTGTTTACATAAGGCAATGCTGAAGTTACTAATCGTTTCTTTTTCATAGATGCCACTATAGCCATTTGCCCCTATATTTGCAAGGGGAACCTTCTCTCTTCTGTGTTCAATGTATTTACAGTAAAACCTGTTTTATATTCTGATTTTATGGTATAATACCGTCTATATTTTTGGAGGCACAGCAATATGAAAAAAACAATTGTATTCACTTTCCTTACGGTTTTATTTCTGGTTATAGCTGGTTGCACTTCGGCTCCGGCGCCTGCTGCTCCTGAGGCAGAGCAGGCTGTTCAAGCCGCACCGGTAATCATTGATTTTGGTCCTTACTGGACGGGTACGGTAAGGGTGGAAAAAGAATCGGATTCCGGTCTGGGCGACAATACGGAAGCTGCTTTTTACAGCGAATGGACCATGGGTGAAGGTGCAGGGAATGTATATCCGAAATCCTTTGTTTCAAGTTCTACAGGAGCAGAGGAACAGATGGATTTTCTGTGGGATAACGGCGGTGACATAAGGGGCGGAATCTACGACGCAGTTGTTGATGTAGACGGGATGCCCGGCAAGGGTACCATAAAAAATCTGGAACTCAAAAAGGGTACGAAATACAAGGTGTACCTTGCCTTTAATGCTGCAAAAGTTGCAATTGATTTTCAAACAGATGGGGATGATTTGTACGTATACCCAGCCGGCACCTACACCAAGTACGAAGGACTTGGAAGACTTGACAATATCCCTGAAGAATTACTGATAAACCATATCAATTCTTATACTGAAAGGAACGATATCTGGTGGCTTATCCCTGCAGGAGTTCCGCTGGATATATTAAGAACCCATTCTGGTGGAGATTCCGAATGGTTCAAGGACTTTACGGCAAAACCGGAGAGCTTTGTTAAAAATTTTTAAACAGGAGAACCAATGGATTTTATTGAACTTGTAAAAAGAAGAAAAAGTGTTAGGTCCTATGACCCTGCCAAAAAGGTTCCCGGAGAGGTCCTTGAAAGGATTCTTGAGGCAGGGAGGCTTGCTCCTTCTGCAACCAACAGTCAGCCCTGGGAATTCCTTATTGTATCCTCAGATGATATGCTTGGGAAAATCCGTTCCTGCTACAAGGCTTCATGGTTTCAGTCGGCACCCCACGTCCTTGTTGTAAAGGGATCCCGTAGTACGGCATGGGTCCGCTCTGCCGACGGTTACAACGCACTTGAAACAGATCTTACCATAGCAATGGACCATATGATCCTCGCGGCAACGTTTGAAGGAGTTTCCACCTGCTGGATTGCAGCTTTCGACCCAGAAAGGCTTTCTGCCGTTTTGAATCTTGCAGAAGATGAAGAGGTATTTGCCATTACCCCCCTGGGTTATCCTGAAAAAGAGGGGGAAGGGACAAGGCCTAAGACACGGAAATCTTTTGAACAGGTAGTTACGTATTTGTAAAATTTTTTAAAAACACAGATAGAGGGGGATGTGTAATAACGCTTTCCCCTTTTTTTGTTTACATATTTAAAATCATTCCGGTAAAAAACGGAATAAGCCACAGCCCCCAGACAAAGAGGCTGAATTTATGAAAGTCAGCGGCAAGCTTTTCGTTCTTCTTTACGAGAATATACGTTGCCCATATGGCATGAAATATCATAAGGATAATAGCGGCAAGTCCGGTAATACCGTGAACGTTCATCTCGAAGTGCTCGCTCATGATTCCCATAATGGTGGTTCCGGTGGTATCGAAGGTAAGTCCAATCCAGAAAAACACAAGATTCCAGGGTTTAAGTCCGCCGCCGAGCTTTTCTCCCCAGACACCAACGGTGTAGGAAACAAGCGCCAGTATCATGGCTGCTATTGATAGAGGTAAAAGCATGGTTCCTCCTGCTTAAGGGTACATTCCGAAAGGAGAAAAAGCAAGGTATTTTAAAACTGACGGTGAAGAGAGAAGCGGCTATTCCGTAAAATTTCAGTATTTTCACAAATATGCTATAATCAGCGGAATGCCGGAATATAAAACTATTTCAGATTGTAAGATGACACCCAGCCTTCAATTTATAGACACAGAATTTATGCTTCATTTTTCAGATATTTACCGTATTTACATAGGCTGCTTTCCAACTGCTATAAATAGTTCTTCCCTGCGCTTTATTCCAAATTTACTGTAGATATGCTGTATGTGGGTTTTTACTGTTGGAAGGGAAATGAACAGGGTTTCAGCAATCTGATTATAGGTCAACCCTTGTAAAAGAAGAGTAAGAACCTCATTTTCCCTCTTACTGAGATTTGCTTTCATCTGTTCCAATTCCTCCCTTGGCAAGGGAATAATCCTTTTTACATTTCGTGCACCTTTTATAATATAAGAGACAAAAGGGATGTTAATAATGAGAAAGTAGAGAGGGTGACCCTGAATCCACAGGCTCTTGGCTGGATTAAGATACGGAATTCTCCAGCCCAGAGGATCTCCAATTCCAATAATTGGATAGATGATAAGGCTGATAATTGCTACCGTAAGTGCGGTCCGGGTTGACGGCAGTAACCTTCTCTTTTTTCTCAGTATCAGAACTCCTCTTATCCCGGCGTGGTAGAACAACATAACGACAGAGATTTGAATGATTGGCATATAGGATGATTTTCCAAATAAAAACAGTCCTGCTAAAAAACATAATAAAAGTGACAGCACTGTGAGGAAGTATACTGATTTTCTTTTAAAAACCTCCATACCGTTAAGAGCGTAGTGATAATAGGTGATAAAATTCCAGCTTAAGGCAACAGTAATTCTGGACCACTCCAGCAGAAGCATAATTAAGGTAAATTCTTTATTGGGATATCTGTATTCAAGATAATTTTCAATAATCAAAAGAACTGTAATAAACAACAGCGGTATAAGCGGAAGGATAATACTCCATGTTCCCCGGTCTTTTACTTGGTTCTTAAGAAAAAAGAACCCTCCCAGATTCAGCAGTCCTAAAGAGAAACTAAAGAGGGATAGGACGTAGAACAAAGTGTCCATAAGACAATAATATCATACTTTCGGCTGATGTTGCTACGTTTTAGAGGTGCTATATTTATCAGTAGAGAAAAATTCTGCTTAGATTGTGTGTAATGTTCCTGGTTTAGGTAAGGGGGTATTATGGAAAGCAAAAAAATCCTTCTTTTTATTCTACTGTCAGTCTCAGTATTAAACCTTGAAGCTCAGTCAAAAGAAATAAAACTTATCATCACCCCCGGAATAGAATTGCCCTTTGGACCATTATCTTCCAATGGGGAAAAAATGTATACCTTAGGAGGGGGAGCATTTCTCAGCGGAGAGATTCCTTTTTCCTCTAAATCACCTTTTTTTACAAATGCCATGCTGGACTACAGCATGATTGGGACAACTGCAGATTCCACCATATCATTGCTAGGAGTTGGAGCCGGAGTGGGTTTCAATTTCAACCTGTCACCGAAGCTCACTATAAAGTTTTCAATGGATGCCGGTTGGGGTTTTGGTGTATATCAGGGAAAGATGGGCAGTAATCCTTTAGGCATAGCCAGAACAGCAGTAACATTCAATTTTACGCCATCCTTCGGACTTGGAATAAACGCAGGATACAAGTATTTATACGGAATATACAACGGTCTGACAGCAGGGCTAACGGTGAGTTTTACCCCCGGAGCCTCAGCAAGCAAATCCAGGATGATTATAGCGGAGATTCAGTTTGATCCAATCTTCCCGGTCTTCTATTCCTGGTATGATGATAATCCACTGGGAACAGTTGTGCTGATTAACGGTGAAAACGGCACTGCAGAGAATGTAAAAATAAGCTTTCTGGTAAAGCAGTTCATGGACAGTCCCAAGCTCTGTGCATCAATTCCCGAATTATCAAAGAATGAGGAGATAAGGGTTCCTCTTCTCGCATTGTTTGCAGAACGTATTCTGTCTATTACAGAAGGGACAAAGGCTTCAGCAGATATAATTGTGGAATATGAGTTTGTAGGCGCTGATTATACTAAAAAAGAGACTGCCACCATTCAGATGTATGACCGGAACGCAATGACCTGGGATGATGACCGGAAAGCCGCATCCTTTGTCACAGCCAAGGACCCTGCAATTCTAAGGTTTGCAAAAAGCATTGCAGGGGAGGTTCGGAACTCCGGTTCGTCTGCTATAAACACCAACTTTCGTATCGGGTTAGGACTGTTTCAGGCATTATCTCTGTATGGTATAAACTATGTTGTAGATCCTAAAACCCCTTATGAGGATTTTTCGAAAGACAAGTTCTCTCTGGATTATCTGCAGTTCCCCAGCCAGACCCTGACCTATAAGGCAGGAGACTGTGATGATCTGTCAATATTATATTCTGCACTGATGAAATCTGTGGGTATTGAGACTGCATTCATAACAATCCCGGGTCACATATATGCAGCTTTTTCTCTGGAAATGGACCCGGAAGAGGCAAAACGTACCTTTCTCAACACCGATGACCTGGTATTTGAAAACAACAATACATGGATTCCAGTTGAGATTACCATGGTACAGGAGGGATTCCTTAAAGCCTGGAAGAAGGGAGCAGCGGAATGGATATCCGGCGAAGGGAAGAGAGGTTTTTATCCTGTAAATGAAGCCTGGAAGATTTATAAACCCGTCAGCAGTCCAGGAGAAGATATCGTAGATGCAGTACCTCCCGATTCAGGTGTTTTGGCTGATTCCTTCGAAAAGGAAATAAACTCCTTTGTTAAAAGAGAGATAGAGGAGCAGGTTGCAAGCCTTGAAATTCAAATTTCGAGATCAAACAACAATCAGAGATACATCAACAGGCTCGGCGTGCTGTATGCAAGGTATGGGCTCTATGATGAGGCTGTTAAACAGTTTAAACGGATATCCCGAAACTATGTTCCGGCAATGACAAATATGGGCAACATCGAGTATCAGCAGCAGGATTATATGAAAGCAATGGAGTGGTACAACAAGGCGCTGGATAAGGACCCGAAAAATAAAACAGCTTTGCTGGGTTCTGCCAGAGCCAATTACGAAATAGAAAATTTCGGTACAGTAAAGCGGCTGTACCAAACCCTTGAAGAAATGGACTCAAGACTGGCAGACAGATACGCATATCTTATTTCCGCTTCCGGTGATACAGGACGTGCATCATCGGCAGTATTCCGTGAAAACGCAGTGTGGGAGGAGTAGGATGAGAACTGAAATGAGTAAGAATATGAAACACAGAAGAGTAATTATCATGGTAGTATTTATTCTCACAATTTTAATGATTTCATGCGCAAATTCCCTTATGGAGACAATCGAAAAGGATATTTTTGCTGGTATAGTTGCTGATCCTGTTATCAATCCTTTTGGAGGAATTTTTGTCGACAATCAATCTGTCCAGATAAGTTGCAGTACTCCTGATGCGATTATTCGTTATACGCTTGATGGATCAAACCCTTCTGAGGGCCATGGGATTGTCTATTCTGGAGCATTCAGTGTCAACGCCGGTACAGTAACTGTCAAGGCAATTGCCTATAGAGATATCTGGACGCCAAGTCAGGTTGTGTCGGCAGAATTTGAAATAACCGGGAAGGTCGGGGCACCGATCTTTTCAAAAACACCCGGAGCCTATACAAACAGCGTGGATGTGGAATTATCCTCCTCTACAGCTTCCGCCATAATTCACTATACTCTTGATGGATCAGATCCCTCAAGAGTGGCGGGTATTCTGTATTCAGGAAATCCAATAACAGTCAGCAGCGATACAACTATCAAAGCTATTGCTTATGTGGATTCATGGGACAGTTCAAGTGATAGTGCTATCATCAGTGGTTTCTTTGATATTACCGGTATAGTGAGTAATCCAGGTATTACTCCTTCTTCGGGATACTATACAACAGGAGTAACCGTAACGCTTTCCTCCACGACGACAGGGGCAACAATACGGTATACCACAAATGGTGCAAATCCGTCCCGATCTGTGGGAACAGTATATAGTTCACCTTTCATTATCAATTCATCGGGGACGGTAAAAGCCATGGCCTATATTCCTGCATGGGAAGCATCAAGTGATTCAACCATAAGCACTACAACATACACGATAACAGGATACTGTGCAGCTCCCTCATTCAGTGTCAGTAGCGGATATTATGATACAGCAAGGAGTGTTACTCTTACCTGCAGTACAGGCGGATCGGTCATCAAATACACAACCAATGGAACAACACCCAGCAGATCAAACGGCTCAATATATTCTCCTGCGATAGATATCAGCAGCACAACTACTCTGAGAGCAGTAGCCTATGTACCAGCCTGGCAAACAAGCAGTGATAGTTCAGGAGAGAGGACCTATATGATAAGTGGTTCCTATGGTCAAACCAGAATAATTGGGGGATCCGGAGTAGATGTTGGTCTCAGAGCTGTTCGTGACAGCAACAACAATGTTTATATTGTGGGGTATTTTTATGGTACGGTTAATTTTGGCGCTGATTTCAGTACAACTGATAATAAAACAGCGGTAGGATCTCCTGATGCTTTTATAACTAGGATAAATAGTGATGGAAGCTACGGCTGGACACGTCGTCTTGGAGGTCCTTGCGTTGCATATGATATAGCTATTGATTCTTCTAATAATATTTATATAACAGGAACTTTTTCTGGAACGGTAAACTTCAAAGCTGATTTCGGCGGAACTGACAGTAAAACCTATGCAGGCGGATCTGGAGATATCTTCATCACTAAGATTTCCCAGTATGGCAACTACTACTGGACTAAACGATTTGGTGGTACAAACAATGACCTGGAACCGAGAATAGCTGTAGATTCAAACGGAAATATCTTTCTTGAAGGAGAGTTTTTTGGAACTATTAATAATAAAGCAGACTTCGGTGGGACAGATAACAAAACAGCAACTGGATTGACCGATGTTTTTGTAACTAAAATCAGCAGTACTCTCGTCTATCAGTGGACAAAAATTTTTGGAGGAACCGGATATGAACGTTCCAGGGGAATTACAACCAACTCTATTGGAGATGTTATTCTTACGGGCAATTTTGGGGGTACCGTAGATTTTGGGACTGATTTCGGTATAAGTCGTACAGAAATAAGCAAAGGTAGTTATGATATTTTTCTGTTAAAAATTACACCTACCAATATTCTAACAGTCAGGAGTATCGGCGGCACTGGAACAGATGAAGCCAAGCAAATAAAAACGGTTGGCAGCTATCTGTATCTAACCGGTCTTTTTAGGGATACTGTCAATTTTAAAGCCGATTTCGCTGGTACAGATTCAAAAAGTTCAGCTGGAGAAGGTGATGCCTTTTTGACTAAGTTCAGCAGCAGCCTGGCATACCAATGGACCCGCAGGTTCGGGTCTACCGATGACGATCAGGGTAATGATGTCAATGCAGATTCTAACGGGAACATTTATCTTACAGGTTCTTTCCGTAACACTACAAACTTTGCCTCTGATTTCGGGGGGACTGATAATAAGATATCAGCAGGTTCTACTGATGCCTTCGTTACAAAGCTAGCATCAAACGGTACCTACGGATGGACTCGAAGCATTGGGAATGATGCAGCAGGATCTGGAGCAGCTGTAATCAGCTTCAGCGACAGAAGATTGCTTCTTGTGAGTTTGTTCGGTGGTACTCTTAATTTTGCGGATGACTTTGGAAGTACAGATAATAAAAGCTCAAATGCCAGTACGTTTGATGTTGCACTAACATGGATTGATTAGAGTTTATGTGTTTTATTTTAGGGTGGTTTAGCTGAAGTATAAACTATTGGACCGGAGGACTACAGAATACAGTTTTAATAAAACAATATACAAAAACGATTCAATGTAGATTTTAAAACCTTCTTGAGTAACGTGTTTAAATGTAATTAACCCAAAAGTTCATACACTGAATGCTTGGAATCAAACAGATTGGATGATAGGGGAATAGAACCGAGGTTCCAAGGCATCAACAGGGTGAATGAGAACCTACCACTCAAACCTGCAGATTTCTTCGCTCTGGGAAAAAACAGACCCACATTGTCTATCTTTAAAAGTTCTCAAACCGGGACAATATATACTCTACACTGACATAACACAAGAGTAACATGGGTGAAGACCCATTTTCTGCGAAATCTTTTCATTTAATTTATATATATCCAGGCTCTTCCCACCTGTCAGAAAAGGAAGACCCCCATATTGCTATCTCTGAAATAAAACTTGCACCTATGGTTAAAAGATTTGCTATACGGTGGTATAAAATGTCGGAATATACCCTCATTGGCAACCCGGCATAAGATCCGGCAGTTATGGTATAGATTACTTACTGCTGT
>JANTFL010000101.1 GCA_024763455.1 Sediminispirochaeta sp. | reverse complement strand
TCACCGATCAACCCTGCAAAACTCAGCGTTTCATTCGTTCGTTTACTGAATGAGAATATTACAGGATGAACCCTTTCTATAATACTTTTCTGCAGATCAACCTGATGGCCCAGGAAAAAGAGCTCCATACCAAGGTACCAGCTGTTATTTTTCTTCTCCAGTATATCCAGGGTCTCAAGAGTCTCGAGATACCTGAATACTGTAGTTTTGTTCATCTCAAGGTTCCGGCTGAGTTCACTGAGCGTCATTTCGCCCTGATGCCGTGCAATATACCTGATGATCTCAAAAGCTTTCCTCACTGAACCGCTCATCCTATCCCCTACGTTTCAATATATGCAACATTATAATCAGGACAGATACTCCTCGGCAATCCGTTTTCCTTCTTTTTCATCAACTTTAAGCAGCAGCAGCCCCCCTGCCAGAAACAGAAGGAGGATTGAAAGGATTCCGTACCTGTTGTTCCCGGTAATCAGCGTAACGACACCGAGAAGTAGCGGTCCGATAATGGTAGCAAACTTTCCCAGCATATTGAAAAATCCGAAAAACTCTGCAGCCTTGTTCTCCGGAATAAGTCTGGTATAGTAACTTCTGCTCAAAGCCTGTATCCCACCTTGAAAGAGCCCAATCGCTATTGCCAGAGCATAGAAATGAATAACCGTTTTCATTAAAAATCCAAGAACGGTAATAACGCTGTATGCAAGTATAGCCACAAAGAGCGCTCTCTTGACACCGATCTTTTTTGCAAACAAATTGTATAAAAGCGCAGCAGGGAAAGCAACAAACTGAACAAGAAGAAGCGCAACTATCAGGGACTCAGACGGGAATCCAAGGGCCACACCGTAATCTACAGCCATCTTTATTATGGTATCAACCCCGTCTATGTAAAACCAGTAGGCAAGAAGAAACATTCCTACCACCTTAAGATGTCTGACCTCTTTCATCGTACTCTTCAGCTGATTCCATCCGGCCCGTACTGCTTCTGCCGACGAAAGCCCCTTTTCTCCTTCCGGTTCCTTTACAAAGATCATGAGCGGGATACTGAAGACCGCCCACCACACCGCAACACTCAAGAATGAAAGCTTAATGGCAACTGCTCCGTCTGCAATGCCGAAAACTTCAGGTTTGAGATACATAAATACGTTGACAGCAAAAAGCAGCCCTCCCCCAATGTATCCCAAAGCAAAACCCAAGGAGGATACAAAATCAACCTTTTTAGGAGATGCTACCCCCGGAAGCAGAGAATCATAGAAGATGTTCCCTCCGGCAAACCCCACAGTCCCGATGGTGTAAAACAGAGCCGCCATCTGCCAATGTCCCTGCTGCACAAACCAGAGGGCTCCCGTCATGAGTATCCCGAGAAAGGCAAAAACACTCAAGAATTTTTTCTTGGAGCTTCCCTTATCAGCTATAGCCCCCAGGATAGGAGCAAGCGCTGCAACAATTATCGAAGCAATTGAATTGGCAAGTCCGAGGTAGAACGTACTCTGCTGAACAGATTCTCCGGTAGACCAGTATGCCTTAAAAAAAACCGGAAAGAACCCTGCCATTACCGTTGTTGCAAAAGCACTGTTAGCCCAATCATACAAGGACCATCCCCAAATAGAACTTCGCTTATCTTTCATTCAACTGCTCCTTTGGTAGTTATCTGCCTTTACTTTAATCCCAAATCAGCAAAAACACCACTTTTAATTTTATAATCGCCCCTCAAAGAAGCGTTTTTCATACATACTGCTGTTTTTAACACTGTTTTTCAGCCAGGCCAGCAAAACATCTTCCTTTCTTTCTGCAGAAAGCGCCCACTTTAGGGAAGAAGACCTGAGTTTATGGGTTAAATGATGGAGACTTACAGCGCAGGAAACAGAAATGTTAAAACTCTCCACAAATCCGAACATAGGGATCTTCATAAACTCATCCGCTCTCGAAAGTACAGTTTGGGACAATCCATACATCTCAGTCCCGAAGAAAAAAGCACACTTACCTTTTTCAAGATCAAAAACTTCGAGATTAACATCGGTATCATAGGGCATGGTCGCAACGATCCTGTAGCCTTGCTGTTTTAAATTTTCTATTGCCAGAAGAGTATTTTCCTCATGGGTATTGTACCGCGTAAGCGTTAACCACTGACTGCTGCCGAGAGCAACCCCGGGATTCACCCGGTATGTATTCCTGTTTTCTATTATGTGTACATCCTGAACACCGAATGCATCACAGCTCCTCAAGACTGCACTTGCATTGTGTGGCTGGTAGATATCCTCAAGGGCTACCGTTATATAGTCGGTTCTGTACGAAAGTACCTCCTGCATCTTTTCAAGACGCCGGGGGGTAATATATTCTGCAAGAAAATCGGCGAATTTCCTTTTTTCTTCTCTGTTCATAAATGATAGAGTACAGACTTTGAATTACTTGTGCAAGTAATATCTACTATTACTCCAATTTGTAAAAATTCTATGGATATTTTCACCTCATTCATGGTAGTATACCTGGTAGTACAGGAGCCTGGAATGAGAATAAGAGTTAAGCTAACTCTCATGGAGATGATCGTTGTCGTAGGTTTTATAATTGCATCTGCAGTTATGTTCTACTACGGCAGGGTAATCATACAGATGAAGGATTTTGAAATACGGTCACAAAAGATTCTTTCTACCCTCGAACAGATTGAGTTGAGAGCGGAAGGCCTTATGACGACCAATGAAGATATTTACGAACTGAAACAGGATCTTACCAATCAGATCGTCTCATTCAACCGGCAGGTGTCTGCACTGCAGAATTTCAAAGGGTTTTCATACCTCCCGGAAGATGATAAACAAAAAATGGGAAAGCTTGTAGAAAGCTGGGTGACCTTATACGATCTTTACTACATTCCCGTATTTACGCTCATCGAACAAATAATCAGTACTCCCCACATCTACGACTTCGGTACTATCGGGATGGTCAATATCCGTAAAGAACTCTATAACAACAGATTGGTTTCAAACGAAGAGCTCTCCCGTCTCTATCAGCTTGAAGGCGGGGTACAGGTTTTGAATATGAATACTACTGATTATGCTAACGCCGGCCGTCAGTTTGTAGGAAGAGTACGGGAGAATATCAACAGCTCCATCCAGAGAAGTATCGTCTCTGCAATACTTATAGCGGTAACTTCCATACTTTCCGCCTTTCTTGTTATGGTAATTTTTTCAAGAAGGATGGGGAAGCGGATAATGCTTATGCATAATGCCATTCAGTCGGTTGCTGAGGGAGATTTTTCCAAAACCCTTGAGATAACATCAGGTGACGAATTCGAGGAATTCTCCCTGCATTACAACTCATTAAAAGAGGAACTCTGGAGTAAACTGGATTCGGTAATGGACTTCATGAAGGAAATTGGCGGAGTAATTTCTCTCGGAAACCTGTATGATCTGGACAGAATTATACAGATCGTTATTAAGTCAGCTGTCGAGAATACCCAGGCTGATGCCGGCGCAGTATTCATGATAAGTGAAGAGACAGAAGGAGTAATAGAAAAGAGAGCATCAAAAGGGTATCTGCCTCCCCTTATCCCTCTTCCAGAAAAAGCTGCGGTTAGCAGGAAGAAGATTGAGGCGTATGAGAAGGAACATCCGATACCCCTGGGAGAAACTGTTATCGGTGAGGCAATTATCAACGGAGAGGCTCAGTTGATTAGAGATACTTCACAGGATGAATCATTTAAAAACCTTTCAACACCCGGTACCCTGTTGTATATCAGCTCACTGGCAATCGTCCCTCTGGTAATATCAGGCCGGGTACTTGGCGCCATTGTCATTGCGAAAACATCTCAAGGGGAGCAGTTTACCGACATAGACTTCAGCCACCTTAAAACATTTGGCGATTATGCTGCACTGACCATTGATACGATGTTCAACTACCAGGAGCTAACAGAGAAAAGTGAGCTCTACCGTGAGATACAAATTGCATCAGATATCCAGAAAAACCTTCTTCCAATAAAAATCCCGGAATCCAAAAAGATTGACATTGCAGCTTACTCCCGTGCAGCAAAGGGTGTAAGCGGAGACTACTACGATGCCTTCCGTCTGACAGACAACAAAGTTGCTGTTCTCATCTGTGATGTGGTGGGAAAAGGAGTTCCCGCAGCTCTTTTAATGGTAATGATCCGGACTATTATACGGCTGGTCGCCTCCCCGAGAAGAAATGCAGAACAGATACTCACTATTTTAAACAGAGGTATTACTGACAGAGTTGCCGTAGATCAGTTCGCAACCATGAGTTTTCTTATTTTCAACGAAGACACCGGGGAAGTGGAATATGCTAATGCAGCCCACTCGCCTGCGCTTCATTATCTTACCAAGGGAAGCCGCTTCGAAGAAATTGATGCCCCGGGACTCCCCATCGGGATCGAAAAGAGTGAACAGTACAAGCAGGAGATATTTCAGGTTGATAAAGGGGATATACTCACCCTGTATACCGATGGAATTACCGAAGCCAGAAACGCAAAACACGAAGAATACTCTCAGTTTTCACTTCAGAAGGTAATCAAAAACAGAGCAGATTCACCCGCCCGGGAAATTGTGGACAGTATAAAGGAGGATCTCAACAACTTTGTCGGGATCACAGCACAGCACGATGATCAAACAATAATAGTACTCAAGATAAGATAAAGGTAAGGGTAATTATATTCAGCCCTCTATCCGGAAGCTGATGGATATTTGATTCAAAATGGATATCATGCTCACTGCAGGCTTCATCCATAAAGGAAAGATAATATAACCCGAGATCGGAACTGAACCTGTCTTCAGACTCCTCCTGGTAGTAATCAAGAAGGGTCTTTTTCTTTATATCTGCTGACTTCTTGCTGTCCAAATCTTCCTTAAGCTTCTGATACTCTCTATCCTTGTTATAGATAAGAACCTGAAACTTGGTTCTTGTGCCGATGGATGTTGAGTTTCCATGGATTTTCCACGAGAGAGTGAGAAACTCGTGCTGCTTTTCCAGATACTTTAATAGTTCTTTACGCACAAGCTCGTTTGAGAGGATCTTGTTAAAGTCCGTCTTATCTTTATAAATCCGGGTTGAAAGCTGCTTTAACTGACTCAATTCAGCATTTATTGAAAATTCCATTACCATGAGGGAGAGATATTCTGCTATCCTGTACTTGCTTATATACGAAAAGAGAATATCAGTAATCCCTTCAAACAACGAATTATAGTCCTTGTATTTTTCGGACACTGAGAGGATATACCAGATAAAGGGATTGACATGGTCAAGATAGCGGCACCCAAGCATCCTGAGCTTAGCCATATCCTCCTCTTCGATGGTTGAATCAGAGAGTTTTGCAAATGCTCCCTCGATAATATCTTTTCTGTATTTCTCAATCTTCCCGCCGATATCTTTGTTCAGCTTCCCACTGGAATCAAACCTGTGAATCGATGAGGAGTCAAGAATTTTTTTTGGATTCATTCTGTTCCAGTTTGAAACAAAGGCGGATTTAAGCATTCTCGAGGCGACTGCAGTCGAAAATTTCCTGTAGAGCATACCGTAAAAAATGAGCTTTGAGGTATCCATAATTTCGCTCCGCTTCTCGGTAAATGCTGTCCGGATTACCTCAATCCTCGAAATATAGTCAGCAACTATCATTTTCTGAACAAACGGAGCAGCATACTCTGAAAGGGTAATACCGTATCCCACAGCATTATCTGACAGAGACTGCTTCTCGAGCTTTCTGTTATGAGAATTAAAAAACTGAATTCCTTCCTCGGTAAAGGTTAAACGCAAAGGTAATTTTATCTGCGAACTCTTTCTACCTTCCATCCCTTACCTTCTTGATGTCTGCCGATATACTAATTAAGTTCCAACCCGTATTTTTTCTTTCCAAAGTTCTTGTATACAGCGATGCAGTTCTTTTTCTCTGTAAAGACAACACCGCCGTCCCAGTATTCCAGAGCAGCAAAGAGTGCATTACCACCGTCGTTTTCATTACTTTCTTCAGTCCGGAACGAGAAATACTTCTCCATCTCTTCAAAATCCTGATTTGCGAAACATTCGTTTCTCTTTTTGTTGAATTCGTTCCACTCTTCAAGTTTTTTGAATCCATCACCCTCGTCTTCGACAATGACATGAGCATGGTCATTGCTGAAACCAGCCCAAACTTTTACTTTTTTACTAATATCGTTCTTGTTGCCGTGGCGTACAGCATTTTTGATAAGTTCACTTATCTGCTGCTCAAGAAGGTTTATCTCTTTGATCTCAGGGGGTGCCTTCTGGACAACCAGCATTGAGAAAAATCTTACCTGCCGGATATCTGAGGGAAATTCCTTGAAAAAAAGTCCATCTTTCTTTAACAGAGGGTTATTATTATCTATAACTATTTCTTTAATTTCTTCCATTAACCGTCTCCTTAACGCTCAAGTAATGCAACCGCTTCTTTTAATGATGATACTATCGGGAAATAATGGGTTAGCTTTGTAAGCCGTATAACCTTTTCAACAGATCCGTGAACATTAGCTATCTTCAGTTTGTATCCTGCTTTTTTAATAGTGCTGTACACATGAATAAGCACACCAATGCCGCTGCTGTCGATATACTCAACATTTTCCAAATCCAGAACATACTTCTCAATACCTTTGGCGAGCATCTTTGTAACGACATCTTTAAGTTCAAAAGCACTGTAAAGATCCATGTCTCCAATTACCTCAATAATATAAACTGAAGAATATTTCTTTAATTTTATTTCCATAAACCGACCTGTTTCTCCCGGATTTTGAAGATGGCAGAAAAGCTAAAGGATTCTTTAGCCTTTCGCTTAAGCGTAAATAAAAACTATCACTATATCATTCTCTCGTCAAGTAGAGATTTTAGAGCATTTTACTGTAATTATTTCTGTTTCATTCTTTCTTTTCTTGACCACAGCCCCTTTACAATTTAAACTTACACATAAGGATGAAACCATGAAAAGAATTACGATTTCAGCAGTTTTCTTTATTATAGCGCTTTTTGTTTCAGCACAAACAGGGGGAACGGCTAAAGATCCGGTTAATTTCGATCTTACCCTGAAAGATATATACCTGATGGTACAAGAGGGAAACGCAAACAATATCAATCCTGACCAGTACGTCGTTATCAACGGTACTGTCTCAGCAAGAGAGGTCCTGAATCCGGACAAGGAGAACTTCGTCGGTATACTGGAATTGAGCTCGGGAGAGTGGCTCGGCGTTGAGGACGTAGAAATTTACCGCTGTTATATTCAGCTCGAGGGAAGTGATTTCTCATCCGCCATCCCTGTCAGGCGTTCACGGAAACCGAAAGCTGAGGAAATTCAGCTGAATACAAAGATCCTTGTGCTGGGAAAGTACCTTGGCTACAGCGAAGATGAGCAGGGAAACAAGTATCCCGTAATCAAGGGTTTCAAGATAAGAAAAATTCAATGATCCAATGCTATCTTGCGTTTTAGGTTCCTTTCTGATATGTTCATCACAACAGCTCATATATTTCTGGAGATAGGGTCCGGAAGTTTCTACAGCATAAAGAACATTTTTGGCGGATACTGGATCTTGAGGGAACCATTTTTAAAGGAGCAGTAAAACAGAATAAAGAAATACTGGAACCGAATTCGTCTAAATCTTCTGATCCAGTAGCCGGCGGGACTAACCAACCAGATCAAGAGGAAGTGATATCAGTTTATACTCAGCCTGTCCAATGTGGTCTATAGTTGCTTTTTCTTTAACAGGGATAATCTCTGTTCCAACTGAAACAAGGGAATCAACTTCCAAAGAAGGCTACTTTTCCTCGCCTCTGTGGGTACATAAACTGAAAACCACCCCGGGGAGAGGTGGTTTTTGTAAAATTCACAATTGGATTTTATGAAAGCTATTCCACTTTCTGGAAATTTAGCTCATCTGCTTCGTAGTACTGTTTTGCATTTTCCTTTGTAATAAGCTCAGCAGCAAGAATAATTCTGATAGGAAGTTTTTTCTGATAAAACCCTTCAAAAGTCTGTTTATTGTAACCAAGAACAGCGAGACCGACAGCTGTTGCGATACAATCAGGTGGATAGGTTACATCCGCTTTAACGAGAGGGTTACTGTCATCCATAATCATTTTCAAAATATCCTTATCAGCACCACCGCCCAGGAATACCTTTATATCACTCCTTCCAGATTCCTTATAAGCCTGAAGTGCACCTTTCATCATGTCATCATCAGCCGTATAAACTGCATCAATATGCGGGTATTTCTGTAAAAAGTTCTCCATAACAGCAAGTGCTTTTTCCGGATTCCACATTCCCGGCTGCGAATCAATTACTTCAAGGCCATACTTGGCCGCTGTTTTTTTAATGGTATTGACCCGGATTTTATTTATCTCACATGGGATTCCCTCAATTATGGCAAGTTTACCCTTTCCTCCCAACTGCTCAGCAATCCATTTTGTTCCCTCACGGGTATATCCTTCATCATCATTAGAAATGTAAACATCATAAACGGGCCTTGTCGCCCCTCTGTCGAGGACTACAGTATAAATTCCTTTTTTATATGCTTTTTCTATAACAGAAGTAAGGGATGAATCAAA
>JANTFL010000100.1 GCA_024763455.1 Sediminispirochaeta sp. | reverse complement strand
CTTCCTTTTAAACTTACCGGCATACTATCAGCTCCTTTCTCTATTGTTTACAGGGCTTCCCTGTATAATGGCATGCTCATACACCGCGGACCTCCGCGGCCTCTAACCAGTTCTGAACCCTCAATCTCGAGAACTTCAATCCCGTTTTCCCTCAAGGTCCTGTTGGAAACTGCGTTTCGCTCATAGGTAACTACAACTCCCGGAGCAACAGCCAGCGTATTGGTGCTGTCATTCCACTGCTCCCTTGCCGCTGTTACCAGGTCCCCCCCGCCGCTGGGAATAAGATTTACTCCGGGAACATGGAGTGAGTTCTTAAGTGCATCTTTTAAACTCTTTTTTACATCAATTTTTAGCGTCCCGCGGTCTCCAGGGGTAAGGCTGAAAACCTTCAAACTTTTCTCTATCCCAGGGAAAATAGTAAATTTATCACAATCAACCATGGTGAACACTGTATCGAGATGCATATACGCCCGGGTAAAGGGGATTTGAATAACCAGAACCTCTCTGAACCCGGCTTCCTCTGCAAAAAGACGTTCTGCTAACCGCTCTATTGCATCAGTACTGGTGCGGACACTGCATCCGACTGCAATGGTCTCGCTGTTTAGAACCAGTATATCGCCCCCTTCAATACTGGCTCTCTCATTATGATTATACAATGGGGAGTAAGCGCAATGAGAAAAGTTTTCATGATACCTGTAGATAAAATCCAGAATGAGAGACTCCCTTCTTCGTGCTTCCCGGTTCATGGAATTGACAGAGAGTCTTTCACCGATAACGGCCCCCGGATCTCTGGTAAAGTACAGATTTATCAGCGGTGATATGTAAAAAGGAAAGGCTTCTTCGATATAATCTGAAAGGCGTGTTCTTTTTTGCTTCCCCGGGAGATCAGCAATTGAAAACCCCGCAATTAAAATTTCTGCGAGAGCAGAAGGCCCCTGGTTTTCAAGATACTCTTTTATTTCCTCGATCAAATACGAGCTGCTGATCCGTGACTGGGCCATTACAGCATCAATTATTTCTTTTTTTACCGCTTCTTTCTCCAGGATGTCGGTAAGCAGATCTGAAAAATAAATAACCTCCGTTCCCTGACCCATAAGAAGAGCAGCAAACTGATCATGTTCATACTGTATTCTTTTGAGCCATGGAATATCATCGAATAGCATCTCTTCGAGATAGGCAGGGGTTAGTCTTTCAAGCTCCCTGCCGGGACGGTGCAGCAGAACTGATTTTAGTCTTCCTATCTCAGAATAAACTGATAAAAACTTCTCACTCACCTTAACTCCTTTTGTCCTGGATATTCTATACTTTATAAAGAAAGAACATCAATAAAACAGCTATTATAATTTTTTATCCCACTATAAAATTTATATAGTTACTACTCTGGTAGTAATAATTTATGCCAATATGATCCGGATGTCAACTCTTGCATAGAGCGTAACTATTATGTACAGTGTAGCATACCAACACATTCACAGGGGGCTCTTGTTTTGGGAAGTATCAAACACGTAAAAATGAATTTTTCAATGCCTTTCAAAGGAATCGGCATAAACGATAATGGAAAAACTGTTAAGGTTGATGCAGGTATAGAACATACAGAACCCTATGACCTCCTGCTCATGTCCTTAGGCTCATGCCTCTATTCAACATTTGAAGATATCCTGATTAAAAAGAAACTTTCCTATGAGAGTCTCGAGATCGATATCACCGGAGAGAAAAGAACAACAGTTCCCACAACCCTGAAGTACTGCAACGTAGTATTTACAGCCAAGACAGACGAAAAGAACAAAAAGAGCTTTGTAAAGTCCATGGAACTTGCGTGTAAGTACTGTTCAATCTACAATACTCTTTCCCATGTTGCTGAAATGAATTCCAGGATGGAGTTCAATTAACGGTTAGATAAACTTCTTCCTCAGTATAGAGAGATTCTTTCCATACTCCTTGTCAATACCGCCGCCGAACTGCTTCATAATCTCTGCAAGATAAAAATCGTGGGAAATATAACTCTTTATCGTGTGAACCAGAGAAGGGTTTTTTGTCCAAATTATCTGGCTGTCCCGTAGTCCTCCAAGGGCACCAGATATACACCACTTATCATCTACGGAACAATCAAGAGTCCGGCCCAGCTCCTCGATAGCTTCAAAACCTTCTGTCTCGTGGTTATAAACCTCCCCGAAATCAGGGGTATCATCCCCGTATATCAGTGCAAAAATTTTCACTCCTCTGCGGTCCGCTTCCTTAAGCTCTTTAAGAACGAGAGGGAGTTCTTCAGACCAGATCCCGATATACACAGACCGTTCGGCATTATTAATTTGATCTGCGGCAAGCTTAAAAGCCTGTTCTCTGTTTGGGATGTTCCATACCGGATCAAAATCCGACTTAAAATTGATACTTTGCAGCTGACGTTCAAGCTCCGCTGTAGATTGTTCATACTCCTTTTTCAGTTTAAAAACCAGCTCATCAGGCGAGAGGGGACTAAACTGCTCCGGATTGATACCGGTGGATACAGCCACCCCCTTCTCGATAAGCCTGCGGGTAATATCATACACCCGGGAATGAGGAACCCCTGAATCTTTTGAAATAGAATATGCACTGGACGGATGATTATTCAGCAGGGCAAGATAGACCTTCCCTTCGTATTCGGTAAATCCAAGCTTTTTCAGATGGTTAAGAATTTCATCTATATTTTCAGTCATTAAGAAATTATGGACCATAATTGCATTTTTTGCAATCAGACCCTCTTTTAAAATATCTATATTGGCTGTATACTGCGAACCCATGAAACTCAGAATATTAAACAAAGGACTCGTTGAATACGGAGAAGCTCTGGAACTTCAGAAGGAACTCCTTTTAAAGCGGCAGAACGAAGAGATTCCTGACACCCTTATACTTTTGGAACATCCCCCGGTAATAACAAAGGGAAAGAGAACTGCTGAGGGAGATGTTCTCCTTCCTGAAAAGGTTCTTGAAAAACAGGGGATAGGTATTTTTGAAATAGACAGAGGCGGCGAGGCAACATACCACGGCCCCGGGCAGATAGTCGGATATCTTATTTTTAACCTGTATGAAAAACAGCGTCAGCTGAAACAGTTCGTTGCTAATGTGGAAGAAATTTTTATCCGTCTTTTAAAAAATGAATACGGAATTACAGCAGACAGGGATCTTAAACACAGAGGGGTCTGGGTCGGTGACAGCAAGATTACCGCAATCGGTATATCCATCCACAAAGCAGTAACCATGCACGGCTTTGCCTTTAATGTGAACACTAATCTTGATCATTTTAACTGGATAATACCCTGCGGCATAACTGACCGGGGGGTAACATCAATCGAAAAACTTACCGGCAGGAAGGAAGATATGGCTGAACTGAAAAAGCTGACAGGTAACTATCTGACAGAAGTTTTCGGGTATACTGATGTAGAGGTAATTGATGAGTAATAATACTGTTTTACGGAAACCCAAATGGCTCAGAATGAAGATCCAGGGGGGAGAAAATCTTAACTATGTTCAGAAAATTCTTTCAAAGTATCATCTCAATACAGTATGTGAAGCTGCAGGCTGCCCAAACAGGATGGAGTGTTTCAGCAGCAAGACTGCTACTTTCATGATCCTGGGCAGCAGGTGCACCCGTAACTGTACATTCTGTGATGTAACCAGCGGGGCTCCTGATCTTCTTGACCCTCATGAGCCCGAACATGTCGCAGATGCGGTTAAGGCGCTGGGGCTGCAGTATGTGGTAGTTACCTCGGTAACCAGAGACGATCTTCCCGACGGTGGGGCGGACCATTTTGCAAAGGTGATCAAAGCTATAAAAGAAAGTTCTCCGGAAGCTCTGGTCGAGGTTTTAATCCCCGATTTTAAGGGAGATAGAGATGCTTTACAAACAGTAATAGATGCCGGACCTGTTATTATAAATCATAATATAGAGACAGTACCCCGTCTTTACAGAGAAGTACGCCCTCAGGCTGTTTATGAGAGATCCCTGGAACTGATTAGGAGGGTAAAGGAATTATCTACCCTGTATTCCAAATCCGGAATAATGGTCGGCCTGGGAGAAACCTTTGATGAGGTTATACAATCACTACACGACTTGAGAGAAGTAGACTGTGATTTTCTAACCATCGGCCAGTATCTGGCTCCATCGAAAGAGCACCATCCGGTTGTAGAATACGTTCATCCTGATACCTTTGCTAAATACAAAGAGGAAGCCCTTAAGATGGGATTCAGAGAGGTAGCCTCAGGACCTTTGGTAAGAAGTTCTTACAAAGCACACGAGATGATACATGGATAAGCATATGGATAAAGAAATTGTATACTACAAATCCCTTATATGCCCAAGATGCATTCCAACATCACGGTTTTTAAAGGAACTAAAAAAAGATTATCCCGAGATAAACATCAGGGAAGTGGAAATTATTGCACACATGAAAGCTGCAAAAGAAGCAAAGATACACTCAATTCCGGTTATCGAAGTTGCCGGGAAGAGGTTCTACAAAGCCCCCTCCCGGAACGATATTCTGCCGCTTCTTGGTATAAGGTAATAAACCTAGCACTCACTGTGCCCGCAGGAGTGGCACTTTTTACACCCTTCAATAAACATAAACGTTGCATTACCGCAGACCGGACAGATATCTGCCTGGGGTTCTGAGAAAGAAAACGCAAACTGCTTGTTCTTCTCCTCATCTTCCTCATCAGGGAGAACCGGAAGTTCATCCTCCTGGGACTTCCCTATGTGCTCCTCCAGAACCTGAGCAACTGCATCGGGGAGACTCATCACCCTGTTTTTACCGAATCCCCGCTGCCGTCCTGAACCGATGCTTTTAAGCTGGGCAATAACATTCTTCACCCGTTCTACAGGAGACAGAGGACTTGCCATTCTTAGTACAAGGCTGATAAGTCTACCCAGACCTTCTGCATCTGCTGCAACATCTGACCCGACCTTCGCAACGTTTATAAAAACCTCAAAAGGCTCATCTTCGTGGGCACTGTCTGAATTAACTGTTATATATGCAGTCCCTATGGGAGTATGTTTGCGGTAGGTTGTTCCGTTTAATACAGTTGGCCTAACCCTTGATTTAATCTTGACAGGCGCCGGAGCTTCAGGGGCAGCATCTTCTTCTTTTTTCAGGTTAAGAACCTGCTCATCCCGGGAACCATCACGGTAGATCGTCCCTCCTTTACACCCTGTATCGTACATCATCTGATACAAATCCCTGGTCTGGTCAACGGTATAATGGTTAGGAGTATTACTGGTTTTTGAAATACTTGAATCTACCCACCGCTGGATTGCAGCCTGTACCCTGATATGCTCTTCTGGCGAAAGGTCCATCGCGGTTACAAAATAATCGGGAAGCTTTTCTCCTTCATGATCCTTAACCCACTCCTGGTAAACTGAAACACGCTCAGTATGAGAGCCCATACGGCCAACCCGTTCCCACTCCCAGAAATAATAGGGTTCTATACCTGTAGAGGTACCCACCATTGTCCCGGTGGTTCCCGTAGGAGCCTGGGTAAGGAGGGTAACATTCCGTATTCCCTTCTCCTTTATAGCTTTATGGACTGTCTCAGGCATTCCTTTCATAAAGCCGCTTTTTAAATATTTATCTGCAACAAATTCCGGGAACACACCCTTTTCTGCAGCATAATCGCTGCTGGCAATGTACGCCTCAACAGCAATAAATTTAAAGAGTTTGTCTAGAAACTTGTCAGATTCCTTTCCGCCGTATCTGATCTTCAGGCGGATCATCATCTCTGCAAGCCCCATGGTTCCCAGCCCTATTCTTCGTTCCGAAAGCTGCTGTTTCTTGTTTTCTTCAAAGAAATAGGGAGTATCATCTATGACATTATCCAGGAAACGGACGGCATACCGGACCCCTTTCCGAAGATCATCCCACTTAACCTCTCCGTTTTTAACAAACCGGGAAAGATTGAGGGCTCCAAGGTTACATACACCCCATGAAGGCAGCCCCTGCTCTCCGCAGGGATTGGTACAGTTTATGGTCGAATAGTAGTAGGAGTTGCTCATCTTGTTGTACCGGTCTATGAAGAAAACTCCAGGCTCGGCACTGGCCCAAGCACTCTCTATAATTGTATCCCAGATTTTCCTGGCTTTCATTGTTTTATACTTTACAACTGGAAAACCTTCCTTTTTCCAGTCATCGAGATTACCGTTCCACTTTTCATCATACTCCGGTACCGCGGTATCCGGGAAAACAAGGTCCCAGTCCGCGTCGTTCTTCACCGCTTCCATAAAATCATCGGTTACTCCGACGCTTATATTGGCGTTTGTAATCTTGCCCATCTCCCTTTTACTGGTTATAAAATCCAGTATATCCGGATGCCAGATATTCAGAATGAGCATCAGGGCGCCTCTGCGGCTCCCCCCCTGTTCAATAAGCCCGGTAACATAACTGTACAAAGCTCCCCAGGAAACAGAACCGCTGGATCTGCCGTTTACTCCACGAACATAGGAGTGATGAGGCCGTAACGATGAAAGGTTTATCCCCACTCCGCCGCCTCTGGACATGATCTCTGTCATATAGGTAAGGGTTTTCATAATCCCTTCTCTGCTGTCAGCAGGAGAAGGAATGACATAACAGTTATAGTATGTTAAATTCTGCTCAGTCCCTGCTCCGGTAAGGATTCTTCCCCCGGGAACAAACTTCCAGTCCTCCAGAAGCCACTTGAAATTCTTCGCCCAGGTTTCTTTGTCCGCCTCCCGTCCGCTCATGGCACGGGCAACCCGCTCCATCATCTGAGAGGGATCAGTCTCTACAGGCTTATCAATACTTTCTATGGATTTTTCCAGAGTAGTCCCGTCTTCCAGTTTTATGGAAACGGTATCGCCGGTTAAAGCTTCTACAGTACCTATCTCTCTTTGACCGGTGTCCTTATTAACAACCACAATAATTGTGTCTCCAACTGCAAGAGTTTCTTTCTTGCCGTCTTTAAGAGCATACCTGTCGAGAAATATTTTTCTACCCAGCGGATTTAATAAATTTTTAACCTGTGACATCTCCCCCCCCGTTTTTGAGACAAAACTTTTAGGCCATAATAACAGAAAACCCGACAATTGGGAAAGATAAAGAAACATAAATATGCTAAATTAAATCCATGAAACTTTTTTTAATAGTAAACCCCAATGCGGGTAAAAAACTCGGAACTGCGGCAGCAGAGGAAGCTGTAATTTTTTTTAGGAGAAAAGGCATTGAAACGGTCTCTGCCGTCTCGGACTATCCCGGACACATTCCTGAGCTGATCAAATCGGTAGAAAAAGATGCATATGACGGAATAGTTGCCGTAGGAGGAGACGGAACACTCTTTGAAGTAATCAATGCCCTTGAAAACTCCCCCGGAGCTAATAGAAAGCCTGTGGGAGTCATCCCTGTAGGGACAGGCAACTCTTTCGTTAAAGACCTTGGAATCAGTTCGATAGAAGATGCAGTTGCACGAATAGCTTCTGGAAATACAAAAAGGATCGATACCGGCAGTTTTTACCACTCTGGGGAAAAACATTCCTTTATCAATCTCCTTGGGGCCGGATTTGTTTCCAACGTTGCGTACAGAGCGAAAAAGTTCAAGGCCCTTGGCGCTTTTAGCTACATACTAGGGGTATTGCAGGAAGTAGCATTCCTGAAGTCTACCGCTATTGAACTGGAGATAGATGATACTGTAATTAAGAGAGATAGTGTCTTTGTTGAGATATGCAATTCAAGATTTACCGGAGGAGATATGCTAATGTCTCCGGAATCAAAGATCGATGATGGTCTCCTTGATATTGTCATCCTCAACAGGGTATCAAGGCTGAAGCTGCTTAAACTATTCCCTGTGCTTTTTAAGGGGCTTCATGTAAAAGATCCATCAGTAGAAGTGTTCAAGGGGAAAAAAATTAAACTTTCTTCTGCAATTCCGCTTCACCTAACCCCTGACGGAGAAATTCTGGGGAAAACACCTGTGGAAGTAACAATCAATCCCGGGAGCATTGAGATGTTTGCATGACCTATATTTCTACCGCAGCAGGTTATATCCTGACAGTGATATTTTTACTACTTTCTCTCCCCTTAATAGCTCTCCAGAATATCTTCAACAACCAGAAACTGTTCAATCCCGTTCTCCGTTCCATGTGCCGAATGGTTCCCGCTTTTTTCGGTATATCAGTACTATCAAAGGGATCTGAGAATCTTGACCGTAATAAATCATACATATTTATAGCAAACCATGTAAATATTTTTGACGGGTTTATTCTTTACGGATATATCCCCCATTTTGTCAGGGGAGTTGAACTGGAGGATCATTTTTCATGGCCTATATGGGGGACCATAACAAAAAGGATGGGGAATATTCCAATCAGCCACAGGAACCATCGAAACGCTGTTGCAAGTCTGAACAAAGCATCAGAAGCTTTAAAAAGAGGGATATCGCTTATTATGCTTCCCGAAGGGCACAGGACAAGGAGCGGGAAACTCCTTCCTTTCATGAGAGGCCCGTTCCGGCTTGCTATACATACAGGAACTGATATTGTTCCCATTGTAATGAAAAACACCTATGACAGAAAATCTGTAAAATCAAAACTGGTTTATCCCGGAACGGTAGAACTACTGTTTGGAGAACCTGTTGCATTCAGCAGTTTTGCACACTTAAAGGATGGTGAACTGAGAGACCTTATGCACGGCACAATTAAGCAAATGCTGGAGGAATACTAAACTTACTTGCTGAATCCTGACAAATTATGTATTCTCATTTACAGTGAAAAAGGAATTTTCTTTTACCGTAACAGAACTCATCCTGGCTGCGACGGGAGTGCTTGCAATAGTACTTA
>JANTFL010000099.1 GCA_024763455.1 Sediminispirochaeta sp. | reverse complement strand
CGTAATGATGGATACCCCTTACGCTGATATTCCTGACTAACGTCTTTATGGTATGGTTTTAGAATACGGTAGATGGCAACCATCCGGGCAAGATGCGCAAGCACTTGATCATTATCAGATATTTGAACATTTCTATCCGGCCTGTTCCCCTCATGGGAGCGCATCATCTGTGAAAATGCTGCAAACTCAGCCCAGCGCATCAGGAGTTCCACAGTTCTATGCTTGTATCCCAGAGTTGTATATCCCCCGAGGTCAGAATGGATATACCCAGCACCGCTCATTCCAAGGCTCAGACTGGCAGTTATTGCCGAAGGAAGACCGTCCTCTTTTGTCCAGTCAACCATTTGATCACCATTCCAGTACATGGGGCTGTACTGTGCAGCTCCGGAAAACCCCGCACGGTAGAAGGTTAAAATTTCCTTCTCCAACCCGGCTTCTTTAACCGCTTCATAGTTAAGCTTAGCCCAGTCTACAGGATAACGGTTATGATACGTACTCCCCGATTCTCCGGAATGAAGAACACTATCATGAGGAATCATTTCTCCCATATCCGCCATCCATCCGGATATCCCCTTCTGGAGCATATTGTTTGTTATAATTTCTTTTAGCCAGGCAACAGCTTCAGGATTGGTAAAATCTACAAGTCCGGCCGGATCAAAGGGAACATAGACAACGTATATTTCTCCATTTTCTTTTTTTACAAGATACCCTTTCTCCCTAGCTTCATCAAACATTGTACTTCCGGGAGTAAGAAAGGTGTTATTGTAGGCTAAAAATTTAATTCCTTTATCTTTAAGGGATTGAATAAACTCAGGTAAGCGGGGATAGAGAGTTTCATCACTTTCCCATGCCCACTTCAACTGCTTCCCAAATGCGGTTTTTCTGATTCCCTCCCAATCCTGACACCAAACTCCGCTTAAAGGAATAGCATGCTCTTCAATCTTTTTAATTCTTTTTTCTACAAGTTCCTGTCCCCCCTGGGTACCGAGTATCAGACCGTCGTAGATCCACTCAGGTGGTTCCGGCTGCCGTCCGAGAAGAGCACTCAACGCACCAACTGCATCAGGAAGGGTCTCTTCCGCTCCAATAACCATTTTTTCGGGGATCTCCCAGACGTATAATCCGTACCGATTTTCCTGAGAAAAATCCAGGATGGAATATGCGGATGAATAGCTGTGAAAGTATCTGCCCGATGAACTGATCCAGGTCGGCATACTGATATACGTATTATACCAACGCGGGATATGCCTGGTCTTTAGTGCAAATACAATAGATAGAAGATCAAACCGTCTCCCGACTCCCGGTTCAGAAACCCAGACAGGAACCTTTCTCCCCTTAAGATCGAGATGAGTAAATTGTTCTCCTCCTCCGAACACAGCATCATGACCCGGTCCTTCAAGAAAGAGTTTATACCGGTTGTACGCTGTGTCCAAAAGGGTATTTTTTACCACTAGCTTTTTTCCGCCTTCGGCCACAAAGGATGTTGAAATCTGATTTTCAAAAACTATACGGATTTCATTTGTTGTGCTGCGTTCAAAAGACCAGTTACTGCAAGGGGAAAGTTTTGCCTTCTTTTCCTTAATGTTAAAAAAACCGGAATGAGAGGTACTTATATCTTTTCCTGTTCCCAGCATAATTGCCGGACGGGAGGGATAGTGGCTGATAATAAGGTTTTCACCCCAGTAAATTTGAAACCCGTTCTTATCCTCCTGCAGCTGCAGCTCCATTATTCTATAACCTCCCAACCTTTAATTTTTGCAAAAATTTTAAAAGGTGTAATATAATTACCATAGACAACAGAAGCATGATGCGCTATACCATTTTCAACTATAAGGTCAAACAGTTCTCGTACCGGTCTGTCAAACCGCACCTTCATATAGGTTCCCCGCAATTCCTTTTCCATGGGAATAACTTCCCCATGAGAGAGTAAAACACGGTATTCTGTCCCTGCTGAATCAAAACGGACCACTGAAACCTCGCCGTTTTTCAGCACAAAATCTGCAGTTACCCCTTTCCCGCCCGCAAAGTATGTAGAGAGTGACCGTTCACATTTTCCATCCCACAAGTTGCAGGGAGCCACACCGCAGTGCCAGAGAAGGGCCGAATCATCCTCGAAATTTATTTGGGAAAAATCAAACAAGTAAGGAGTTTCTGCTCCGACTGCACGTTGTGCTATCATTGAGATCATCCCCTCTATATCACCCTCACATGCCATAATATGCCCTTCGCTTTGCAGTATAGACATTGCTGCACAGGGTGAAATCCCAAAAACAGAAGCAAATTCCGGCCAGCATCTTATTGCCAATGCAGATATCTCATTTTTTTTGAGGAATCCTTCAAATTTTGCGGTTAATTCGGCAACTTTCAAGACCTGTTCATCCCGTAACTCTTTCACAACAAAGATTTCTTTAACCTGTTTCAGTTTCTTTTGTACCGTTTCTTCACTCACCTTAAATTTCCACACTTCATTCAATTCATAATGATCAAGCAGAATTCCCATTTCACGGTAAACATTAAGGTCATACACACCAAGGTTAAAAAACCCTTTAGCCCGGAATCCAATGATTCCCATATGGGTATTTTTCAGGGCAGATGCTATTCTTAAGGCATCGACCCAGTTTTCATCTATAGAATCTCCAATACAAACATGATAGTTCCGTATACCGCTTTTATATAAATTGGATGCATTTAAATTAACGCCGCATACAGAGTTTAATCTGATTTTACCCCCATTATACGGCAGTTCAGGTAAGCCCCACAAAAGCAGCGGTTTAGACACTGTTTTAACCGCTTCCAGAACAAGATGGCCAAGATGGAAGGTTCCACTGATAACTACCAAACCATCGATATCTTTACCGGCAAGTTCCAATGCAGCAGAAGCTGCTTCTTTTGGTTCTATAACCAATCCCGGTATTACTGAAAGTTCGACCTGCTCCAGTTTCTCCAAATTGCTGATAATATTTGTATACAATTCCTCTGCGGCATGGTAATCAAATGTTTTCCGTGCCAGACACATTACTCCGAGGCGGACAAGTTGTTTCATATGGTTCCCCACTTATATTCTTTTAGTTAGTTTCTATAAGTAATTAAAGCACATTATACAAGGCTTGTCAATTTGAGATTTACTGTCTATATACACGCTAGAAACAAGTCAAGCTCATAGTGCCCCGGCAAAATCCGGTATCCTGCAGAGCAGTCCGGACCGCAGGATCCGGTACCCAGCCCCCGGGGGGCTGCATCACTACTTAGTGCCAGGTATGCGTTCCTACGCCCATCCAGGGAAGGTTCGGTATTGGGCTTCATGGGCAAACGCCCAATACCATTGATCTCGGGCATTGCCCAGAGTTTCAGCACACTATATGTTCCGGCTTCAGGTTAACCGAGCTGATTTCTATCGAACTTTTTACCTGTTGCGAGTTCAACACTCTTATAAGCCCCGTCATAGAGCCCAATACTTTTATTCTTAACAATACCGTCACAATACATTTCAAGAAGATCATCCTCCTGTACCATAAGATCGATTGCCTGGAGAGTTTCAGGGATTGTTCTGGTTTCCAGGGTACCATCACCCACTTCTGCACTCCTGATTGCTCCCCATTTTTCATGTCCGCCAACCCGCTCGTTGAATATTTTCGGGATAGGGTAAAATGCCAGTTCACTGGGTTTTGTTATAAGGACATCAGAAACCCGCATCAAGTAATTGGTGGCGTAGACTGCATGGTAGGTATTGTCAAAAAGTAGAACATGGAGTCCCTTTGCCGTTCCTTCACGAATCCCATCTGCATATGCTTTTGTATCTTCCCAGCTGAAATGAGTTGTTACCATCTCTTTATTGTTTCCCAAGGTACCTTCCAGCCAATCCCAGTTATCTTTGTGATCCCCCAGATTAACAAAGAGAGTAAGTTTTTCCTGTTTAATGAGAGGCAGGCAATGGTCAATAATTTCCTTAAACAACTCCCTTTGCGCTCCTGCTCCTCCCATTGTAAGGAGAAATCTGCGGGGTTCATTATTTCTCATTCTGGAAATTCGTGCGTCACAATCTGCTTCAATATTATGAACCAGTTCGTGATCAACATGATGACCTGTAAATTGTATCGCCTCCTGGGGTACAGGTTTTAAAACCCGCCCCTTTTGATCAAATCCGCGCATGGTTCTGAACCCGAAATATCCAGATTGGGTCTGTACGGCATGGACAGCTCCTTCGGTCAACTGAAAAGCCATTGGCCAGTTGTCGAACATCATATCCACAACCTTTGTCATCCCCCCGGCAACCGCTCCCATGCTGTTCCACATATGGGAGGTAATAACAGGCATATCCTTGGGAAGCCCATGATGCAGATTCCCCAGGAGTTCACTCATTTTGTAATCTTTAAGGCTTGTTTTTAAAAACCGCCATGGCCAGCCCTCAATCCATTTATTAAGAAAGCCCCATATACCGGGTAGAGTTTTATCTCCGGTGGTTACAGATTCCCATATATACTTGTTAAAAAATTTATTCCGCTGTGAGATCCTGGAAAACCTGCTGTAATTGGTATTACACCAATTAATAATCCTGGTAGGTACTCCCGGAATTGCAAGAAGGTCCAGCCAGTACGGGGTAAATCCCATAGCTTTAGCACATGAAGCAGCGGACATTGCTATGCGGTAATGACCGAATCCCATACGGATGGTGCTTATAATAACCCCTTTACCCTTTTCAATTTCTTCTCCTTCATTGCTGCGGATAACATCTTTCACACCAAATATAGGTCCTAGATGAGGATTGTCTTTTAAACGCAGATCATAGGTTTCTTCCGGGTTATAGCCAAACTTTTTCTTCATCCATTTCTGACGTTTTTCTATCTTTTTAGCATCTCCTGCTTTCAGTTCGTTTCCATAGAGTGATAGAGTTTTTTTTTGTGTGCCGTCCATATATACGTTCAACTCCTGTATAGTGTTGTAATTAAAACAGAGTTACGCTCTGTAAAACCACTGTCCAATGCTCTTATTCTTTGACGCCGCCAAAAGACAATCCCTGGATAAACTGTTTTTGAAGAATAAAGAATACCAGGACAGAAGGGAGTGCTGCTATAACAGCCCCTGCCGAAATAAGGTTATAACTGATTAACCATTGCCCTTTGAGAGCACTTAATCCGAATGTGATCGGCCGGGCTGCATCGCTCTGTACCAGAGTTAAGGCCCAGAAAAAATCATTCCAGATAAAAGTAAAAAGGAGTACTCCGAGAGATGCAAGGGCAGGTCGCAACAGAGGGATCATGATAGTAAAAAATATTTTTACCTCTGTGGCTCCCTCAACCCGGGCCGATTCGATGAGAGAATATGGTAATTCCACAATAAAATTTCTCATAAAAAATGTCGCAAACCCGGTTTGAAACGCCGTATGAAAAACTATTAATCCAAGGATAGTATCAAACAGCCCCAAGTTAACAAACATTGTACGAACAGGGATCATCAGTATTTGATAGGGTACAAAATTACCTGCTATAAACACGGCATAAAGAAAAATCCTTCCTTTGAATTTATAAATAGCCAGTGCAAACCCGGCCATTGCACTGATAAACAGCGAAATAGCAGTTGCAGGCAACGTAATCAAGGTACTATTAATAAAGTAACGGAGCATGGGGCTTCTGGCCGGATTAAACACCTCTGAATAGTTCTCGATTAATGCGAAACGGCTGGGGATGCCCCAGTAATTCCCGCTGGAAATATCGGAACCGGGACGGATAGATGTTAATATTACCGCTAACAGCGGCAGGAGCCACAGGACAAGTACGAGTATAACACCTAACCTGTACATAAAACGCGTCGGCATGCTTCTTCTTTGGATCGGGGTTGGAAACATATTACTTCTCCGTGCTTATTATATTTTTCAAAAAGAAATAGATAAAAACTATCATGGTGAGAAAAAGGACTACAGCCAGCGATGCGCCGTACCCCATCTTAAAATTGAAAAGTGCTTCATCATACATTTGATACGCCAGCACAAAGCTTTTTCCCCACGGTCCTCCGGCAGTCATTATTGCAATCAGGTCAAAACTTCTCAAAGCACCGATGATAGTAACGGTTAATGCTATAATGGTCGCCGGTCTCAATTGCGGTAAAATAACATGCCACAGCATCTGAAATCCGGAAGCTCCATCTATTCTCCCTGCTTCAACTATAGTAGTGCTTACGCCGGTCAGCCCGGTAATATACAGAATCATGCAATATGCCGTTTGCGGCCACAGGCCGGCGACAATGATGCCGTAGGTAGCCAAATTTTCATTGGCAAGAATAGGGATGGGTTTTAGTCCGAATAACCTGAAAATAGAAGCCAATATGCCTAAATCAGGGTTATAAAACCAGGAAAAGACCAGTCCGACAACAACAAGGTTTATAACAAAGGGAAAAAAGAAAAATGATTTTATGATTTTCATCCCTTTTATCTGCTGATTAAGGAACAGAGCAAGAACTAATCCGAACACAGGAGCAAGCATCATCAGGGTAAGCCAGAGAAAGTTATTCTTGATAGAGATAAAAAACCGGGGATCATGCAGCAGTGTCTGATAATTCTTTATCCCTATCCATTTCATCGGACCGAAACCATTCCACTGGTGGAAACTGATCCATATACTCTGGAAAATCGGCCAAATTACGAAAATAGAAAAAAGAATCAGAGCCGGGGCCAAAAAATATACCGGAGCTAACTTGAACTGAAGCTCCAGCATTTTGTATTCGTTTTTTTTACTTGCCATTACATCCTCTTCTTTATAAAATTTACCTGTAAAAAAGGCGGAGGAGGAGGTGAATCCTCACTGCCGCCTGATAATAATTATTTTCCTTATAATTAGTTACTTAGTTTTTTCCGTTCATCCTCAAGACGTGTTCTGATTGCCTTTTCTCTGTCCGGATAAACCATAAATTCCTGGAATCCTTCCATTCCAACTTTAGCCATTTCAGGAGAACTGTCCCTGTCGTAAAACTGTGCCAAACCATCGGCTGCATTAAGCATTTCAAATCCAGCTTTTTTGAATCTGTCGGTCGGTGCTGCGGATTTACTGTTTGCAGGCAGTGTACCGGAAGTTAAAATTGTCTGAACATCAGGCCGTGCAATAAAACTCAAGAATTTCTTGGCATTTTCAACATTCTTTGCATTTGCCGGAATGTGGAAGGTATCTGTAGGTGCATCTTCAAATACTCCAACGGAGGGATCAATAATGGGGAACTGGAAGAAATCAATCTTATCAACAACCCCGGCACTTTCCATATCAGGAATCATAAAGTTACCAATTAAGTACATTGCAGCATTCCCGTTGATAAGGGGTGCCTGTGCTTCCTGCCAGGAATATGATGCATGATTCTCCAAAAAGTACCCGTTATTAACCATATCTGCCCAAAGTGAAAAAACCTTATCCAGCCGGGGATCAAGCCAACTGATTTTACCAGCTGTTAAATCCATATGGAATTGGTAACCGTTTACTCTGAGGTCAAGATAGTCAAACCAACCGCCTGCAGTCCATAAGTACTTTGTTCCAATGGTAATAGGGGTAATACCATTAGCTTTAAGGGTTGCATTCACTTTCATGAACTCATCCCAGGTTTTTGGAGCACTTAATCCGTATTTATCAAAGATATCCTTTCGGTAATACACACCCCACTGATAATAGGAATAGGGAACACCGTACTGCTTACCATCAATTGTCATTGCCTTGACTGAAGATGCCATGGAATCGTACAGTCCCAGTTCCTTCCAGAGGCTGCTCACGTCCATGAACAGGTTTTGATCAACAAAAAATTTCATTCTGTTACCGGCATACCAGGTACAGACATCCGGTGCTTCTGAAACGAGGAAGTTCCTGATTGCTGTTTTATATGCTTCGTGGTCGAAAGTATTCAACTGAACATCCAGGTCGGGATTCTCTTTTTTGAAGAGTGCAACTGCCTTTGCCAGGTCTGCTTTTGGTGCAGGATCAGACATATCGGAATTGATAACCAGTTTATTTGAAACTGTTGCTTTATCATTCTGACCATTTGCAAAAACCCCACCAACAACAAGACTTATTATCATTAAGATAAAAAGTGTACGTTTTAACATAATATTCTCCTTAATTGTAATTTACTTTATTGTAGCCCAAAGAAATCTGCCGTCAATCTTAGATTTTTCTACTTTTAAACCATTTTTTAAACTACATCCTTATTCTCTCCTAAACAGCATTATCACTACCCTTTTTATGACAAAAAACCATTATTTTTTGAAGGAAAGAGCGAATTTTTGTTTTAAATAATGAATATTTATTGTATAATATTAAGAATCAGGGGATTAAAATGTTTGAAGACCAACACGACAAAGGCCGCCAGGATGGTCAATTCCAGGTTTCCCGATTAACTGAACTTGAAAAGGAGCTCCCTTTTTATCTGGTTGGCGCAGGATGTGATTTTTATCAATATCCGGTTAACCGCCCCTTTGGATATCCGGACTATCAGTGGATTCAAACACTTTCTGGCACCGGGAAATTAATAACCAACAACAAGGAAATAGCTGTTCCGAAGGGCTTTGGAATATTTATCTCCCCCGGAATACCGCATAGGTATCAGGCAGCTGAGGATCCATGGCATGTTACCTGGATGACTTTTAACGGGTATCACATCGAAAGCATGCTGAAATACATAGGGATGGGCGAAAGCGGCGTTTTTACTGTCTCGGAACCGGTTATTATCGAAACACATATCAGAAAAGTATTACAACTGCTTAAAAGCAATTCAGAGCTTGCCCGGCTCGATGGCTCAGTTCTTGCTTACCAGTTCCTTATTTATCTCTATAAGTATGTGGTATTTGATGAAAAAAGGGAGTCCGACTATACCCAGAGACGTCTGTTGAAAATATTTACGCTCATTGAAGAAGAGATGGG